>CP104793.1:2767500-3075000 GCA_025916135.1 Rhodobacteraceae bacterium D3-12 | reverse complement strand
CCCGTCGTGTGAACGAGCTTTCGGACGCCGAAGTTCTCGCCATCCGCGAACACATCGACGCCAACTACGACGTCGAAGGTGACCTGCGCCGCGAAGTGCAGATGAACATCAAACGCCTGATGGACCTTGGCTGCTACCGCGGCCTGCGTCACCGTCGGAACCTTCCCGTGCGCGGTCAGCGGACCCACACAAACGCACGCACCCGCAAAGGCCCCGCAAAGGCCATTGCCGGCAAGAAGAAATAAGGGAGGGCTCAGAGAATGGCACGCGATACAAAACGCACCAAGCGTAAGGTCTCCAAGAACATCGCCGCAGGCGTTGCTCATGTGAACTCTTCGTTCAACAACACCAAGATCCTGATCTCGGACGTGCAAGGCAATGCGATCTCTTGGTCGTCGGCTGGCACCATGGGTTTCAAAGGCTCGCGGAAATCGACACCCTACGCCGCTCAGATGGCCGCAGAAGACGCGGGCCGCAAGGCGCAGGAACACGGCGTGAAAACGCTCGAAGTCGAAGTGCAGGGCCCCGGTTCGGGCCGTGAGTCGGCGCTGCGCGCGCTGGCGGCTGTTGGTTTCAACATCACCTCGATCCGTGATGTGACCCCGATGGCCCACAACGGCTGCCGCCCGCCGAAACGCCGCCGGGTCTAAGTATTTACGAATTGATGGGGTCCGCAGACTTTCGCGGGCCTCATTTGCGCTTTTAGAAACCTCGGGCGTCTTTGTCCTTTGGACATGGGGACGAAGACAAGAATGGAGGGACGCATGATCCATAAGAATTGGCAGGAACTGATCAAGCCCACGCAGCTTGACGTGAAACCGGGCAATGACCCGACTCGTCAGGCAACCATCGTGGCCGAACCGCTTGAGCGCGGCTTTGGTCTCACGCTGGGCAACGCGCTGCGCCGGGTTCTGATGAGCTCGCTACAGGGTGCCGCGATCACAAGCGTGCAAATCGACAACGTGCTGCACGAATTCTCCAGCGTTGCCGGCGTGCGTGAAGACGTGACCGACATCGTTTTGAACCTCAAAGGTGTCTCCGTGCGCATGGAAGTCGAAGGGCCCAAGCGCCTTTCGGTCAATGCCAAGGGGCCGGGTGTTGTCACTGCTGGTGATATCGCCGACAGCGCGGGCATCGAGATCCTCAACCGCGAACATGTAATCTGCCACCTCGATGAGGGCGCGGATCTCTACATGGAACTGACGGTTAACACCGGCAAAGGCTATGTCGCCGCCGAGAAAAACAAACCCGAAGACGCGCCCATCGGCCTGATGCCGATCGATGCGATCTACTCGCCGGTTAAACGCGTCTCCTATGACGTGCAGCCGACGCGTGAGGGGCAGGTTCTCGACTATGACAAGCTGACCTTGAAAATCGACACCGACGGTTCGATCACCCCTGACGATGCTCTGGCCTTCGCCGCGCGCATCCTTCAGGACCAGCTCGGCATCTTCGTCAACTTCGACGAGCCCGAAGCCGCTGGCCGTCAGGAAGAAGACGATGGTCTCGAATTCAACCCGCTGCTGCTCAAGAAAGTGGACGAGTTGGAACTGTCTGTTCGTTCGGCAAACTGCCTCAAGAACGACAACATCGTTTATATCGGCGACCTGATCCAGAAAACCGAAGCCGAGATGCTCCGCACCCCGAACTTCGGCCGCAAGTCGCTCAACGAGATCAAGGAAGTGCTCTCGGGCATGGGTCTGCATCTCGGTATGGACGTCGAAGACTGGCCGCCAGACAACATCGAAGATCTGGCCAAGAAATTCGAAGACGCGTTCTGAGAATGAAGGACGGGACGCGCTTTGCGGCGCTCCCGCCCACCCACCCCGCGCCGCAAAGCGCGGGCACCAAGACCCGGGCAATTCGCCCCAAGGAGAGCCGGTGACACGCATCGCTGGCCAGACAAAGCAAAACACGCCTGGTAGACGGGCACATTAGGAGTAAGAAACATGCGTCACGCAAAAGGCTATCGTCGCCTCAACCGCACCCACGAGCACCGCAAGGCGCTCTTTTCCAATATGGCTGGCTCGCTGATCGAGCATGAGCAGATCAAAACGACCCTGCCCAAGGCCAAAGAGCTCAAGCGCATCATGGACAAGCTGATCACGCTCGGCAAACGTGGCGATCTTCACGCCCGTCGTCAGGCCGCAGCCCAGCTCAAGCAAGACAAAGACGTTGCCAAGCTGTTCGAAATTCTCGGACCGCGCTATAAAGAACGCGCCGGTGGTTACACCCGTGTTCTCAAAGCCGGCTTCCGTTACGGTGATATGGCGCCCATGGCGATCATCGAACTGGTTGACCGCGACCCCGCCGCCAAAGGCGCCGCCGACAAGGCCCGCGTTGAAGCAGAAGCGGATGCGGAGCTGGTCGAAGATTAATTTCTCGCACTGGACCTAAAAGAATTAGAAACCCTTGCCCAAACCGGCGGGGGTTTTTCTTTGTAAGGCCCCGTGCACCACGCTACGCTTGCCCGACACGTCCAACCCAAGGAAACACCCAATGACTCTTGTCTCTCTCGCTGCCACGATCCTCGTCGCGCTGATCGCTGTGCTTCACCTCTATATCGCGTGGTTCGAGATGATGGCCTGGGAAAGCAAAGGCCCCAAAGTGTTCCGCGAATTTCCGCGTGACCTCTTTGCCCCGACCAAGGCGATGGCCGCCAATCAGGGGCTCTATAATGGCTTTCTCGCCGCTGGTCTGATCTGGTCTTTGCTGATCTCTGATCCGCTGTGGGCGCGCAACGTCGCCACCTGCTTCCTGCTCTTCGTCCTCGTGGCGGGTCTCTTCGGAGCCGCCACCGCGTCGCGCCGCATTCTGTATGTTCAGGCGGTGCCCGCAGCACTGGCGCTGCTGGCTGTTTGGCTGGCGTGAAGCTAACGGGTCTTCACCGCCCTTGACGGACATTCCGAAAGGACGGGGAGGGCCATAGCAAGCCCCCCGTCCTTCCGCACCAAAGCCCGTCAGGCGCGACCGGATCAAGCCGCATCCAGTTCTTTCTTAACCAAGGCTTCAATCTCTTCCACCGGATGATTGGTGAGCGTTTTCGGTATCTCGGCCACCACTTTGTTGGCGACTTCCTGATGCAGCTCGCGCCGCAAATCGCCCAAAACCTGAGGCGACGCCACAAGTATAAGCCGCTCAAAGCTCCCTTTATGCGCCATGCCATACAGCTTCTGCGCAAGATCAGCCGCGAACCGCTCCTTGGCGAGTTCATGCCAATCCGTGTCATCCATCGCCGAACGCTGCTGAACACCGTTGTCCTGCATCCGCCCCGGCCGGTTGGCCGATTGCTCACGATCAGACGGGTTCTCCTGCTTGTCCTTGTCAGTCACCTCTAGATGAGGATCCTGATGGTCTGTCAGGTTGCGCATAAAAAGCGCCTTCTCGCTGTCGGTCACAACGATCCATGTGCCATTTCTAATCTTTGCCATGTCTCAACCTCCCTAGCTGTCGTTCTGCTTTTCTTCGGACTTGCGAACGCGCGTCACCCCGGGCCGGTCCTGCTCGGCGCGTTTGAGCAAATCTCGGGTGCCGACTTGCCGTTCCAGATTGCCACCTGAACGCCCCTGATGCGACGGGGTCTCTGCGCTGTCGATATACTCCTCGGTCTCGCGCTTGCCGTCCTGTGATCGCTGTCGGTCTGCCATGATAGCCTCCTTTGCAATGCCATACACAGGATCAACGCCCAAGCCCGCTCACAGGTTCCAGCGCGGCTTCCAGAGCGGCTTGAAACACAGCAAGCCCACGATCATATTCGACCCATCATCAAAGGGTGCCCTCATGATCCGTCACATTCTCCTCTGCCTCGCGCTCGCCGCTCCGACCGGTCCCGTCCTTGCCGACACGCGCGTGCCAACCTCACAAACCGAAATCGCCCTCGGCTTCGCGCCGCTCGTGAAACAGGCCGCCCCGGCGGTGGTGAATATCTACGCCAAACGCGTGGTTCAGGTGCGCGACACCAGCCCCTTTGCCAATGACCCGTTCTTTCAGGACTTCTTCCAAGGCTTTGGCAAACCCCGCCCGCAAGTGCAGAACAGCCTCGGCTCGGGCGTGATCCTCTCTGAAACCGGTATTGTGGTGTCAAACTACCATGTTGTCGGGCAGGCGACCGATATTCGCGTCGTGCTGAATGATCGGCGCGAATATGACGCCCGCATCCTATTGGCGGATCAGGATAGCGACCTCGCCATCCTGCAAATCCAAGACGCGCCAAAGCTGCCCTTTCTCCCCCTGCGCGATAGCGAAACGGTGCAGGTCGGTGAATTGGTGCTCGCCATCGGCAACCCTTTCGGCATCGGCCAAACGGTAACTTCCGGCATCGTCTCGGGCCTTGCGCGTTCCGGCACCGCCACTGGCTCGGCGCGTGGTTACTTCATCCAGACCGACGCCGCCATCAATCCCGGCAACTCCGGCGGTGCCCTGATTGACGTGAACGGCGCTCTGATCGGTATCAACACCCGCATCCTCACCCGCTCCGGCGGCTCCAACGGCATCGGCTTTGCGATCCCTTCAACCCTAGTGCAACGCTTTGTCGAACAGGCCCGCTCGGGTGAAACCCGCTTCAATCGTCCCTGGGCCGGCATGAACGGCCAACCGGTCGACCCCGCCATCGCAGAAAGCCTCGGCCTCGCCTCGCCTCAGGGGATCGTGATTTCTGACCTGCATGAGGTCAGCCCCTTTCTCGCGGCCGGGTTCCGCCCCGGTGATGTGATAACGGCAGTGAACGGGCAGACGGTGAATACCCCCGATGAAATGGTCTTTCGCATGACGGTTGCGGGGCTCGGCAAATCCGTTTCGATCACGCGTGTGCGCGATGGCAAAGCGCACGAGGTTGAGGTGAACCTGATCGCCGCCCCCGACACGCCCGCGCGTGCGCTTTTGCTCACCACAGCGCGCGCCGCCATTCCGCAGTTGGAGCTTTCCAACATCAACCCCGCCGTCCTCGCCGAATTCGGCCTGCCGCTCTCCACCACGGGGGTCGTCGTCACCGATCCCGGCCCGGCTGGTCCGCGTGCCGGTCTGGCGCGTGGTGATGTGCTGCGCGCCATCAACGAGGTGCCGTTGACTGACACCGCCCAAGCCGCAACGCTGCTGCGTGACGCCAAGCGCTGGCTCATTCTCGATGTGCAGCGCGGCAATCAACGGCGGGTGCTGCGGTTTCGCCTGTAGACCAGATGCTGACAGCCCGCTGTCAGCATCCCGCCCCAAATCCAATTCCCCCCACCGCCCGAACGCGCTAAGACGGTCTCGCGCCATTCCGGAATGCCCAACCTATGCCCGACCTGTTCGACACCTCCACCGCATCTGACCAACCCGCCAAAGGCCCGCGCCCCTTGGCCGACCGCCTGCGCCCACGTGCCTTGGTCGAGGTGATCGGGCAGGATCACGTGCTCGGCCCCGAAGGTCCGCTTGGCGTGATGCTGGCCTCTGGCTCCCTGTCCTCGCTCGTCCTGTGGGGGCCGCCGGGCGTTGGTAAAACCACAATCGCCCGGCTTTTGGCCGATGAAACCGACCTGCATTTCGTTCAGATCAGCGCGATTTTCACCGGCGTTCCCGACCTGCGCAAAGTGTTCGAGGCCGCCAAACACCGTCGCGCCAACGGGCAGGGGACATTGCTCTTCGTTGACGAAATCCATCGCTTCAACAAAGCCCAGCAAGACGGCTTCCTGCCGCATATGGAAGACGGCACCATACTGCTGGTCGGCGCCACCACCGAAAACCCCAGCTTTGAACTCAACGCCGCGCTTTTGTCGCGCTCACAGGTGCTCACCCTCAAACGCCTTGACCTCGCGGCGCTTGAACGCCTCGCCCAACGCGCCGAACAAGAGCTTGAAACCGGGCTGCCCCTCGATGGCCCCGCGCGTGAGGCGCTTCTGGAAATGGCCGATGGCGATGGCCGCGCGCTGCTGAACCTGATCGAACAGGTCGCCGCATGGACGCCCAAAGGCAAGCTCGACACCGATGCGCTCACCACCCGGCTGATGCGCCGCGCCGCCAAATATGACAAGGGCGGCGAGGAACACTATAACCTCATTTCCGCCCTGCATAAATCCGTGCGCGGCTCTGACCCCGACGCGGCGCTCTATTGGTTCGCCCGCATGCTGGCGGGCGGCGAAGACCCGCGCTTCCTCGCCCGCCGCATCACCCGCATGGCGGTCGAAGACATCGGCCTCGCCGATCCGCAGGCCCAAACCCATTGCTTGCACGCTTGGGAAACCTACGAACGCCTCGGCTCTCCCGAGGGCGAACTGGCACTGGCGCAGGCCGTCACCTACCTCGCGCTCGCCCCCAAATCCAACGCCACATATGTCGCCTACAAAGGCGCAATGGCCGCGGCCAAGAAAACCGGCTCCGAACCGCCCCCCAAACATATCCTCAACGCGCCGACCAAGCTGATGAAGGACGAAGGCTACGGCACCGGCTACGCCTATGACCACGACGCCGAAGATGGCTTCTCCGGGCAAAACTACTTCCCTGACGGCATGAAACGCCCGGTTCTCTATCAACCCGTGGAACGCGGCTTTGAACGCGAACTCAAAAAGCGGCTCGACTGGTTCACCAAAAAACGCCTCGACCGGGGCAACTGACCCCTTCATCTGACCGGAAATATCCCGGGGGTGCGGGGGGCTGGCCCCCCACATATTGCCGCGATGCGGGGCGCTGGCCCGCCGCATCCTACCCGCGCCACTCCCCCTGACACCGCCATAGTCCCCGAACCGCCATTCCCCTTGCCAGCTTGACAAACCGCGCCCCTCCTGAGACAGACCGCCCATGTTTACACCCCTTCTTCAGGTCGCCCTTGGCGGCGCGCTCGGCGCTTCTGCCCGCTATCTCACTTCGGTAGGGGCCATGCGCCTTATGGGGCCGGGCTTTCCTTGGGGCACGCTTGCGGTCAACGTGATCGGCTCGTTCCTGATGGGGGTGCTGGTCGTGGCGCTGGCGCATAAGGACGCAAGCTTGCGCTACGCGCCCTTCCTGATGACCGGGCTGCTGGGGGGCTTCACCACGTTCTCGGCCTTTTCGCTCGATGCGCTCACGCTCTATGAACGTGGCGATCTGGCGCTCGCGGGGCTTTATGTCGCCGCATCCGTCCTTCTCTCACTCGCCGCCATCGCGCTGGCGCTCATCCTTACACGCGGGGTCTACGCATGAGCCGGGTTCAAACCGTTACTGTCGAAGCAGGCGAGGGCGATCAGCGCCTTGACCGCTGGCTGCGCCGCCGCTTTCCGCATCTGCCCCAAGGGCGCATCGAAAAGATGTGCCGCAAGGGCGAACTGCGCGTTGACGGCGGGCGGGTGAAAACCTCCACCCGCGTCGAAGAAGGGCAAGAGGTGCGCATCCCCCCGCTGCCCGAACCCGGCGAACTGGCCAATGCACAGGCCCGCGCGGTGCATGTCTCTGCGGCGGACACCAAGATGATGCAGGCGGCGGTGCTTTGGCGCGACGACCACATCATCGCGATCAACAAACCCCCGGCCTGCCGTCCCAAGGCGGCTCCAAACAAACCCGCCACGTTGATGGTCTCTCCGAAGCCCTGCGTTTCGGGTTTGAAGAGAAACCCCGCCTCGTTCACCGGCTCGACAAGGACACCTCCGGCGTCCTTCTGCTGGCGCGCACCCGCCAAATGGCGGCAGCCCTGACCAAGGCAATCCGCCACCGCGAAACCCGCAAGATCTATTGGGCAGTGGTCGCCGGCGTGCCCACGCCCTACCTCGGTGAAATCAAATACGGTCTCGTCAAAGCCCCCGGCCACGGTGCCAAGGGCGAGGGAGAGAAGATGCACTGCGTTCATCCCCGCGATGTCGAAAGCACCTATGGCGCCAAACGCGCGATCACCCAATACGCCACGCTCTACCGCGTCGCCAGCCGCGCGGCTTGGGTCGCGATGGAGCCTATCACCGGCCGCACCCACCAATTGCGCGCCCATATGGCCGAGATCGGACACCCGATCATCGGCGACGGCAAATATGGCGGCTCGGGTCAGGACAACCCCGGCGATGGCTGGGGCGCTGAACTGGGCGGCATCATTTCGTCCAAACTGCACCTCCACGCTCGCACCATGCGCTTTGAACACCCGGTCACGCGTGAGATCATCACGGTTGATGCGCCCTTGCCCGAGCATATGGAGCACACATTCGACACCCTCGGCTGGACCCCCGATCTCGCCGCCGAAGATCCGTTTGAGTCCCTCACATGAGCGACTTGCGTCTCGTCGTCTTCGATGTCGATGGCACGCTCGTCGATAGCGAGGCCGACATCTTTGCCTCGATGCAGCGGGCGCATGACAACGTCGGCCTGCCGCATCCGACCCGCGCGGCTGTGCGCGCGATTGTCGGCCTCTCGCTGGAACAGGCGTTCGCGCTCCTCGTGCCCGATGAACATGCCCATCACCGCGCTGCGATGGTGGATGGCTACAAGGCGGCCTACCACGCCCTGCGCGTTGAAAAAGGCCCGGCCAGCAGCCCGCTCTTTCCCGGCGCCCGCGCGGTTCTGGAAACGCTGCGCGCCGACCCTTGGACGTTGCTCGCTGTTGCCACGGGAAAATCCAAACGCGGCCTCGATGCGCTGATCGAAAATCACGAGCTTCAGGGCTGGTTCATCTCCGAGCAGGTGGCCGATTTTCACCCCTCCAAGCCGCATCCCTCGATGCTGCACACGGCCCTGTCGGATGCGGGCGTTGCGCCTGGCCGCGCGGTGATGATTGGCGACACCAGCTTTGACATGGACATGGCGCGCGCCGCCCGCGTCGGCGCGATCGGCGTGTCTTGGGGTTACCACCCGGTTGCGCGCCTTGACGCAGACATCATCATCGACGATTTTGCCGCGCTTCCCGGCGCGATTGATCGCGTATTGGAGCAGGAACAGGAGAATCATTCATGAGTGAATGGAAAGCCAAACGGTTCTGGAAAGAAGCCAGCGTCGTGCCCGAAGGGCAGGGGTTCACCGTCCACCTTGATGGCCGCGCGGTCAAAACCCCGGCCAAACAACCGCTTGTGGTGCCCTGCGAACCGCTCGCTCAAAAGATCGCCGAAGAGTGGAACGCGCTCGACAAGGCGATTGATCCGGCGCGCATGCCCTTCACCCGCTCGGCCAATGCGGCCATCGACAAGGTCGCTGTGCAACATGGCGAAGTGGCGGCGATGATTGCGGGCTATGGCGATAGCGACCTTCTGTGCTACCGCGCCGAATTTCCGGCTGAACTGGTTGCCCGGCAAAACGACCTCTGGACGCCGCTGCTCGACTGGGCGCGTAACGCTCAAGGTATTGAATTAAAACCAATTACCGGCATTGTGCATCAGCCCCAATCTGCCACCTCACTGACCCGGATTTCTGACATCACCACTTCGATGAGCGTCTTTGAGTTGACCGCATTCCATGACCTCGTTTCGCTCAGCGGCTCTTTCGTGCTTGGCCTTGCCGCCGCGCAACAGGTCCGCCCGATCGAAGAGATATGGACCCTGTCGCGCCTTGATGAAACTTGGCAAGAAGAGCAATGGGGCGCAGATGACGAAGCCACCGCGCTGGCTGCCACCAAGCGTTCGGCATTTCTCCACGCGGCCACATTGTTCCGCCTCGTGGCAGACGCATAAGGGCGCTGCTCAGAAGCTTCCCAAACGTCAACGCCTGCGAAATAACCAAAAAGCCGGAAACCCCGGTTCGCAAACATTCTTTCCCGTGATGAATCGCTTGACGTTTTGCGATGATTCCGACCAAACTTGGGTGCATTGAAGGGGGAGCAACCTTTCAAAAATCGTATCCGGCTGGGACAGCCGGACAAATCCGTCGGCGAAACGACGGACAATCAGGAAGAGGTAAACATGAAAAAAACCGTATTTCTTGGCGCACTTACAGTGGCCGGCCTTGCTGCCGGGGCTGCTGCGGCTGGCACGCTCGATGACGTGAAAGCCCGTGGCAAGCTGAACTGCGGTGTGACCACCGGCCTCGTCGGCTTTGCTGCACCAGACGCCAATGGCGAATGGAACGGCTTTGACGTCGCTGTGTGCCGCGCTGTTGCCGCCGCCGTTCTGGGTGATCCCAAAGCGGTCGAATTTGTGCCGACAACCGGTAAAACCCGCTTCACCGCGCTTGCGTCGGGCGAAGTTGACATGCTGGCCCGGAACACCACTTGGACCTTCTCGCGCGATGTGGACCTCAAGTTCACCTTCGTTGGCGTGAACTACTATGACGGCCAAGGCTTCATGGTGAGCAAAGATCTCGGTGTTGGCTCGGCAAAAGAGCTCGACGGCTCGACCGTCTGCATCCAGACCGGCACCACGACCGAGCTGAACTTGGCGGATTTCTTCCGCTCCAACAACATCAGCTATGAGCCGGTTCCGATCGAAACCAACGCCGAAGCGCAGCAGCAGTACCTCGCCGGTGCCTGTGACGTCTACACCACAGACGCCTCCGGTCTTGCCGCGACCCGCGCAACCTTCGAGAACCCGGGCGACCACGTTGTTCTGCCCGAAATCATCTCGAAAGAGCCGCTCGGCCCGCTCGTTCGCCACGGCGACGACGAATGGGGTGACGTGGTGCGCTGGACTCTGAACGCGCTCGTCGCAGCAGAAGAGCTCGGCATTACGTCGGCCAACATCGGCGATATGTCGGCATCGGCTGGTCCGAACCCGGAAATCAACCGTCTGCTCGGCACCGAAGGCAACCTCGGCGAAATGCTCGGCCTCTCGGCTGACTGGGCCAAAAACGCCGTTATGGCGGGTGGTAACTACGGCGAAGTGTTCGAAAAGAACATCGGCGAAGCAACCCCGATCGGCCTGTCGCGTGGTCTGAACGCACAGTGGACCGATGGCGGCCTGATCTACGCACCGCCGTTCCGCTAAGATCTAAGGGCAAGGGCGCGGAAATCTCCGCGCCCTTTTCCACTCCCAACGAAAGAACCGGGTTTAACGAGCGGGGCCAACCCTGCCGTAACAATCGCCCGGACAACAGACAGGGACGTCATTCATGACAACGCTCACCGATCCTCCGCGTGAGGGCTTTCGGCTATCGCAGCTGATCTACGACACCCGTTACCGTTCCATGACCATTCAGGTGGTCGCGCTGATCGGTTTCCTCGTCCTGATCGGCTGGCTGATCTCGAACACCGCGCAAAACCTCGCTGACCTTGGCAAGGAACCCTCGTTCCGCTTCCTAAGCGAACCCGCGGGCTATGACATCAACCAGCGCCTGATCGACTATAATAACCAGCATTCGCATTTCCGCGCCGCCGTGACCGGCGTGTTGAATACATTGCTGGTTGCGGTCCTTGGCTGTATCGCCGCCACCATTCTGGGTGTGCTCATCGGCGTGCTGCGTCTGTCTAAAAACTGGCTCGTCTCGCGGCTTATGGCGGTCTATGTGGAAATCTTCCGCAATGTGCCTGTGCTGCTCTGGATCGTGTTTATCATGGCGATCCTGATCGAAAGCCTGCCCAAACCGCGCTCCTTTCGCGGGCCGGATGCCGAAACCTCGATGTCTCTGTTCGGCTCAACGGCATTCTCCAATCAGGGCGTGTTTATCCCGCGTCTGGTTCCGGCCAACTATTTCTGGGTGCTGATCCTTGTGGTTATCGTCTCGGTGCTCGGCATCCGTTTCCTGCGTCGCCGCGCCGACAAGATCCAAGAAGCCACCGGCGACCGCCCGAAAACCTTCCTTGCCTCGCTCGGTGTGGCCATCGTGCCCTTCCTGATCGCCTTCTTTGCGATCACTGCCGTGACCTCGAACCGTGAACAAGCCTTCATCGGCGCCGGCATCCAAGGCGTCGGCACGCTCGAAGAATTCGCCACCGAAAAGGGCCGCATCTCTTATTGCCACGCTGGCGGGGACGCCGGTTCGCTTAACGGATTGCGGTTTCTCGAGGCCAACGACGTCCAAATGCGCCGTCGGCAGTATTTCAGCCCGAGCGCCTCGCTCGATGCGATGGCCGTTGGCAAATGTGACCTCGTGACCGTCGCAGCAAGCCGCACCGACAGCACCATCGTCGAGCTGAAAGATCGCTGCTTCATCAACAACTCCACCCACCTTCAAAAAGGTATCGACAAGGCTCGCGCCATTATCGAGTCCGGCGAAGGCGATGTTGAAAAGGCGCGCACGACAATCGAAACCAACACCGGCCTGATCGAAAAGGCCCGCGTGAAATGTCAGGCCCTGCCGCTCTCCGTGCTGCCCACAACCTTCACCGAAGGCAAAGCGATCGAGGTGGAATTGCCCGCGATCAGCGAAAAAGGCATCCCGCGCTTCGAAGGCGGCACGCACCTGCGCAACTCGCTGATTGCGCTCTGGATTGCCCTGTCGCTCTATACCGCGGCCTTTATCGCGGAAATCGTGCGCGCGGGTATCCTCGCGATCAGCCATGGCCAATCCGAAGCCGCCGCTGCGCTGGGTCTGCGTCCCAACCGGATCATGTCGCTTGTGGTGCTGCCACAGGCGCTCAGGGTGATTATCCCGCCCTTGATCTCGAACTACCTGAACCTGACCAAGAACAGCTCTCTGGCGATTGCGGTCGGCTATATGGACATCACCGGCACGTTGATGGGCATCACGCTCAACCAAACGGGCCGCGAGCTTGAAACCGTGCTTCTGGGGATGCTGATTTATCTCGCCATCAGCCTGAGCATTTCGGCCGTGATGAATTGGTATAATAACAGAATGAAATTGGTGGAGCGGTAAGATGAGCGATATACACGCTGAAACTGTCGCCTATGTGCGCGACACCATGCTACCCGAACGCGATCCACCGGTGTCGTCCGCTGGCGTGATCGGCTGGATGCGCTCGAACCTGTTCTCGGGTGCCTTCAATACCGTGCTCACCATCGCCTCGGGGCTGTTCATCGCCTATGTGCTGGCAACGGCTCTGCCTTGGATGATCTCGCCGACTTGGAACGCCGCATCCCTGAATGAATGCCGCGGTATCCTTCTGGAACTCGGTCGCGAAGGGCACTTCTCCGGCGCGTGCTGGGGGGTGATCCGGGATCGTTGGGTGCAGCTGTTCTTTGGCTTCTACCCGGCGGATCTCTACTGGCGCCCGATTTTGGCTTTCCTGCTTCTGGCCGTGGCCATGGGGCCGGTGCTGTTCTCCGACAAGGTGCCACGCCAATTGCTGTGGTTCACGGCGGTTTTCCCGGTGCTGTTCCCTTGGATGCTCTGGGGCGGTCCGGTCTGGGTGCCGCTGCTGGTGATCCTTGGGGTCGTGCTGGCGTATTTCGTCTATGTGTTTGCGGAACGCGCGACCTCGTCTCTTGTGGCGCTGATCGTTTCAACCGTCTTTATCGTGGCCTGGTTCGTCTGGGGCGTTGGCGGTATTTCCGGCATGATCAACACGGCCGTGGGCACCGCCCGCACCGATAGCCGCCTTGAGCAGATCGACGCCGACATCGCCACCTACCAAGCCGAGGCCGACCGCCTCGATGCTGAAATCGCTGCTGGTCTGGCCAAAGCGAAGCCGCTCGAAGACAAGATCATCGCCAAGGCCAAGGTGATGCAACTGCGCGTCGCAATCGAGGACTACAAAGCCGAGATCCCGGAACTCGAAGCCGAGATCAAAGCCGATGAAGCCGCCTTTGCCGCCCTCACGGACGCGGACGAAAAGGCCGCAGCGGAAAAAGCCCTCAAACGCCTGCAATCCACGTTCCAAGGTTTGCCGGGCAAGATCACCAAGGCCGAAGGCGACATCACCAAGCTTCTCGAAAGCGGTGGTCTGATGGCGGATGGCTCGGAACTGGGCTATCGCGCGCTGATTGCCGAAGTGAAACCAACCCGCGACATCGTTCTTGGGTTGCGCAGCGACAAAGGCGTTGTTGATACGCGGCTTTCTAACCTGCTCTCGCTCAAACGCCGGGTCGAAACCCTGCCAGAGCTGCAAGAGAAGCTCCCCGTCCTCAAGGAAGAGGCCGCCACCGCGCGTGCCGCTCTCCCCGATAGCGTCTCTCAGGTCAAAACCGAGAACGGCCTCAACAGCCTCAAAACCCGGATCGACGAAGAAGGGCTCGACATCCCGGCCGAGGATCTGGCCGCGCTGGAAGAAACCCTTAAAATCGAAGGCGAGGTGCTTTTCACCGAAACGACGATTGATGGCACCTATGCCGATATCGCGCGGATCGGGCTTGAGCCTGTGCAAAGCCGGGATTTCGGTGGCATGATGCTCTCGCTCACCATCGGGGTTGTGGCGATCGCCATGTCGCTGCCGCTGGGCATTCTTCTGGCGCTGGGCCGGCAATCGGACCTGCCGCTGCTGAAATCGCTCTGCGTCGGGTTTATCGAATTCATCCGGGGCGTTCCGCTGATTACGCTGCTGTTCGTGGCGTCGACCCTGCTGAACATCTTCCTGCCGCCGGGCACGAATTTCGACATCATCCTGCGGGTGATCATCATGGCCACGCTGTTCGCCTCTGCCTATATGGCCGAAGTGATCCGTGGCGGCCTCGCGGCTCTGCCCACGGGCCAATATGAGGGCGCCGATAGCCTCGGCCTCAACTACTGGCAGTCGCAGCGCCTCGTGATCATGCCGCAAGCGTTGAAAATCTCGATCCCCGGCATCGTCAGCACCTTTATCGGGCTGTTCAAAGATACGGTTCTGGTGTCGATCATCGGCCTGCTTGATCCCTTGGGTCTCTCCAACTCGATCCGTGCCGACGCGGCATGGAACGGGATCGTCTGGGAGATCTACGGCTTCATCGGACTGATGTTCTTCGTCTTCTGTTTCTCCATGTCCCGCTATTCCATGTATCTCGAGCGCAAGCTCCACACCGGCCATCGCTAAGGAGGGCTCGTATATGTCTCAAATCGCAACCGAACGTGAAATCGACCGCACCAAGATGCAGGTGAGCGACGAAGTCGCCATCGAAATCAACAACATGAACAAGTGGTACGGCACCTTCCACGTGCTGCGCGACATCAACCTGACCGTCAATCGCGGCGAACGGATTGTTATCGCGGGGCCGTCGGGTTCGGGCAAATCGACGCTGATCCGCTGCCTCAATGCGCTGGAAGAACACCAGCAGGGCAAGATCGTGGTCGATGGCACCGAACTGTCGAACGACCTCAAGAACATCGACAAGATCCGCTCCGAAGTCGGCATGGTGTTCCAGCACTTCAACCTCTTCCCGCATCTGACCATCCTTGAGAATTGCACGCTCGCCCCGATCTGGGTGCGCAAAACACCCAAACGCGAAGCCGAAGAGCGCGCGATGCATTTCCTTGAAAAGGTGAAAATCCCGGAACAAGCCGACAAATACCCCGGCCAGCTTTCCGGTGGCCAGCAACAACGTGTGGCCATCGCCCGCTCGCTCTGCATGATGCCGCGCATCATGCTGTTCGACGAACCCACCTCGGCGCTTGACCCCGAAATGATTAAAGAAGTGCTCGACACGATGATCGAGCTCGCCGAAGAAGGTATGACCATGCTCTGCGTGACCCACGAAATGGGCTTCGCCCGTCAGGTCGCCAACCGCGTGATCTTTATGGATGCCGGGCAAATCGTGGAACAAAATGAACCCGAAGAGTTCTTTAACAACCCGCAAAGCGAGCGCACCAAGCTGTTCCTGAGCCAGATCCTCGGGCACTGACCCAACCCAAATGTGCGCTTCCGCGCGCTTTTATTCTGAAAACGGCGAGGCGACGAACGGCCTCGCCGTTTTATCTTTGTGCCTAGCGTGGCAGGCTCCACCGCTCGGTGACAGCGCCGCCTTTTACGCAATGGGCATGAGTATTTACAGCAAGATGAAGACATTTTCCGCCCCTTCATCTTGCGGTAAATACTCCGGGGTGTGGGGGCTGGCCCCCACTAAAACCTGCGTGTGGGGGCTGGCCCCCACTTTACCCTGTGTGTGGGGGGCTACCTCCTTCTCGGGTTAAAGCTCCTAACCCGTCACAATCCGGTTCACATGCCCCATCTTGCGGCCCGGCTTCACATCTTCCTTGCCATAGAGATGCACCTGCGTGTGTGCGCTTCGTGCCAGTTCCGGCAGGCGGTCCATATCGTCGCCAATCAGGTTTTCCATCACCACATCGGCAAACCGCTGTCCGTCGCCCAGAGGCCAGCCAGTGATCGCGCGGATATGTTGCTCGAACTGATCAACGGCGCATCCCGCTTGGGTCCAATGGCCGGAATTATGCACGCGCGGCGCTATCTCGTTCACGATCAACCCTTGGCGCGTTACAAACAATTCCACGCCCAGCACGCCGACATAATCCAGCGCATTCAGAATATTGGCCGCGATCAGCACCGCATCGCTGCGCTGTGACGGGGCAAGGCGGGCAGGGACGGTTGTTGTGCGTAAAATCCCCTCTCGATGGATGTTCTCGCCGGGATCAAAACAGGCGACTTCGCCGCTGACACTGCGGGCCGCGATCACGGACACCTCGTGGCTGAAATCTACGAACCCTTCCAACACGCTTGGCGCGCCCTGCATCGCGGCCCACGCATCTGGGGCCTCCTCGGGCGATGACAAGCGGGCTTGCCCCTTCCCGTCATAGCCAAACCGGCAGGTTTTCAGGATCGCGGGCGCTCCGATCTCGGCGATCGCAGCCGTCAGATCCGCCTCGGAATTGACCGCGCGGTAGGGGGCGACCTTCAGGCCCAGACCGCTCAGAAAGTCCTTTTCGATGATCCTGTCCTGACTGATACGCAACGCCTCGCGTCCCGGACGGATCGGTTTCAGGCTTTCCAGAAGGTCCAGCGCCGACGTCGGCACGTTCTCGAACTCATAAGTTATGACATCCACGGCCCCGGCAAACGCTGTCAGCGCCGCTTCGTCCTCATAGGGCGCGCGCGTCACTGTTTCGGCCACATGGCCCGCCGGGGCGCCTGCGCCCGGCTCGAATATATGACAGCGATACCCAAGTCGCGCCGCGGCCACGCTGAGCATCCGGCCCAGCTGACCGCCGCCCAATATCCCGATCACCGACCCAAGAGGGAGCATGTCACTCATCAACCGGCTCCTCCGGGATCGACGCACTCAGCGCCTCGCGCCACGCATCCAGCCGCGCCGCCAGCGCCGGATCAGACACCGCCAAAATACCGGCCGCCATCAGCCCCGCATTGGCCGCCCCAGCGGCTCCAATGGCCATTGTCGCTACCGGAAACCCCTTGGGCATCTGCACGATGGAATAAAGGCTATCAACCCCGCTCAGCGCCTTGGTCTGCACCGGCACGCCAACCACGGGAACGCGTGTCTTGCTCGCCATCATACCCGGCAAATGCGCCGCCCCGCCAGCCCCCGCAATGATCACATGCAGCCCCCGCTCGACCGCGCTCTTGCCATACTCCCAAAGCCGGTCGGGCGTGCGATGCGCCGAGACGATCTTGGTCTCATAGGCCACCCCCAATTCGTCGAGAATATCCGCCGCTGCCTTCATCGTCGGCCAGTCAGACTGGCTTCCCATGATGATGCCGATCTTGGGGTGTGTCATTGTGTTGCCCTCTGGTCAGGAAGGCGGCACTATAGCTTTTCGTGGGTTTGTGACAAGTCGGTTTGCGAGGCGATTTCCATGTTCAAAGTGCTGGCGCTGCTTGCCTGTCTCACAACCATCGGGTTTGCCGGGGCAGGGCGGGCCGATCCGTGCCTATCCGGCGCGACGTTCCGCTATCCCTTGGCCGAAGCCCTACGCCTTGAGGCCCGCGAATTGCACTTTGCGGAATACTGGCTGATCGACTGGTCTGCGCTCGCGGCTCAAAACCTGTTCGAGCCGACCGGCAAGGAATACCGCCAAGCCGTCCTCGAAGCAGTCCACACCCTGCCACCAGACACCCGTGACATGCGCCTGCTCGCTCTTCTGGACGTGGCCTTTGTTGACCGTGGCGATTCCATGATTGCGGCAACGACGCTCTCGGTTTCCGCGATCATTGACCTGCTTATCGACACCACCGCCCGTCAGGGTCTGTCAGACCAATCCGCGGCCCTCAAAGCGGCGAAAAACGCCTATCCGGTCTGGAATACGACCCCGGCCAAACGCCGCGCCCAATGGACGGATGGCACCGGCAAGATCACCAACCCGGTGCTGCGCGAGGCCCTTCGCGTCATCTCCCGACGCTATAACGCGGCACAGCCGAAACCGATCGACCGCGCGCTGGAACTGGTCCGCGCCGATCCCGCGCTTCTGGCCCATTACGAAGCGATGCGTCGCGATACCAGTGATGACATTCGCATGGAATACCTCATGTCACAGGTGTTTCCCTGCCTGACCGATTGGTCCACGCCCGCCACGGCCGACGCCGTGCTTGAACGTACCGCCCAACCGCAACGCGACCTGATCCTGCTGCATATGTTTCTGGGCGAGGCGTTCAATGGTTCGGTGCACCAGTATTTCTTCAACTCGTCGGGCACCCTTGCGCCGCAACTCGCCGAAACCCTCGCGCGCCACGGGCTGGCTGATCACGCGGCGGCCATTCGCCGTGGCATGGCCGAATATGCCACCCCCTATCCGCGCGCAACACCACAGCGGCGGGCGCAAATGCGTCACTTCTCCCCGGCCAAAGACACCGCGCTCGAACGTCTCACAGCCTTTGCCGACGATGGCGTGATGAACGCATTGATGCACCGTATCGCCCGTGAAAACGGCCTCTTTCCCGAGTGACCTAGCTGACTTAGGTGCCTCCCAGGTGCCTCTCAGGCGAAACTCAGGTGAAGCTCAGGCGATGATATCCGGCGTCAGCCGATCCTCGATAATCGCGATCTTATCCTTCAGCTTCAGCTTCTGCTTTTTCAGCCGCTTAATCGTCAGCTGATCCGCCGTGCTCTTGTCCTCCAGCGCACGGATCGCCTCGTCAAGGTCACGATGTTCGCGGCGGAACACTTCAAGCTCCACGCGCAATACATCATCGTTTTTCATCGAAAGATCGGACGGCGCATTCATGCCAGAGTGATTCCCTTCCCCGAGGCGTCCCCCAAGATACTGTTTTCGCGGTATTTCGCAAAGCCCTTGCACGATCCGCATAGCGCTCCCATATTTAACACACGCGGTTGCCAAAACGGGGCCGCAAATAACATGAGTCGCTTGAACCTTTGATAAGGGCCCGTGTCGAATGACAAAACTTACCTTGGGGTCACACCCCTATCTTCTTGGCTTCGAACAGCTCGAGCGTTTGCTCGAGCGGAACGCCAAATCCGGTAACGAAGGCTACCCGCCTTTCAATATCGAACAGACTTCGGATACCTCCTATCGCATCACGCTGGCCGTGGCCGGTTTTGCCGAAGGCGACCTTTCGATCACGATCGAGGACCGGCAATTGGTCATTCGTGGCCGCCAATCCGACGACAGCGAAGGGCGCATTTTCCTGCACCGTGGCATCGCCGCCCGCCAGTTTCAGCGCAGCTTCGTGTTGGCCGATGGGGTCGAAGTCGGCGAAGCGGTGATGGAAAACGGGTTGCTGCACGTCGATCTCACCCGTGCCGTGCCGGAACAAGTGGTTCAAACAGTCAACATCAGGAAGGGGTAAACCATGCACGCCAAGTATGATTTTGAAACAGATACGCCTGCGAACATCGTCTATGTGCGCAAAGTCGCGGTAAAGGACCTACCACAAGAGGTGCAGGCCGAAGTGCCCGACCTCGACAGCGTCTATTCCGTGCACCGCGCCGACGGTGCGCAGCTGGCCCTCGTGCATGATCGCGCCTTGGCCTTCTCGCTGGCGCGTCAGCATGACCTCGCACCCGTGACGGTCCACTAAACTTTCAGGCCGGCGTTCTGAACGCCGCACTCCGGGTTTGATCCGGGGCCAAGCAGGCGCCCACGCCAAACTTCCAAACAAAAAACGCCGGGGCCATCGCTGACCCCGGCGCTTCTTTTCTCTGCAACCTTCGCGGAGCTTACACCGCGATCAGCCCCATCGATTCAAGCTTCAAAATGACCTGATGGGCGCAGTTGTCCACATCGACATTCTCGGTCTCAACGCGCAACTCGGGATGCTCGGGAATGTCGTAAGGGTCCGAAATTCCTGTGAATTCCTTGATCTTCCCTTCCCGCGCCAGCTTATAAAGCCCCTTGCGGTCGCGCCGTTCACATTCCTCGATGCTGGTCGCGACATGCACCTCGACAAAGGCACCGTATTGCTCGATTTCCTCGCGCACCGCGCGGCGTGTCGTGGCATAGGGCGCAATCGGCGCACAGATCGCGATCCCGCCGTTCTTGGTGATCTCGCTGGCAACATAGCCGATCCGCCGGATGTTCAAATCGCGGTGCTCCTTGGAAAAGCCCAGCTCGCTCGACAGGTTCTTGCGCACAATATCCCCGTCCAGAAGCGTCACAGGACGCCCGCCCATTTCCATCAGCTTGGTCATCAAAGCGTTGGCAATGGTCGATTTCCCCGACCCCGAATAGCCGGTGAAAAACACCGAGAACCCCTGCTGGCTGCGCGGCGGATACCGGCGGCGCAACTGTTCAACCACCTCGGGAAAGCTGAACCATTCAGGAATTTCCAGCCCCTCGCGCAAACGACGACGAAGCTCGGTGCCCGAAATATTCAAAATCGTGACGTTGTCCTTGTCGTCAATCTCGTCCGCGGGCTCGTATTGGGCGCGCTCCTGCACATAGACCATGTGCTTGAAATCAACCATTTCCAGCCCGATCTCGCTCTCGTATTCGCGGAACAGATCCTGCGCGTCATAGGGGCCATAGAAATCTTCCCCGGCCGAGTTCTTGCCCGGCCCGGCGTGGTCCCGGCCAACGATGAAATGGGTGCAACCGTGGTTGGCGCGGATCAAACCGTGCCACACCGCCTCACGCGGGCCGGCCATGCGCATGGCAAGGTTCAGCAGCGACATCGTCGTGGTTGACGCCGGATATTTATCCTGCACCGCCTCGTAACAACGCACACGCGTAAAATGGTCCACATCGCCCGGTTTGGTCAGGCCAACAACCGGATGGATCAACAGGTTCGCCTGCGCTTCCTTGGCTGCGCGAAAAGTCAGCTCCTGATGCGCGCGGTGCAGCGGGTTGCGCGTCTGAAACGCCACCACCTTGCGCCAGCCCAGCTTGCGGAAATAGGCACGCAGCTCGTTAGGCGTGTCGCGGCGGGCGCGGAAATCGTAGTGCACAGGCTGCTGGATGCCCACAATCGGCCCGCCCAGATACACTTTGCCAGCGACGTTATGCAGGTAATTCACCGCCGGATGCGCGTCGTCATCCGCGCCGAACACCTTCTCGGCCTCATGCGCCTTGTTGGGCACCCAACGGTCGGTCACCGTCATCGTGGCAAGGATCACACCCTCCTGATCGCGCAGCGCAATATCCTGCCCAAGCTCCATTTTCTCGGCAAACTCTTCGCTCACATCCAAGGTGATCGGCATCGGCCAAAGCGTGCCATCCGCCAGCCGCATGTTGTCGACAACACCGTTGTAATCCGCTTCCGACAGGAATCCTTTCAACGGGTTGAACCCGCCGTTCATCAACAGCTCCAGATCGCAGATCTGGCGCGGCGTGAGGTCGTGGCTGATAAGCTCTCCGGCCTCAACTTTAAGCTTCTGGGCGCTCTCATAGCTGACATAAAGTTCGGGGATAGGGGCAAGATTGTTCTGCACGAGTTCTGTCCTGTGTTTGATAGGGGAAAGGGATAGGCTGGTCCCGGTCAATTCGGCATGGAGCGCATTATACTCCGCGAATTTCCGGGCAAGAAACTGATCGGTGAGCCGCACTTTTTCGGTCGCGCCCCGCGCGGTCAGAGCATAGGCAAAGCGCTGGCGCTTGTCCGGCCCGGCGCGTTCACTGACCTTGATAAAACCGGCCTCGGTGGCTGCACGCAGTAAGGCGTTGAACCGGCCCAGAGATATCCCAAGTGCCGCCGCAGACGCACGCTGCGACGCCTCCGGCGCCAGATCAAGCTGGCGCAGAAGCCGGAAGATCTGATCTTCCTCTGACGGGCTGGTTTTGGTCTCGACTTGGGTCACGGGTCCGGGCTCAAAGTGTGTTCACGAATGAACGCATTGCACGGAGGATTGGCAAAAGAAAGAATAAACTCCGAAAAATGCTGTGCAAATTCAGCCTGTGACCAAGCTGCAACGGGTGACGCCCCGCGCTGTCGGTGCTGTGGCGGGCTAAAAAGGCCTAGCCTTCCAGCCCCCAACCATCCGGTGAAAACCCAAGCTCAAGCGCCGCCCGCGTGGCAATCTCCTCGCCAAACCATATGCCGCTGGCCGATACGGCCTGATCGGGCAGGGTGGCCACAAGGTAGGGCGGATCACCCGCCTCGGCCTCGATGATGGCACAGTCAAACTCCAACTGCGCCAGCCGATCCGCCAGCTTGTTCCAATCCGCTCCATCGGCATCAGCGACAAAGAAATAGTCGATGTCGGCCACATCCGGCAAACCGTGCTCGGCCTGCAACTCTTTGTAAGTCGCAACCGTCTCGGCTTGCTGGGCCGCGAAATCATGGCCCATCGGGCGTCACTCCTGCTCGGCCAGAAAGCGCTCGGCTTCAAGCGCGGCCATACAGCCCATCCCGGCGCTGGTCACGGCCTGACGATACTTGTGATCGGTCAGATCGCCGGCGGCAAAGACGCCCGGAATGCTGGTTTCGGTGCTGTCCGGCTTGGTCACGACATAGCCACCCATGTGGGTTTCCAACACATCCTTGACCAACTCGTTGGCAGGGGCGTGGCCGATGGCAATGAACACACCCTTGGCGTCAATCTCGGTGATCGCGCCGGTTTCGACGTGTTTGACCTTCACGCCGGTCACACCCTTGGGGTTGTCCTCGCCGACAACCTCTTCAAGCGTGTGAAACCACAGCGGCTCGATCTTGGGGTTCTTTTCCAGCCTGTCGATCAGGATTTTCTCGGCGCGCAATTCGTCACGGCGGTGAACCAATGTCACCTTGCTGGCGAAATTGGTCAGGAACAGCGCCTCTTCAACGGCGGTGTTGCCGCCGCCGACTACGACAATCTCCTGCCCACGGTAAAAGAACCCGTCACAGGTGGCACAGGCGCTGACGCCAAATCCCTTAAAGGCCTCTTCGCTCTCCAGCCCCAGCCACTTGGCCCGTGCGCCGGTGGCCAGAATGATCGCATCGGCGGTATAGGTCGTGCCGCTGTCTCCATGCGCCTTAAACGGACGTTCGGACAGCTCGAGGCTGGTGATGATGTCGCCGATGATCTCGGTGCCCATGGCGCGGGCGTGCTCTTCCATCTTGACCATCAGATCGGGGCCCTGCACTTCGGTGAAGCCGGGGTAATTCTCAACCTCGGTGGTGGTGGTCAACTGGCCACCGGGCTCAAGCCCCTGAACAAGGACCGGCTCCAACATCGCACGGCTGGCATAGACCGCCGCCGTATACCCCGCAGGCCCGGATCCGATGATCAATACGCGTGTGTGCCTTGTCTCGCCCATGTCTTGGCCCCCAGCCTTGGAATCTCGTGTCAAAGCGATATAGCGATGCACCGGGCGACATAAAACCCTTTCCCGCGTCAGGCCACGGCTTTGTCGTCGGATTTTTATTTGCGTTAAGGAAATTGCGCATGGGCGAAATATTATTGCGCGCACAAACAGTGGTGCTATAACATCCGAAAATCCGCAGGGGAGTGGTAACCATGTCCGGGTCCCGTCTCGATCCGATCGACCGCAAAATTCTCGCCGAGCTTCAGGCCGACGGGCGCATGACCAATGTCGAACTGGCCAAACGCGTGGGCATTTCCGCGCCCCCTGCCTGCGCCGGGTGCGCACGCTTGAGGAACAAGGCTTCATCCGCGGCTATCACGCCGAGGTCGACCCGCGCGAACTGGGCTTCGAAGTACAGGTCTTCGCTATGGTCGGATTGCTCAGCCAGGCCGAAGTCGATCTCTCCGCTTTCGAAGAACGCTGCCGCGGCTGGCCGCTTGTACGCGAATGCCACATGCTCAACGGCGAGGTGGATTTCATCCTGAAATGCGTTGCCCCGGACCTCTCGACCTTTCAAACCTTCCTGACCGAGGAGCTGACCGCCGCCGAAAACGTGGCTTCGGTCAAAACATCCCTCGTCATCCGCGGCGCGAAAGACGACCCCGGCGTGCCCTTCGAAGTCCTCGAAGACCGCCTCTCGCGGTCCGCCTGACCCAAAGGTGCGCCTGCGCGCACAGGTTGGAACGCGTTCAGGCCACGCAGGCCTTGGGGGCGCTGCCCCCAAACCCCCGGGATATTTCCGGTCAGATGAAGACAGCTCCCAATTGGTCCAGCCCCCGTTTCAGCAACGAGGGGCCTTCACCTGACACGGCCATCGGCGTCCCCGCCTGTGCCGCATCAAAAGCTTGGTGCGTTAAGGTTAAAATCAGGTTACTTCATCTGACTAAAAATATCCCGGGGGGTCTGGGGGGCTGGCCCCCCAGCCTTGCTTTTCTAAAAAGGCGCGAAGGGGTTATCCGGATAACCCACACCCGCAAGGTAGAGCCCTTCGGGTGGGCAGACCGGCCCGCAGGCGTCGCGGGTGGCGGCGTCGAGAGCGATTTTGACGTCATCGGCGGCCCAGGCGTCCGCGCCGACGCGTTCTAATGTGCCAACGATAGAGCGCACTTGGTTATGCAGGAAAGAGCGCGCTCTCAGATAGAAGCGAAACTCGGTCCCTCCGGCGGCGGGGTGCTCTTCGATCCTGATCTCGTCCAGTGTTTTTAGCGGGCTCTTCGCCTGACACATGGTCGAGCGGAAGGTGGTGAAATCGTGCAGCCCGATCAGATGTTGCGCTCCGGCTTGCATCGCGGCAAGCGAAAGCGGGTTCTTGACCTGCCAGACCAGCCCTTTGTCGTGGGTCGCTGGCGCGCGTCGCACGAGCAGGCGAAAGAGATAGCGCCGCTCGCGGGCCGAAAACCGCGCGTGCCAGTCCTCGGACACTTCACCTGCTTGCACAATCGCCACCGGCGCGGGCTTCAGGTGATAGTTCAGTGCCTCGCAGAGCCGGAACGGCTCCCACGATTTGGCAAGATCGCAATGGGCCACCTGTGCAAGCGCGTGCACGCCAGCATCCGTGCGCCCGGCGGCCGCAATGCTATGCTGCCCGGCTTCGATCTTTCCCAGCGCCGCTTCAATCGCGCCTTGGACCGAGGGCTGATCGGCTTGCCGCTGCCATCCGGCGAACGGCGCACCATGATATTCGATTTTCAGAGCATAACGCGGCATGTCCGCCCCATATCGCGTGGGCGCGGGGCAGGGCAAGGGGTGGCGCAGCGGCGCGGCTGTGATTATCTATGGCGCAGGGCGGGTAAAAAGGGTGCCGTGAGTGGTCATTTCTGCGCTGGCAGACAGTATTTCACGCGGGTTCGAAACCGTGGGCGACACCGTATCGGGGGCGTTTTTTGAACCTGTGATCCGTCTTGGCGTGACCGGTCTGGCGCGCTCTGGCAAGACGGTGTTCATCACCTCGCTCATCGCCAACCTGATGGATCGCGGGCGTATGCCCGGCCTTCTGGCTGCCAGCGAAGGGCGGATCGAAGCGGCCTTTCTGCAACCCCAACCCGACGACACCGTGCCGCGGTTCGATTTTGAAACCCATCTCGCCGCGCTCACTGCCGCCGCGCCGCATTGGCCCGACAGCACTCGCGCTATTTCCGAATTGCGCCTGTCGCTCAGAGTGCGCCCCACGGGGCTGCTTTCTGGCCTCTCGGGTCCGCGCACGGTGCATCTTGATATCGTTGATTATCCCGGCGAATGGCTGCTTGATCTCGGACTGATGGACAAGAGCTTTGCTTCGTGGAGCGCGGACATCCTCGCCCGTATCGCACCGCGCACGCAAGCCGCCGACTACCTTGCGTTGGCCCATCAAACCGATGCCACGGCCAATCTGGACGAGCCCACGGCGCAGGCGCTCACCCAAAGCTATACCGCGTACCTGACCGCCGCCCGCGATGCTGGCTTCTATGATTGCACACCGGGGCGCTTTCTTTTGCCCGGTGACCTTGCCGGAAGCCCGGTGCTGACCTTTGCGCCGCTCCCCCAGCCGCAAACCACGCCGCGCCGCTCGCTCTGGCGCGAGATGGAGCGGCGGTTCGAGGCCTATAAGGCCCGCGTCGTCAAACCTTTCTTTCGCGATCATTTCGCGCGGATTGACCGGCAGGTCGTGCTGGTCGACGCGCTCGGCGCCATTCACAACGGCCCGCAAGCGGTCGAGGATATGCGCGCCGGTCTGGCCGATATTCTTGGCGCGTTCCGCCCCGGTCGTAACGCTTTCCTGTCGCGCCTGCTTATGGGCAAGCGGGTCGAAAAAATCCTCTTTGCCGCGACCAAGGCCGATCATTTGCATCACACGCAACACGATCAACTGACCGCGATCATGCGCGCGCTGGTGCGCGATGCAACTGACCGCGCCGATTTCGCTGGTGCCGATACGCATGCCATGGCGCTCGCCTCGCTGCGCGCCACGGTCGAGGAAACCCGCACCCATGAAGGTCGTAACCTTGACCTCGTGCGGGGCACATTGCTCGACACCGGCAAACAGGCGGCGTTCCATCCCGGCAACCTGCCCGAGGATCCCTCGAAACTGCTTGGCCCGGCGCGTGACGGGGCGGAAAAATGGCTGACCGGGGATTATTCCGTCATGCGGTTTGCGCCTGCGCCTTTGACCCTTAAGCCGGGCGAGGGGCCACCGCATATCCGGCTTGATCGTGCGGCGCAGTTTCTTTTGGGGGACAAGCTGTGATGCAACCCAAACCACCGCGCCGCGCTCGCCTCTGGCATGTGCCGCGATTGGCACGCATCCTGTGGTCCGCCGTCCCACGCAGCACGCGGCGCGACCGCCTTGGCGACCTTGCAACACTGGCGCGGCTTGTGCGGCGTGGACAAATCACCCAAGTGCCGGGCCGGCTTGGCCCGCGCGGCTTTCTGGCCCGCGACGGCGCGCGTATCCACGCGCTTTACACCCATCCCAAGGCCCGGCGCCAAGGCGTCGGCTCGCATCTCCTTGGCCACGCCAAACGCACCTCTCCCCGGCTCGAACTCTGGACCGCACAGGACAATGAAGCGGCCCGCCAATTCTATGCCGCCCACGGGTTTTACCCGACCGCGTTCAGCTTTGGCCAAGGCAATGACGATGGCCAACCCGACATGCGCCTGATCTGGCAAAGGAACGCCCAATGACCAATGGCCCCGTCCTGATCGACCTCGAAGGCAGCGACGCAAAAAGCCCCGCCGAAGCGCCGCCTGTTCCCGATACCGGCCTGCCCGAAGGCCGCGCCATGCAAAGCGTTGCGGCGCTTGCCACGGCCCGCCCGTCACGGCTTGCCAAATGGTTCTGGGGCTTGCTCGGTGCGTTGTTGCTCGCCGCCGTCTCTGTTGCCGCGTGGGATTTCGCTTGGGGGCTAATCGACCGCTCGCCGATCCTTGGCTATCTCATCGGCGCGCTTGCCATTGCCTTCCTGTTTGTGCTCGCCGTCATCGCCCTGCGCGAGCTGGCCGCGTTTTCGCGGCTCAAGCGGATGGACGGGCTGCACCGTGCCGCCGCCGAGGCGTTGCTGACAGATGACCTTGGCGCCGCCAAAGAGGTGGTCGCGCGCCTCGACCGGCTCTATGCCGGACGCGAGGCGCTGACCCTTGGGCGCGAACGCTTGAAACACCGCGCCCCCGAGCAGTTTGACGCCGCCACGCTGCTGTCGCTGGCCGAAACCGAGCTGATGACGCCGCTCGATGCGGCCGCCACGAAAGAGGTCGAAGCCGCCGCACGCCAAGTCGCCACCGTCACCGCCCTCGTGCCCTTGGCGCTGGCCGATGTGTTCACCGCGCTCACCGCCAATTTGCGGATGATCCGGCGTGTGGCCGAGATCTATGGCGGGCGTTCCGGCACGCTGGGCAGCTGGCGGTTGACCCGCGCCGTGCTGACCCACCTTGTCGCCACCGGGGCCGTGGCCGTGGGCGATGACATGATCGGAAGCATCGCGGGGGGCGGCCTCCTTGGCAAACTCTCGCGCCGCTTTGGCGAAGGCGTGGTCAACGGTGCGCTCACCGCCCGCGTCGGCGTTGCCGCGATCGAAGTCTGCCGTCCGGTGCCGTTCTCAACCGGCAAACGCCCCTCGGTCTCGCGCCTCGTCAGCCGCGCCCTCGCGGGCCTGTTCGGCGGTGGCAAGTGAGCCGCGTTCTCGTCATCGGGGCCTATGGCATGATCGGCGCGGCCCTCACGCGTCACCTGCTTGATGCGGGCCACCATGTCACCGGCCTTGGCCGCTCTGTCGCCACCGCGCGGCGCGCGTTTCCCGGCCTCGACTGGGTGTTTCGCGACCTCACCCATATGACGGTGCCGGGTGATTGGCTGCCCTGCCTGCAAAACGTCGATATCGTTGTGAACGCGGCTGGCGCGTTACAGGACGGCCCCGCCGATAATCTCGCGGCAGTGCATGCCGCCGCCATCGCCGCTCTGGCCGAGGCCTGCGCCACCCGTGGCACGGGCCTCATCCAGATCTCTGCCGCCGGGGTGTCGCCGGAGGCCTCAACGCATTTCTTTCGCTCCAAGGCGGCGGGGGACGCGGCGATCATCGGGGCAGGGGGCGCGCATTGGATTCTGCGCCCCGGCCTCGTGCTCTGCGATACGGCTTACGGCGGCACGGCCCTGTTGCGGATGTTGGCGGTCACGCCAGTGCTGCAACCCCTCGCCATGCCCGATACGCCGATCCAAACCATTGGCATGGCTGACCTTTCTCGTGCCGTTGCCGCATGTATCGACGGTAAAATCCCCGCCGGAACGGTGGCCGATCTGGTCGAAGACCACCCTCAAAGCCTCGCCACGCTCACCTCTGAACTGCGCGCATGGCTCGGCGTTGCCCCGGCCCGCGCAAGGCTCACGGCACCGCGCTGGGCCGTGGCGCTGACCAGCCGCGCCGCCGATGTGCTGGGCCATCTCGGGTGGCGCTCGCCCCTGCGCAGCACGGCCGTCACGACCCTCGCGGATGGGGTGCTTGGCGATCCGGCCCCTTGGCAATCTGTCGGCGGCCCGCCCATCCGCGCGTTGCACGACACGCTCGCCAGCACGCCGGCCCGCGCCGAAGACAGGCTCGCCGCGCGAATGCGCCTCGCCATGCCCTTCGTGATTGCCACGCTGGCGCTGTTCTGGGCGCTGTCCGGCCTCATCGGCTTTGCCCGCCTCGGCGCGGCGGCGTCGCTCCTCACGGCCCAAGGCTGGCCCACTTGGGCGGCACAGCTTTCCGTCGCGGGGTGGAGCGTGGTCGACCTCGCCCTTGCCGCCGCCTTGCTCTGGCGCCCCACCGCCCAACGCGCCGCGCTGGGCATGGTGGCAGTCAGCCTCGCGTACCTCGCCCTCGGCACGCTCTTCACCCCCGCGCTTTGGGTCGATCCGCTCGGCCCGCTCCTGAAAATCCTGCCGGGGATGATGCTCGCCCTCGTCGCCATCCCCCTGCTGGACAGCCGCTGATGGAGCTGCTCGACATCCTGCGCTGGGCCCATGTTATCGGCGCCACCGTCCTGCTTGGCACCGGCGCCGGGATCGCATTCTTCATGCTTATGGCCCACCGCACCCATGATGCCCGCCTGATCGCCCATACCGCGGGCGTGGTCGTGCTGGCCGATACGCTCTTCACCGCAACCGCCGTGATCGCGCAACCCGTCAGCGGCCTCTGGCTCGCCCATGAACTGGGCTGGAGCCTCACCGAAGGCTGGCTTCTCCTCTCCATCGCGCTCTATATCCTCACCGGCGCATTCTGGCTCCCGGTGGTCTGGATCCAGATCCAATTGCGCGGCCTTGCCCGCACAGCAGCACAGACCGCAACACCGCTCCCGCCGCGCTATCACCGCCTGTTTCGCATCTGGTTCGCCTGCGGCATCCCGGCCTTTGCGGCGGTGCTCGCGATCCTGTGGCTGATGCTGACACGCCCCGACATCGCGCTCTTTTGAACCGCAAAACCCCGACGCCACGTCGAGCTGCCCCATCGCTCTTGCGGCTCACCATCACGCCCGATACGGTGCGCCAAATTCTTCAACCCAAGGAAATTCCATGAAATTTTCGCGTTCGCTCGCCCTCGTCTCCGTGTTTGCCCTCCTCGCGGCATGCAAAAACCCCGAAGACGCTGCCAAAGAGCTGTCGCGCGCCGGACTCGAGGCGCAAACCGCCATCGGAGAGGCGCTCCAAACGCGCGACCTCGACAGCGCCAACAAACTGGCCGATGGGTTCGCCACGACGCTACGCAGCACGATCAACGACAATTTTGATGGTGATTTCTGCACCGTGCCCTTCGCGGGCATTGACTGCGACAGCACCAAAACCGCGGCCGACATGTCGGAAAAATCGCGCAACCTGCTTGGCCGAACCGCACAGCGTTACGACCTCATGCGCCGGCTGATCGCCGAAAGCACCCCCGTCACCGACCCGCTGCTCGCCGATTTCCGCGTCCCTAGCGCGAAAACCGCCAAAACCGACCTGATCGCGGTTCTCGCCGGGCAGGATAGCGTCCAGTCCCGCATTCTCTTCAACAGCCTGACCCGCCAGGCCTTTGAAACCTGCAAGGATATGCGCGCGCTGGCCAATGAATTCGAACGCGACGACGCCTACAAGCGCCTGACCCAACCGGGCGAGATGACCGCGCCGAAAGCCGACAAACCTCTCAAAGGGATGGTGGCAATCGAAGGCGGCAAATACGACCTCAACGCCGAGGCCTTCCGTCCCACCGGCAAACTGGCCAAAGCTGGGCGCAAAAGTCAGGCCTACAAGGTCTCAGGCCGCTTCCGCATCACCCGCAAGCTGAGCGACATCACGGTCAAAATCCCCGTCCATACCTGTAAAGGAGACGAGCTGCGCAGCTTCTCCGAGGAATTGCGCAAACGCGGTGATTTGCAAAACCCCTTCCTTGTTCTCAAGCGTGAGATCAAAGTCAGCTATCGCGCGCCCGCCCTGCAAAACCTTCTCACCGGTGAAATCCCGGTGCCCAAGGACAAGGCTGAAAGCCTCGTCAAAGACTTCTCGAAATCGCCCCTACAGATGATCCGAGAAGAGCGGCCAATGCTGGTTACGATCAACTTTGAACCGCGCAGCATCAAAGACCTCACCATCGAACGCGACTTCGTGGTGCTGCCCGTTGATGTGACGCATCTGGCCTACTACCCGCTGACGCGTCCCGTCGTGACGGATTCCCTTCTGCGCAAGGATTTCTATATCGGCATGATGCCGCGCCATGTATTCGGGCGCACCAGCTACCCTTCGGTCGCGCCGCTGTTCCAGAAATCGCTCGGCGCGAATTAACGCAAAATCGGAACGCCCCCGGTCCCTGCGTCTTTTCCACCACCCCGGCGCGCAGGGATCGGCCGATCCGATGGGCCAGCGCCGACCACGCCCGCGCCTGATCCGGGCGCAATTCCTGCGCCAGAACCTGATCGAACAGGCCCAGCCATGTCTCAAACATGCCGGGGCGCACATTCCCCGCCGCGCGATGCACCGCCAGCGGGTTCCCGTCATAACTGCGCTCGTGCAGAATCGCATTGGCCCAGAATCGCGCGATCTTGGCCTCATGCGGCGGCCAGTCGCTGATATGGCTCGCGAAAACCGGCCCCAACGCCGGATGCACGCGGACACGCGCATAAAATGCCGCCACGACCCGCTCGATCTCGGGGCGCGTCACATCGAATTTCGCTGGCAAACCCGCCATATCACTCTCCTCTTTTCGCCCACAGCCTTACCTGCTTGCCGCGCTGTGCAAAAGACGCCAAAGCGCCGCGCATCACGCCTCTGGACGCTCCGGCCAAGCCGCCCTATAACCCGCAGCAACATGACTGGTTTCGAGACTATTATCCGAATTATATCCCCGGCGCTCTGATCCAAAAGAGCCGCCGGGCAAAGGCGTTTGAAACTCCGCGCCGCTCTCGCAAACCACCTCTCAGATTTTCAGGAAAGATACGGGCCAATGACCGATCAAACCGCCGACTACAAAGCCACGCTGAACCTGCCGCAAACCGATTTCCCGATGCGCGCGGGCCTGCCCAAACGCGAACCCGAATGGCTCGCCCAATGGGACCAGATCGGCATCTATGACCGCCTGCGCGAAAAAACCGGGCGCACGCCGTTCACCCTGCATGACGGTCCCCCCTATGCCAACGGCCACCTCCATATCGGTCACGCGCTGAACAAAACGATCAAGGACATGATCGTGCGCTCGCACCAAATGATGGGCCACGACGCGCGCTATGTGCCGGGTTGGGATTGCCACGGCTTGCCGATCGAGTGGAAAATCGAAGAGCAATACCGCCTGAAAGGGCAGGACAAAGACGATGTGCCGATCATCGACTTCCGTCAGGAATGCCGCAAATTCGCCGAAGGTTGGGTCGATATCCAGCGCGACGAATTCAAACGCCTCGGCATCACCGGCAATTGGGCCGACCCCTACCTCACCATGGCCTACCACGCCGAAGCCGTGATCGCCGCCGAGTTCCAGAAATTCCTGATGAACGGCACGCTTTACCAAGGCTCCAAACCGGTGATGTGGTCCCCGGTTGAAGAAACCGCATTGGCCGAAGCCGAGGTCGAATACCACGACAAGGACAGCTTCACGATCTGGGTGAAGTTTGAGGTGGCTGACGAGATAGTCGGCGAACGCAGCGAGCTTCAGGTTTGGCCTGAAGACCTTGTCGGCGCATCCGTCGTCATCTGGACCACGACCCCTTGGACCATCCCCTCCAACAAGGCCGTCGTCTACGGTGAAAACTTCGCCTATGGCCTCTACGAGGTCACCGATACGCCCGAAGAATGCTGGGCCTCGGTTGGCGAACGCTTCCTCTTGGCCGACAAACTCGCCGCCGACGTGATGAAACGCGCGCGCCTCGAAGAGGGCATGTATAAACGCGTCCGCGATGTTTCCGCTGATGAACTGGCGAGCCTCTCCCTCAAACACCCATTGAACGCGGATGCTTTGTTAGAAGCAGGGTTGGATTATCACATCGAATGGGATGAACCGCGAAAATTCCTCCCAGCTGAATTCGTCACTGACGAAGAAGGTACCGGCTTTGTCCATTGCGCTCCCTCCCACGGAATGGAGGAATTCGAATTCTTTCGGGACAGGGGCGAACTTGAAGACGTCATCACCTATAACGTGATGGACGATGGCTCCTTCCGCGCCGATCTGCCGTTCTTTGGCGGCAAGAAAATCCTGCGCGACAAGCCCAAAAAGGGCGATTGGGAGGGCGACGCCAATGCCGCCGTGATCTCGAAACTGGCCGAAGTTGGCGGCTTGCTTGCCCGTGGCAAGATCAAACACTCCTATCCGCACTCTTGGCGCTCCAAAGCGCCGGTGATCTATCGCAACACGCCGCAATGGTTCGCCGCCATCGACAAACCGGCTGGGGGCAACGACGAACACGGCAAAACCATCCGCGAACGCGCGCTCAAATCCATCGACGACTTGGTGAAATTCACGCCGCAAACCGGGCGCAACCGCCTTCACGCGATGATCGAAACGCGCCCCGATTGGGTGCTCTCGCGCCAACGCGCATGGGGCGTGCCGCTCACCTGTTTCATCCGCAAAGGCGTCCTGCCCACCGATGATGGCTTCCTGCTGCGCGACGACGCCGTCAACCAACGCATCGTTGACGCGTTCGAGGCCGAAGGCGCGGACGCATGGTATGCCGACGGGGCCAAACAACGCTTCCTCGGCGCAGATTATAATCCCGACGAGTGGGAGCAGGTCTTCGATGTGCTCGACGTCTGGTTCGATTCCGGCTCAACCCACGCTTTCGTGCTGCGCGACCGCGCCGATGGCACCCCCGACGGCATCGCCGATGTCTATATGGAAGGCACCGACCAACACCGCGGCTGGTTCCATTCCTCGCTCTTGCAAGCCTGCGGCACCCTTGGTCGCGCGCCATATCGCAACGTGGTGACCCATGGCTTCACGCTGGACGAGAAGGGCATCAAGATGTCCAAATCTCTCGGCAACACCATCGTGCCCGAGGAAGTGGTCAAACAATACGGCGCCGACGTTCTGCGCCTCTGGGTTGCGCAAACCGACTATACCGCCGACCAACGCATCGGGCCGGAAATCCTCAAAGGCGTCGCCGACAGCTATCGTCGCCTGCGCAACACCATGCGCTTCATGCTCGGCTCGCTAGCCCAGTTCGATGAGTCCCAACGCGTCGCCCCCGCCGATATGCCCGAGCTTGAACGCCTGATGCTGCACCGCATGGCGGAACTCGACCACAAGGTCCGCTCCGGCTACCGCGCCTTCGATTTCCAAGGCGTGTTTTCGGCGGTGTTCAACTTCTGCACCGTTGACCTCTCGGCCTTCTACTTCGACATCCGCAAGGACGTGCTCTACTGCGACGGTGAAAGCCCGCGCGCCCATGCGGCCCGCACGGTTTTGGACCTCTTGTTCCATCGCCTCACCACATGGCTGGCCCCGATCCTCGTCTTCACAATGGAAGACGTCTGGCTTTCGCGCTTCCCCGGTGCGGGCAACTCGGTCCACCTCCAAGACATCCCCGAAACGCCCGCCGACTGGTTGGATGAACCCTTGGCCGCGAAATGGGCCGAGGTGCGCAAAGCCCGCCGCGTCGTCACCGCCGCGTTGGAAGTGCAGCGCGCCGACAAGGTGATCGGTGCCTCGCTCGAGGCCGCGCCGATGGTCCATGTCCGCAATCCTGACATGCTCGCCGCCCTCAAAACCGTCCCGTTCGAGGATATTTGCATCACCTCCGCGATTTCGCTCACCGATGATCCCCTCCCGTCCGAGGCCTTCCGCCTGCCGGAAATCGAAGGGGTCGGCGTGGTGTTCGAAAAGGCCGATGGCGAAAAGTGCCAGCGGTGCTGGAAAATCCTGCCCGACGTCGGCAGCCACTCCCACGCGGGCGTTTGCGGGCGCTGCGATGCGGCGCTGCAATAGGGCAACTGCACTCGCGCGATTGAGCTAGGCAAGAGGGGGGGGAACCACCCCCTCTTTCCAACGTCGTCGAATTGGGGCACTCTGTCGCATATGTCCTACAAACCCGACGGCTACACATCGCTTGCGCCCTACCTGATCGTGCCCGACCCGCGCGCCGTGCTCGATTTCTGCGCCGCAGTCTTTGATGCCCAAGAGCTGCGCGTCATTCACGATGGTGCGCGCATCATGCATGCCGAATGCCGTATCGGTGATACGGTCCTGATGATGGGCGGCAACCCGAACGGCACCGGCGCATTGGTGCATATCTATCTGCCTGATCCCGATGCTGCCTTTGCCAAGGCGCTTTCCCTCGGCGCAGAAGAAATTCAGCCGATGATGGAAAAGGGCGACGGCGACAGGCGCGGCGGTTTTCGCACGCCATGCGGCACACAATGGTTTGTCGCGCGGCAGGTCTGAAAACACCCATGCCGCAGCTCACCATTCAAACCCCAACCGGCCCCTTTACCCTGACCGAGGAGGTCATCACCGAACGCGCCAGTGCTGAAAATTCCAGTGCAGAATACGCCAGCATTGGAAACGTCCACAGAGAAACCGGACGCGCCAAGGCTGCAACCGCTCGCGCCAAGGACACCAGAACAGAAGAGACCGGAACCGAGAGGACCGACGCAGAGCAGACGGGCAGCGAAGAAACCGGCAGCAAAGACACCAGCACAGAGAACTTCAGAGCAGAGTACACCAGCGCAGAAAACACCAGCGCCAAGGCCACCAACGCTAAGCGAACCAGTATCCAGAGCGCCCGCTCCAAGCAGTCCGGCACCAAGCAATCCGGCCCCCAGCAATCCGGCACCCAGAAATCCGGCAGCCAGAAATCAAGCATCCAGCACACTAACACCCAGCCAGCCCAGACCGACCAAGCCAGCGCCATCATCCGCGCTGAATGGGTGAGCGACACCACACCATTTGGCACCGACGAAACGCCACTGCTTCTTCGCGCCCGCGATCAGGTCGCCGAATATTTCGCCGGCACCCGCACAGCCTTCGACCTGCCGCTCCGCATCTACGGCACCGATTTCCAACGCGCCATTTGTGACGCCATCTCTGCCATCCCGCTTGGCGACACGCTCACCTATGGCGACATCGCCAAACAACTCTCTGCCATGCCCCAAGCCGTAGGGCGGGCCTGCGGCGCCAACCCGATCCCGCTGATCATTCCCTGCCATCGGGTCATGGGGGCAGGGGGCAAGCTCACCGGCTTCTCGGGTCGCGGCGGCGTCGAGACAAAAGTCTGGCTTTTGCGCCATGAAGGTGCGGCAAGCCTGTTAATCTGACCTTGCCCCAACGTACGCTGCATTATTTAAAATAGCGTTAAGCAAAACCGGCGTCACACGGCAGCCGGGAGGCAGCCGAATGTCAGCCGGATGTCACCCCCCTCAGACCTCTGAAAACCGTCGTTAACCCGGCCGCGCGCCGCGTTCATAAATGACCTGCTGCGCGATGCCCGCAAACAGCAAATACACGCTGGTCAGGATCAACCCCCAACTCGCCCAACTCTGGGGGTGAAAGTCGACCCAAGCGGCCCATCCCGCAAAGAAGGTCCAAGCCAAAGCCATTGGTAACGTTACGTTTCTCCAGCGTTCCGTGCGCACCGGATGTACAAACTTCAACGGCAGAAACATCGCAACCGCCAGCGCTGTCACCAGAACAAGAATCACCCAGAAATTCGGCGTCAGCGCGAAAACGACGATCGCCACCATGTTCCAACACCCGGGAAAGCCCGAGAAGGAATTATCCTTTGTTTTCATGCGAGTATCGGCAAAATACATCGCGCTGGTAAAGGTGATGACAATAATCACAAACCAGCCGGTCCAGCCTTCGAACAACCCCGATTTGAACAACGCAAACGCCGGGATAAACACATAGGTCAGATAGTCGATAATCAGGTCCAGCAAGACCCCGTCAAACTCGCCAGCGTTCTGTTTTACATCATATTTTCGCGCCAGCGGGCCATCAACGCCGTCCACGGCAAAGGCCACCACAAGCCACAAAAACATCAGGTCCCATTTGGCATCCACCGCCGCCAACATCGCCAGCATGGCAAACACCGCGCCCGTCGCCGTTAATAAATGGACGCTCAGCGCCTTTAAATGCAAATTCATCGTTAATCCTAACCTTTAACCCGCCTTCGGATGGGCCTTGTCGTAAACCTCCATCAACCGCGCCTCATCGACCGCGGTATAGGCCTGCGTGGTGGACAGCGATGCATGCCCAAGCAGTTCCTGAATGCTACGCAAGTCCCCGCCAGCACTTAATAAATGCGTGGCAAAGGAATGGCGCATTGCATGCGGCGTGGCGCTCGCAGGCAAGCCCAGCTGCGCTCGTGCGCGTTCCATAACTTTCTGCACAGCCCGTGGTGCAAGCCTGCCACCGCGCACGCCCCGGAACAAGGGTTGATCCGCCTCCATCGGCCAGGGAACAAGCCGCACATACGCCGCCACAGCGTCCCGCGCCGCGCCGATCACCGGGATAACCCTTTCTTTACCGCCTTTGCCTATGATCCTCAGAACATCTGGCAAAGGTGCGTCCTCACCGTTCAGACCCAAAGCTTCGGAAATCCGCAAGCCACAACCGTAAAGGAGCGTCATGACCGCTGTATCTCGCGCGGCAACCCATTGGCTTTCATGTTGAAACTCTACAGCCTCGATCATTTTTCGTGCGGCATCTTCGGCCAATGGGCGGGGTAACTTGCGTTGATACTTTGGCGACCGCGCTGCGAGAACCGCACTGATCTCCGCGCCCTCGCGCTCGCTCAACCAGCGAAAGAAACTTTTTACCGCCGACAGTTTTCTTGCCAATGTCCGCGGGCCGACCCCGCTATTGCGCGTGTAAACCATCCACGCGCGCATATCCGGCACCGTCAGGCGCATCAGCGGCCCTAGCCCCTGCGCCTCACCCTTGTGCAGCGTGATAAAGGAGAGAAAATCGCCCACATCGCGGGCATAGGCATCAATCGTGTTTTGCGATGCGCCTTTAAGCGCCTTTTGCCCCGCGAGCCAGCTGTGCATCGCGTCACTGGCAGCTGGGGAGATCAGGCTCATGACAGCCAGCGGCGCATTGCTCTTTCAAAGACGCCAGCGAAAAAGGCAAGAAGATCAGTGCCTTGTTGTGGGGTGAACATATGCGGATCTTCCGAGCCCATAACCAACATGCCCGGCAGGCGGCCCTCGCCAAAGTCGAGTTTCAAACACGCCTCCGAGCGGACCCACCCCGCTTTGTCGCCAAACATTTGCGCGTCGCCCTCATCAATTTGGCGCAAGGTGACCTGACGCATCGGCGCGCCACGCTCGCCCGTGACGTACCCGTCGATAAAGCCGGGTTCCGCCACCGTCAGGACCGAGCCGAGCCGTTTGATGGCGGCCTCTTCGTCGGTCTGCACCGACTCAAGCACAAGCTTGACGCAATCAACCCGCAGAATCTCGGCCACTTCGCCGCCAAGGTCCTTCAAGAACCCCTCAAACTCCACCGGATCGAGCATCCGCAAGATCGCGCGATGCACTTGATTTGTCCCGGCAAGGTTCTCGTAAGCGGCGGCAATCACGCTGCGATGGGTGTCTTCCAACCGGTCAAGCCGCGCCTCAAGACGCTCCATGGCGATGCCACGCAAATCAACAATATTGCCGCCCATCGAACGCTCGTTCGCGGCGATCAATGCGCGCATAAGGTCTTGATCTTCCAGAATGACTTCTGGATCCGAGATGATTTTTTCGCGGACAGTATCGTCCATACGGGGCGTGCTGCTCATAGGTGCCTCGTTAAGTGTTTTGCGGCGTTATATCACGGGTTACAGGATTTTCTGCCCTGTTTTTTCCCAATCTTTCAAAAAGGCCTCTAGCCCCTTATCAGTCAGCGGGTGGCTCACCATCGCCTTGATAACACCCGGCGGCGCGGTCACAACGTCGGCACCAATCCGCGCACAATCGGCCATATGGTTCACGCTGCGGATCGACGCGGCAAGGATTTCAGTCTCAAAACCGTAGTTGTCATAAACCGTCCGCATGTCCTCGATCAGCTCCATGCCATCAAGGTTGATATCATCCAAACGACCGATGAAGGGCGAAATGAAGGTCGCCCCCGCCTTGGCCGCCAGAATGGCTTGGTTCACGCTGAAGCACAGCGTTACGTTTACCATATTTCCGTCTGATGTCAGTGCTTTGCAGGCTTTCAAACCATCCCAAGTGAGCGGCACTTTAACCGCGATATTTGGTGCGATCTTGGCCAACTTGCGCCCCTCAGCGATCATTTCACTGGCTTCGGTGGCGACCACTTCGGCGCTAACCGGCCCATCAACGAGGTTGGCAATTTCTTTTGTAACTTCAATAATATCGCGGCCCGACTTCATAATCAGCGACGGGTTGGTTGTAACACCATCCACCATGCCCAGATCATTCAATTCGGCAATCGCATCTACTTCGGCAGTATCAACAAAGAATTTCATCTCGAATATCCTTTTGTAGGAATGGTTTTGTCAGCGGCTGGTTTACCCGATAGAAAGCAGTCTCGAAACCCCCAATGCCGGTGCCAACGTGAAAGACTTTTTCTTTGAGGGCGATCTGGTTGCGGTGCTCACCACGCAGCCGCTCGATCGGTTTCTTGATTACAAGGCGCCTCCGGGCGGCTGCCATCTCGGTGCCTACGTCGAGGTGCCTCTCGGTCCTCGCAAGGTGCTAGGGGTGGTCTGGGGCGCCGGGAAAGGCGATTTTGATCGTGCGCGGATCCGTCCGGTGAACAAAGTGCTCGACTTGGCCCCCATGCAGGCCGAAATGCAGGCGTTTCTTGAACGCGCTGCGGATTACACCCTAACACCGCTTTCGGCCATGCTCCGGCTCGCGACGCGCGCTCCGGGCCTCACAGACCCACCGTCGATGCGCAAAGTGTACCGCCCCGGAAATGCCGACCCGGATCGGATGACCGATGCCCGTCGGCGTGTGATCCGGGCCTTGAATGAATACGGCGGCTTGTCGTTTACGCTCAAAGAGTTAAGCGAAATGGCGGGGGCGTCTACCTCGGTTGTTAAGGGGTTGGTGAAGCAAGGGGTTGTTTTCGAAGAGGATTCGCCTCGCGACGTCCCGTTTCCCTATCTCGATCCCGAATTGGCAGGCAAAGAATTGACGGAGGATCAAGCGCGCGCGGCGGAGACGCTCGGTGCGCAGATTCGTCAGAATGTGTACGGTACGACGCTTCTGCGGGGGGTGACGGGGTCTGGCAAAACCGAAGTTTACCTTGAGGCTGTCGCAGAGTGTCTTCGCCATCGCAAACAGGCGCTGGTTTTACTGCCGGAAATCGCTCTTAGCGCCGAATTTGTCGCGCGCGTCGAGGCCCGTTTCGGTGCACGCCCGGCCGAATGGCACTCGGGTGTGACCATGACAGAGCGGCGCCGCACTTGGAAAATGGTTGGCCAAGGCGGGGCACAAGTGGTCGTTGGTGCGCGTTCTGCCTTGTTTCTACCGTTTATGGATCTTGGCCTAATTGTCGTCGATGAGGAGCATGATACCTCATATAAACAAGAAGATAGCGTGCTTTACAATGCCCGCGACATGGCTGTTCTTCGGGCCGCATTGGGGGGCGGTAGGGTTGTTTTGGCCTCGGCCACGCCGAGCCTTGAGAGCTGGGCAAACGCCGAAGCGGGCAAGTATGAAAAACTGACCCTGACATCGCGTTTCGGCGACGCCGTTTTGCCCAAAATGCGAACAATTGACATGCGAGGTGTTCAACTGCCTTCAACCCGCTGGATTTCGCCTGAACTAGCGCAGGCGGTACAGGCACGGATCGAAAAGGGCGAGCAATCGTTGCTCTTTCTTAACCGACGGGGCTTTGCGCCGATCACGTTATGCCGGGCGTGCGGGCAACAGGTTGGCTGCGATCATTGCGACGCACGAATGGTGGAACATCGTTTTTTGAAAAGGCTGGTGTGTCACCAGTGCGGAGAGAGCAAACCGCTTCCAGAGGCCTGCCCCTCCTGCGGGAAAGAGGGGCAGATGGCTGCGGTGGGTCCCGGGGTCGAGCGGATGACCGAAGAAGCGGTCGCGCTCTTTCCTGACGCGCGCATCGCGACCCTTTCATCGGACTTGTTTGGATCGGCACGTGCGCTGAAGGAGCGGATCGCCAGCATTGCCGAGGGTGAGGCAGACATAATAGTTGGAACGCAATTAGTGGCAAAAGGCCATAATTTTCCGTTGCTTACGCTTGTTGGCGTGATTGATGCCGACCTTGGGCTTCAAGGGTCCGACTTGCGCGCAGCAGAGCGAACGTTCCAATTAATGCGCCAGGTGTCCGGGCGCGCTGGGCGTGCTGACAAACCTGGTGAGGCTATTCTACAGACCTATCAGCCAGAGCATCCTGTGATCCGCGCTATCCTTGGCGGGGAGGAGGAGAAGTTCTGGGCCGCCGAGGCAGAGGAGCGACGCCATGCAGGCGTTCCGCCGTTTGGGCGGATGGCTGCAATTATTCTGTCTGCGCCAGACGTGCAGGAGGTATTCGATTTGGGGAGCGAGTTGGCGCGAAATGACGGGCCGTTGAGACAGGTCGGCGCGCAGGTTTTCGGGCCGGCACCGGCACCTATTGCGCGCATTCGCGGTCGCCACAGGGTCCGGCTTTTGGTGAAGGCGCCCAAGGGGGTTGCGCTTCAGGGGGCGCTCGTCAAATGGCTTGGATTGGTCAGACCGGCCAAGACCACCCGGCTGGTTGTGGATATTGATCCGCAGAGTTTTTATTGAAATTCAATGGGTTGCCACGAGAGTTTGTTGGTCTAGCAGAAGATCAGTGGTCACCGCGCCAACCCACATGCAAAATAAAGCGAGCCAAGCCGTGCCGACAAAGATCGAGCCGCCGGTCACCCCCGCACCAATCGCGCAACCACCGGCCAACATGGCACCGAAGCCCATAAGCACAGCGCCGGTCATGGAACGCCGCATGTTCGATTCATCTGAAAAACCCTTGAAATGAAACTCCTTTGCAAGAACAGCGGACAGAAAAGAGCCAATAACGACGCCGGGGACCAGCCCGATATCGAACTCCAGCACGGACTTTCGATCGAGAAAATACATCAGCGTATTGGCGGAGGGGCCTGAAAAAGTTGCGCTTTCAACGGGCACGGGATCAAAGGCAACTTGGCTGAGTGCGAAGGTTAAGACCCAGCCAACTGCAACCGCAAACCCAACCCCGGAAGCAAAGAAAAGCCGGGACCACCCAATCTTGTTTCGCGCCGAGATCACCAATGCCACCATTGCTGTGACAACTCCAAGGAGCAATCCAGCATAGTTGGGTAAACCTAAAAACGTCATTAAATCAACGTTTTGCCCGCCCGGTGTTATCCAGAGCATTGCCAGAGTGTCGCGAAGCGGAGCCAGCCAACCCGAAAGCGACATCTGGGCGACCACCGCAAAAATCAACCCAGATACTACGGACCGCAAATTGCCGGTTGCTGCCAGAACCAAAAGCCGCCCCGAGCAGCCGCGCGCAAGAACCATGCCGACACCGAAAAGCAATCCGCCAATGATCGCTCCCGACCAGCTTCCTGGGACTGCCATCATGCGGGCCTCTTCGCTGCGCATCAGCCCAAGCAGTTGCGCAGATTGCACCCAAACCAGCGCGGTCGAAAACGTCAACAACCAGACGGCGACCTTGTCCTGCATCATGCCGCGCGCGAATTCAACGGTGGCGGCCCGCAAGCAAAAGCGTGACCGTTGCGCCGCGACGCCAAAGATCACGCCAGTGATCAAGCCAAACAAGGCGGCAGTCGGCCCTTCGCCAATGCGGTCAACAAGTGCAATGAGGTCCATTGTCAGCGTTCCGGTCTATCCATCATCCCTTCATATGCACGGATCTTAATGTGTGGCCTTGATCCAGATCAGGACCTATGGGCATCCGCAGCAAAAAGACGTATTCGAAAGCATGTTGAAAACGATTCCACTTTCCGAGGCCGGAGACCTGCCGTTTTGGCGGCGTCCGATAACATTGCTTTTTGTGATGGCCGCAGCGATGCCGATTGCTTTTGCGACGTGGTCGGCGCTGCTTAATAACTTCATCATCGAAGTTGGCAAATTCGACGGGGCAGACAACGGCTGGCTGCATACGGTGCGCGAGATCCCCGGCTTTCTGGCTGTTGGGGTCATCGCGATTATCATCTTCGTGCGCGAGCAGGTGCTTGGGATCGTATCGCTTGTCCTTCTTGGTGTGGCAACAGCGGTGACGGCATGGTTTCCATCAATGGCGGGCATTCTGACAATTACTATGCTCAGCAGTATTGGCTTTCATTATTACGAAACCGTAAACCAATCGTTGCAGTTACAGTGGCTACCAAAAGAGCGTGCGCCACAGATGCTGGGCCTCCTGCTGTCTGCCGGGTCTGCGGCGACGCTGGTGGCGTATGGGCTGATCGTTTTAACGTGGCAGAGTTTCGATCTGAGCTATAACTTTGTTTACCTCACGGCTGGCGGCACGACGACGCTGTTGGCGTTGTTCTGCCTGTTTGCCTATCCGCAATTCGAAGCGCCGCACCCGCAGCGCAAACAGATGATTTTGCGGCGCCGCTATTGGCTCTATTATGCGTTGCAGTTCATGGCAGGCGCCCGGCGACAGATATTTATTGTCTTTGCCGGCTTCATGATGGTCGAAAAATTTGGTTTTGAAGTGCATGAGGTCACAGCGCTCTTCCTGATCAATTTGGTTATCAACATTCTGTTTGCCCCGTTGTTTGGTCGTGCGGTGGCGCGATTTGGTGAGCGCAATACGCTTGTGTTCGAATACATCGGTTTGGTGAGCGTGTTTCTGGCGTATGGCGGGATTTACTACTTCGGTTGGGGCGTGGTTTTGGCGGCGACGCTCTATGTGATTGATCATATGTTTTTCGCGCTTGCTCTGGCGCTGAAAACATACTTTCAAAAGATCGCCGATCCGGGTGACATCGCGCCGACCGCGGCTGTTGCTTTCACCATTAATCATATTGCGGCTGTGTTCTTGCCCGCGTTGCTTGGCTATCTATGGCTTGTGTCTCCCGGGGGCGTGTTCATTCTTGCGTCGATGATGGCTGGGGTTTCACTTGCGCTTGCGTTGCTCATCCCTCGACATCCGGAGCCGGGAAATGAGACGGTTTTCTCAAAGTTTGCGGCGGCGGCGCCGGCCGAGTAGCGGTTTACCAGTTGACCGGATGGTGGCGTCATCATAGGCGGCAAGCAGAGTTTTTGGAGAACTGCGATGACAACCTTTACCGCCCTGACCACGTTAAACGACAAAGCCCAAGCGCAAGCGTTGGGCGAGGCGATGGAACGGCTCGACCCTGAGCCAACGGGAGTTGGCGTGTTCGAGGTCGAAGACGGCTCGGGCGTTTGGGAAGTGGGCGGCTATTTCACCGATCAACCGGATGAGGCGGGGCTGGCGGTTTTAGCGGTTGCGTTCGAGGCCAAGCCGTTTGCCGTTTCGGAACTGCCGGAAACCGATTGGGTGGCCAAAGTGAAACGCGAGCTGGCGCCGGTGCATGCAGGGCGGTTTTTTGTTTATGGCGCACATGATGCCGAAGCGGTACCGGCAGGGGTTGAGCCGCTGCTGATCGAAGCGGCGATGGCGTTCGGAACTGGGCATCACGGCACGACGCATGGCTGCTTACTGGCGCTTGATGAATTGGCCGAAGCCGGGTTTCATGCCCGCAACGCGGTCGATATCGGTTGCGGCACTGCAGTGCTTGCGATGGCGGCGGCGCGGCTTTGGCCCGAGCCGGTTTTGTGCAGCGATATCGACGAGGTTGCCGTGGACGTGGCCGAGGCGAATATTCGCGCCAACGGGCTGGAGCAGCGTGTGCGCTGTGTTGAGGCAGCAGGTTTCGATCACGCAGAGCTTGAGGAGCAAGCCCCTTATGATCTGGTCTTTGCCAATATCCTCAAAGGGCCATTGATCGCGCTGGCCGAGGATATGGCGACACGGTTTCAGGACGCAGGAAAGGTGATTCTTTCCGGTATCCTGAATGAACAAGCCGACGATGTGATCGCGCATTATGCACAGTTTGGTATCAATCTTGTCAAACGGCGTGAGATTGGTGAATGGACGACGCTAACATTGGAAAAATAGCCGGTGGTTTCGTCGGATTTTGGCCTTAATTTAAAGACTTGCCCCAATGTTGCCACATTTCGATTTGATATTATTGGCAACCAGTGGGGGCATACACTGGAGTCTGCTATGTTTGGTTCTAAGAGCCAATTTGACAAACGTCTGACCAAAATCGATCGATCGGGGCGCCGTGCTTCTAAGGGCTATGGCCCGGTGGTGGGGCCCGATGGCATGATTGTCGTGCGGCGGCGCAAGTCTGGTATCAACTTTCCGATCCGGGGATTAGTTTATCTTCTGGCGGGTTTTGTGCTGTTCAAGGCTATCGCTTTGGCCCAGTTCGGTGAACAGGGTTACAATGATCGGCTGTTGCAGCTGATCAGCGGCACCGCGGTGGAGCAGGCGGGTGCATGGATCATGCAGGTCGACCCGGCCAGCCAATGGTTGGCTGACAAAATCCGGCCTATCCTACGCTAGAACACTTATTCCAAGGGCGCCGCGCCAGCGGGCCAAGTTACAAAAAAAGCCGCGCTTCCGATTGGAGGCGCGGCTTTTTCATGATGTTTGGGAGTAAGCTCTCAGGCTTTGTGGGCGAGGTCTTCGATGTCACCGCGGCAGAGACCGATGTCTTCCAGCTCACGATCGGAGAGTTGCGACAAGACGTTACGTGTGACGCGCGCATCGTTCCAAGCGATGACCGAGGCCAATACGCTGTTGAAGAACCGACCGATACGGCCATTGGTGCCAGAGGCGAAGTGTACGCGGGGAGTGTCGATTGCAGCCATATCCTTGATCCTTTTGTTTGCGTTCGATGTATGTGACTTTCGAGACGCAGATAGGGGCGGCGATTTAACAAAACAAGCTGCTAAAATTGCATGGGTCATATGCTGGAATTGCATAGGTTCAGATCGCTAAAATCCCCTTAAAAACATGGTCGAAATCGACTTCTGGAATGTCGTTTTCAGGCCGTGGATAATGCCGTTTTCCGACGTCTTGTCGCAACTGTGCAGCCGCAAGTCGTTTTCAGTTCGGGTGTCTATTGTCGCTGGCAAATGTTCCCCTTTCGTGCTAGTGCTTCAAAAAGGCAACAGGGCAGTGAGATAGTCATGCGGGTTTTAGGGATTGATCCCGGATTGCGCTTCCTCGGCTGGGGGGTGATCGATGTTGAGGGTAGCCGGGTGAGCCATGTTGCCAATGGCACCTGTCGCTCGGAAGGAACGGATTTGGCGGCGCGGCTGGTGTCGCTGCATGATCAACTGACCGCAGTTTTGCAGCAGTTTCGCCCGGACACGGCGGCGGTGGAGCAGACATTTGTAAACAAGGACGGGGCGGCGACGCTCAAGCTGGGGCAGGCGCGGGGGATCGCGATGCTGGTTCCGGCGCAGGCGGGGCTTGAGGTCGGGGAATATGCGCCCAACACCGTCAAAAAGACCGTTGTGGGCGTTGGCCATGCAGACAAGGCGCAGATTGCGCATATGGTAAAGGTGCAATTGCCGGGTGTCGTTCTTGATAGTCCTGACGCGGCGGATGCGCTGGCCATTGCGATCTGTCATGCGCATCATGCGAAATCGCGGGCCACGGTGGCGGCCGCATTGAGGAAGGTGGGCACATGATTGGCAAAATCTCGGGCCGGATAGAATATCGCGGTGAAGACCATGTGCTGATCGACGTGAGGGGCATCGGCTATCTGGTCTATTGCTCAGAGCGCACATTGGCCGCGTTGCCCGGTCCGGGCGAGGCGGTGGCGCTTTACACCGAATTGCTGGTGCGCGAAGACCTGTTGCAGTTGTTCGGCTTTACCTCGCTCGTTGAAAAGGAATGGCACCGGCTTTTGATGAGTGTTCAGGGAATCGGGGCCAAAGCGTCGATGGCCATATTGGGCACACTTGGTTCAGAAGGGGTTAACAGGGCGATCGCGTTGGGCGATTGGAATGCTGTGAAGGCCGCCAAGGGGATTGGCCCCAAGACGGCGCAGCGCGTCGTAAACGAGTTGAAAGACAAGGCACCAGCCGTGATGGCGATGGGCGGCGCGGATGATGCCCCCGCCGCGCCAGTTATTGACGATGCGGATGCGGTGATCGAGCCGGTCAAAACCGCCCCGACCCCGCGCCAGCCAAGCAGCGCGGCGGCGCAATCCGAGGCGCTTTCAGCGCTGTCAAACCTTGGCTATGCGCCGGGCGAAGCGGCGGGTGCCGTGGCGCAGGCCGCAGGAGAGCATGAGGGGGCCGACACGCCGGTGTTGATCCGCGAAGCCCTTAAATTGCTGGCGCCGAAGGGGTAATGAATGGATCAGCCTGACCCGACATTGCGCGCCGATCCGTTGCCCGAAGACACCGACCGCGCATTGCGGCCCCAGATGCTGAACGAGTTCGTTGGGCAGGAGGAAGCACGCGCCAACCTGAGTGTGTTCATCCAGTCTGCGCGGATGCGCGAAGAGGCGATGGATCACACCCTGTTTCACGGGCCTCCGGGCTTGGGGAAGACCACGCTGGCACAGATCATTGCGCGTGAATTGGGCGTTGGGTTTCGCATGACCAGCGGGCCGGTGTTGGCCAAGGCAGGCGACCTGGCCGCGATCCTGACCAATCTGGAAGCCAATGACGTTCTTTTTATTGATGAAATTCATCGCCTTAACCCGGCGGTCGAAGAGGTTCTTTATCCTGCGATGGAGGATTTCGAGCTTGATCTTGTGATCGGAGAAGGGCCGGCGGCGCGGACGGTGCGGATTGAATTGCAGCCCTTCACGCTGGTCGGGGCAACGACGCGGTTGGGGCTGTTGACAACGCCGCTGCGCGACCGGTTCGGTATTCCGACGCGGCTTAAGTTTTACGAAATTAGTGAGCTTCATCAGATTGTTAGCGCCAATGCCCGCAAGCTGGGTGTGGAGACACAGACCGAAGGCGCGCTGGAAATCGCGCGCCGCTCGCGCGGGACGCCACGGATCGCGGGGCGGCTCTTGCGCCGGGTGGTGGATTTCGCCGTGGTCGAAGGCGGCGGGAAGATCACCCGCGAATTGGCTGATGCGGCGCTCTTGAGGCTGGGGGTCGATCACCTTGGGCTTGATGGAGCTGACCGGCGCTATCTCACTATGATTGCAGAGAATTATCAGGGTGGGCCGGTCGGGATCGAGACCATCGCCGCGGCGCTGAGCGAGTCGCGGGATGCGATTGAAGAGGTGATCGAACCGTTCCTGTTGCAACAGGGCTTGATCCAGCGGACGCCACGCGGTCGGATGCTTGGGCAGAAGGGCTGGAGCCACCTTGGGCTGGCCGCGCCGGAGCCGAAACCTGACCCGAAAAAGCCGCAAAACGACCTGTTCGGCAAATAGGGGGCGTTCGCCGCGTTAACCCCGTAAGATCCGGGCGAAATGGGGGGGTGACATTCGGCTGACATCCGGCTGCCGCCTGACGCGCCCTGAGCGAGGCCGCGAATCGTTAACCTTTTGACGCTGTTGCGCAAAAATGTGAACCGGCTTGCCCCGCGCGGCGGGCTGGGGCAGGTTGCGGGCTGGTGATATTCGCCAGTTTGGCGGCCAGTGCAGATGCCACGACAAAGGCCAGTACATAAGCGGGTGCAGAGAGGGAGCGTTCCATGCGGTTTGCCGAAAGTTTCAAACAGCGCGTTCTGGTGCTTGTGTCTGTGGTGCTTGCGACTGTGAGTTTTGCGACTGTGGGTCTTGGGGCTGGGGCGCCCTTGGCGCGCGCCCAGACGGTGGACAGCAATTCGCGTTTGGGGCCGGTGACGATTGTCGAGCTATCCAACATGCAAAAAGCCGTGTCCATCGGCGGGCGGGTGTTGCCGCTGCCGAGCGAGCCTTACCTTGCTTATATTCATGCGCGGTTGGGGGATTTGTTTTTGATCGCGGTGGGGCAGGGCGGCAACGGGTGTCCGGCGCATTTTGTCTGGCTGCATGCAACGCCGGGGGATGTGCGGTTTTCCGAGGTGTTTGGCACCTGTTCGGATCTGGCGGATGTGAGTTATGACAGCGAGACCGTGCGCGTTACGATCCCGTCGATGAAGGCGGGCGAGGGTAAGGTCACCTTTGTTTATGACGGCAAGGGCCCGGTGCGCGAGCTGCGCGCGGATGTGGCGGCGTCGGGCATGGCGGCGTGGGACGATTGGACCTTTTGGGTTGGCAAGCACCCGTTCAAGATGATGGAAGCGGCAGATATGCGGCCAAGGTTCGTAGCGTTAATGGGCCGGGGCGCGTATCGCACGGCGCTGGCGCGGCTGGCGGTGGCAAGCCGTATGACGCAAGAAGGTGACTGGATCACCGGTGCCGGCGGGCAGCCGCATAACGCCAACGTGGCCCGCACGGCTGTTGCGCTTAACCTGCGCGACGGACGGTTGCTGGTGGCGACCAAGGGCGAGGGCATGCCGCCGATCATGTGGGGGCATCCCGGTGGGGGCTTGCCCAGCCCGATTGCCGCCATTATGGCCATGCGTTGACCCTTGAGACGACTGACGAAGGAGAGCGGGACTTGGCATCCGAGATGACACCGGAACAGATTGAAGCGCTGTTCACACGCAGCGATGGCTCGTATTACTTTGCGCGATGGCTGCGCCCGATCGTGCCTGTCGTGTTCGGGGTGGATGAGGCCACTTTGAGCGTGATGAAGGGGGCGATCGAGGCGGTGGTTACCCTTGCCGGGCACCAGATGGCCGAGACGGACCCGGAGTTGGGCAGCAACCTGATGTTTTTCTTTGCCCGTGATTGGGACGAGCTTTTGGCGCTCGACGGGTTGGACAAGATGGTGCCGAGAATTGCCGAGACAGTTGAGCGATTGAAGGCGCAGGGGGCGAACCAATACCGGTTCTTCCGCTTTGAAGAGAGCGGCGAGATCAAGGCGGCGTTCGTGTTTTTGTGCATGGACGAGGCTTTGTCCGCGATGGCGGCAGAAGATGTGGCCTTGGCGCAGGCGGTTCAGGTGATGTTGCTATGGGGGGAGGGCGCGTTTGGCGATGCCTCGCCATTGGCCCGCGCGCCGGGAGGCGAGGTGATTTTGCGCCCTGACATCGCGGGTGTGATTGCTGCCGGGTATGACAAGGTGATGCCGGGCATGGCGCAGGACGGAGCCGCGCATGCGTTGCGGATGTTTGCGCGGATGCAGCGCGGGTAAAGCTGCCTTTTCACGCCGCCCGCCCACGTGGCTAGGCGGCTCGGGCAGTCGGCGGGCACGGTTTACGGAGAGGCCAGCCAGATTTGAGGCGCGCCTTTGGTCAGGTTTGAAGCGCACCTCCGGTGCGACACACGCTGGTAAAAGTGGGGGCCAGCCCCCACACCCCCGGAGTACTTACAGCAAGATGAAAGGACAGGCGATGCGTGGGTTTGTGGCCTTGGGGCTGTCCGAGGGGATGCTGGACGCGTTGGAGGTTTTGCAGGAGGGCATGCCGGGCCGGGTGGTGCCGCGGGCGTATTTGCATCTGACGCTGGCGTTTTTGGGGGAGGTGAGCGGGACTGTTGTTGAGCGGGTGCATGAGGGGTTGGAAGGCGTGCGGCTTGAGGCGCCTCGGCTGCGGGTGACGGGCGTGGATATGTTAAGCGGGCGCAAGCCGCGGCTTTGCTTTGCAGCGGTTGAGGTGACGCCAGAGTTGGTGGCGTTGCGCTATGCGGTGCGCGGGGCGTGTCGCGGGGCCGGGGTGGATTTGGCGCGGGAGCGGTTTCGCCCGCATGTGACCTTGAGCCGGTTTGGCAGGGAGATCGGGCCGCGGGATGCAGCGGTTCTGGCCGGGCGTTTGGGGGTCGTGTCGATAGCAGAGGCGCGGGCGGCGGGATTGGGGCTTTATCGCTCTCTATTGCGACCCGAGGGGCCGCGATATGACATGTTGGCGGGATATGATTTTGATTAGCTTTTGGCTAATCAAAGCGGTTTCATAAGTTTCTTTCCCCTAATACCGCTCCGGGCTAGTTTGAAGGCGCGCAGCAGAGGGTTAAGCGGGATGGCGGCAGAGGTGACAGATACGCTTGTGGTGGGCGGTGGACAGGCCGGGATTGCCATGAGCGAGCATTTGGGGCGCGCGGGCGTGCCGCATTTGGTATTGGAGCGGGCGCGGGTTGCCGAGCGGTGGCGCAGCGGGCGCTGGGATAGTCTGGTGATGAATGGCCCGGCTTGGCATGACCGGTTTCCGGGGATGGAATTTGACAGTGATGCTGACGGGTTTCCGGGCAAGGAGGAGGTTGCGGCCTATCTTGAGGCCTATGCCGAGATGATCAAAGCCCCGCTGCGCCGTGGCGTAGAGGTGCTGACTGCCGAGCGGTTGAGCGGGCGCGACGGGTTTCGGGTGGTCACATCGCAAGGTGAGATCGAGGCGCGCCGGATCGTGGCGGCGACGGGGCCGTTTCAAAAGCCGGTGATCCCGCAGATGGTGCCCGAGGGCGCGGGCGTGGCGCAGCTTCATTCCGCAGAGTATCGCAGCCCCGAACAGCTATCCGAGGGGGCGGTTCTGGTGGTGGGGGCGGGATCATCCGGGGTGCAGATTGCCGATGAGTTGAACCGGGCGGGGCGCAAGACGTTCCTGTCGGTCGGGCCCCATGACCGGCCTCCGCGCAGTTATCGGGGGCGCGATTTTGTCTGGTGGTTGGGCGTTTTGGGCAAATGGGACATGACCACGCCGCCAGAAGGGGCAGAGCATGTGACAATCGCGGTCAGCGGCGCGCGGGGCGGGCAGACGGTGGATTTTCGCGCCTTGGCAGAACAGGGGATCACGCTAGTCGGGCGGAGCGAGGGGTTTGAGGCCGGGGTGATGCGCTTTGCCGGTGATCTGCGCGGCAACATCGAGGGGGGGACGCGAATTACCTGTCGGTGTTGGAAGAGGCGGATGCATTTGTCACCCGCAACGGGCTGGATTTGCCGCAAGAGCCGGGGGCGAAGGTGATCGGGGCGGAGCCGGACTGTGTACGGGAGCCGCTGTCGCAGTTGGATTTGCGCGCGGCGGGGGTTTCGACGATCATTTGGGCGACCGGTTATGGCGTCGATTACAGTTGGCTTAAGGTCGATACGTTTGACGCGCAGGGCAGGCCGCAGCATCAGCGGGGTGTGTCGCGCGAGGCGGGGGTCTATTTCCTTGGGCTTCCGTGGCAATCGCGGCGGGGGTCTTCGTTTCTTTGGGGGGTGTGGCATGATGCGAAATATATCGCCGACCAAATCGGGATACAGCGGGGCTATGCGGCGTATCGCGGGCCAAATGAAGGGGTGTGAGCGAGATGGCGAATGACATGAAGCAGGGCGCGCTAACCGAACTGGCCGAGCTGGCCGCGAATGTGGCGCAGCCGTTCGAGCGGGCCGAGGCGATGCCGCCGTCGGTTTACACCTCGCAGGAATTTATGGAGCGCGAGATCGCGGGTGTGTTTGGGCGTGCGTGGTATTGCGTGGGGCGGGCCGATGCTCTGCCGGAGGCCGGAGATTACATTACCGCGGAGCTGGCGCATCAGCCGGTGGTGGTGCTGCGGGGCCGCGACGGACATTTGCGGGCGCTGTCGAATGTGTGCCTGCACCGGATGAGCACGATCCTTGAGGGGCGCGGCAAGGTGAGGGCGCTGACCTGTCCGTATCACGGCTGGACCTATAACCTTGACGGGACTTTGCGGGGCGCGCCGGCGATGGGGCTGAACGAGGGGTTCTGCAAGGAGAGCTACAAGCTTCCGACTGTGCGCTGCGAAGAATGGTTGGGCTGGGTGTTCATCACGCTGGACCCTGAGGCGACGCCGGTGGCCGAGGAGCTGGCCGGTGTGGAGGGGTTGGTCAGCGGCTATGACATGACCAATTACACCGAGACGTTTTATGAAGAGCACGAGTGGGACACCAACTGGAAGGTTCTGGCCGAGAATTTCATGGAGAGTTACCACCTGCCGGTTTGCCACGCGGGCACGATCGGCGGCTTGAGCAAGCTGGAAGAGATGGTGTGCCCGCCGGGCGAGCCGGCGTTCAACTATCACACCATCCTGAAAGACGATCAGCTGCGCATCGCCATGGCGCATCCCAAGAACGACCGCTTGCAAGGCGACATGCGGCGCACGACGTTTTTGCTGGCGATTTATCCGTCGTTGCTGATCACGCTGACGCCGGGGTATTTCTGGTATCTTTCGCTACATCCGGTGGCGCCGGGGCGGGTGCATATCCGCTTTGGCGGGGGGATGTCGGATGATTACAAGGATGACGCGGATGCGCATGAGAATTTCGTCGCACTGAAGGCCTTGCTGGACGATGTGAATGTCGAAGATCGCGGCTGCACCGAGAAAGTGTTTCGCGGGCTAAGCTCGGCCCTTGCAAGGCCGGGCCACCTGAGCCACCTTGAACGTCCGAATTATGACTTTGCACAGTATCTTTACAGCAAGGTCCGCGATCAAGGATGAAACACATGAGCCTGCCCACCGACGCCGCGCTGCGTGACAAGTTCATCGGCGGGATGAGCCATGCGGCGAGCACGGTGAATGTGGTCACGACCGATGGTGCCGCCGGGCGCGGCGGCGTCACGGTGTCGGCGATGTCGAGCGTATCGGCGGATACGCCGAGGCCGACGCTGTTGGTCTGTGTCAATGCGCAGAGCCCGGTGGCGCAGCAGATCATTGATAACGGTGTGTTCGCGGTCAACATGTTGAAAGACGATCAGTCCTATATCTCGGACGCCTTTGCGGGGCGGTTCAAGGACCAGTTGGCGGATAAGTTCGATTGCGCCGATTGGGTCGATATGCCGTCCGGCGCGCCGCGGGTGGTTGACCCGCTGGTGGGGTTTGATTGCCATGTGATTTCCGCCGACCGGGTTGGCACGCATCATGTGTTCTTTGGCGAGGTTGATGATATTTTCATCGCCGAGGCGGGCTCTCCGTTGATTTATGCGCGGCGCGGGTATGGGGCTGCGACGCGGATCGAGGCAGCGGTGAGTGTTGCCGCCGGGCGCAAGGCCGAGGGGCGCAAGCTGTCGGTGGGGTGTTATCACACCTTTGGGCCGATCCTGTTGCCCGACATGATCCGCCGCATGGCCGAAAGCGACGCGGGTGTGGGTGTTGAGTTGATCGAGGGGGATCAACGGCGGGTGCAGGAGGCGGTGATGTCCGGGGCGGCGGATGTCGCGTTGCTTTATGACGCGGGGTTGCCCGAGGGGATCGCGGCGGAGCCGTTGAGCGAATTGGCGCCTTATGTCTTGGTGTCGCAGGAGCATCCGCTGGCTGACATGCCGGAGATTACGCCACAGGATTTGGCCGGGCATCCGATGATCCTTTTGGGGGCGACACCCACGGGAGATTACTTCACCTCGGTTCTTGAAGACGCGGGGGTGTCGCCGAAGGTTGCCTATCGCTCCTCAAGTTTCGAGATGGTGCGCGGGTTGGTCGGGCAGGGCTTGGGCTTTGCTTTGCTGGCGACGCGCCCGGCGGGCACGGTGAGCTATGACGGGCATTTGTTGGTGACGCGGCCATTGAAGGCAGAGGCGCGGCCAAGCCGGGTGATGTTGGCCACCAAGAAGGGCGCGGTGTTGAGCGCGCAGGCGGAGAAGTTCGTCTGGTTCTGCCGCGATTATTTCAATTTGAATGGATAGCAGTGGCGGGGTGAAACCCCGCCCTACGAGGGATGGACTTATGGCACATGAGCGGATCAGGACGTTTAACACGCGCGAGACCTATCCAGAGCAGAGTTTGGACAATGATCTGGCGCAGGCGGTGGTGACGCGGGGGGGGCGCACCGTGTGGATGCGGGGGCAATGTCCGCAGAACCTTGAGGATGCGCAGAATATCGAGAGCCATGATCCGGGCGAGCAGACCCATAAGGTGATGCAGAATATCCGCCAGTTGATCGAGGAAGCGGGCGGCGAGATGGCGCATCTGGTGAAGGTGGTGGTTTACATCACGGACGTGCGCCACCGTGAGGCGGTTTACCGGGTAATGGGCGAATATATCAAAGGAGTGCATCCGGTATCGACGGGATTGGTGGTGCAGGCGCTGGCGCGGCCGGAGTGGTTGGTTGAGATTGATGCAACGGCGGTTATCCCGGATTGAAACGGGAGTGGCGGGGTGTTGGATCAAGCGACGGTTTGGCGCGACGCGCAGGTTTGATGTGGGGGCAGGCAGGTTTGTTGCGCACCTTTGGTGCGACACGCGCTGGATTAAGTGGGGGCCAGGCAGGTTAAAGGCGCACCTTTGGTGCGACATACACAGGCTAGAGTGGGGGCCAGAAAGGTTTGAGGCGCACCTTCGGTGCGACACACGCTGGTTTAAGTGGGGGCCAGCCCCCACACACAGTTTAGAGTGGGGGCCAGCCCCCACGCCCCCGGGATATTTCCAGTCAGATGAAGGGTTCGGGACATGACATTTTCAGTGGTGGCGCGGTGTGGCGAGACAGGGATGTTCGGGGTGGCGATTTCGTCGTCTTCGCCGGCGGTGGCGGCGCGGTGCAGCCATGCGCAGGCAGGCGTGGGTGCGGTGGCGAGCCAGAATATCACCGATCCGACGCTGGGGCCGATGGCGCTGGATGTGATGGGGCGCGGGATGAGCGCGGCGGAGGCTGTGGCCGAGGTGCAGCGGCGCGGTGGGTTCATGGAATTTCGTCAGGTGCTGGCGGTGGATGGGGCCGGGGGAACGGCGGTTCATTCGGGGCAGGAGGCGCTGGGGCTTTGGACGCAGGCCGAGGGGCGCGATGTGGCGGCGGGGGGGAACCTTTTGGCCAATGAGGATGTTCCGGCGGCAATGGCGGCGGCCTTTGAAGAGGCCGAGGGGCATCTTGGGGATCGGCTGATGACCGCGCTCAAGGCCGGATTGGCGGCAGGTGGTGAGGCCGGGCCGGTGCATTCGGCGGGCATCATGGTGGTGGACCGCGAGCCGTGGCCGTTGGTTGATTTACGCTGTGACTGGATCGAGGAGGGCTGTCCGATTGCGGCGGTTTCGGCGGCGTGGGATGTCTATAAGCCGCAAATGGCGGATTATGTGCAGCGCGCGCGCGATCCGAGGGCGGCGCCATCTTATGGTGTGCCGGGGGATGAATGAGGGAGCGGTTCACCCTTCGCCAGCTTGAGTATTTCGTGGCGGTGGCGCGCGCGGGATCGGTGGCGGGGGCGGCGGATGTTGTGCGGGTGTCGTCGCCGACAATTTCAGCCGCGATCACGCAGTTAGAGGGGCAGTTGGGGCTGACGCTGTTTGTGCGGCATCGGGCGAAGGGGCTGACCTTGACTCAGGCCGGGGCGCAGATGTTGGGGCAGGCAGAGAAGCTGTTGGGGGAGGCGCGGGTTCTGGGCCGGATGGCAGAGGATGTGGCCGGAGAGGTGCGCGGGCCGTTGGCGTTGGGATGTTTGCTGACGTTCGCGCAGATCATTGTGCCGGGCTTGCGGCGCGGGTTTGAGGAGGCGCATCCGGGGGTGGATATTCGCCAGTTCGAGCTGGATCAGCAGGCGATTTTCGAGCGGCTGCGGCGGGCTGAGATCGACGTGGCGCTGAGCTATGACATGGATATTCCCGGTGATCTCGATTTTGTGCCGATCTTGCCGCTGCATCCGTTTGTGATGCTGGCCGAGGCGCATCCGCTGGCCACGCGCAGTGCCGTGACGGTGGAAGATTTGCGCGCGCATCCGATGATATTGCTCGAATTGCCGTATTCAGCGGAGTATTTCCTGTCGTTTTTTGCCGGCTCAGGTGCTGCGCCGAAGATTGCCGAGCGCACGCGCGATATGGCGGTGATGCGCTCGTTGGTGGCGAATGGATACGGCTATGGCATTGCCAATATCCGCCCGGTGAGCGCGAATGCGCCCGATGGCAAGCCGTTGGTATTTGTGCCCCTTGAAGGGGCGGTGGCGCCGATGCAATTGGGGATCGTCATGGCAAAAGGGGCCGGATTGACGGTGCGCGCCTTTGTCGATCATGCGCGGGCGTATTTACCGGGTGAGGGTGTGGTGCCGGGGGTTCTTCCCTGCGTGACTCCGGGTGGGGGTAACGCGAAGGTTTAGGCCGTGAGCACAGCGACTTAGGGGGGCCGCTAACCCATCGCCAACTTCAAAACCTGTAAGAAGTTACAGGCTAGATGTAAAATCCTACTGAAAAATGCAATCCGGCATGGGGCGAAACCGTGGATTCGCGACATGTGAGACGAGGGAATCGTAGTAAACTTCACCTATCGAGGGGAGTTTGTGATTGGGTTTTGTAACCCCATAGCGAAAGTCCGTCACGCACCGGTGTTTTCCCGTCGGTGTTTTTAAGCTTCCTAAGTGCCGGAAATCCCGGCCCTTGTGATTTGGGCGAATGTTCTTGCTACGACCCAGTTAAAGGCATTTTTAATTCGTGATTTCCAGCAAGTGAGGGCGTCCTTTCGGGGACGTCCTTATTTTTTTGTCGGGCCTTACTTTGCCGGGCCTTACTTTTGGGTATCGGGGGCCTTGCGGCGGCGATGACCGGCTGAATCCATTTCGATCAGGATTTCAGAGGTATCCGCAGCGGGGCCGTGCAGCGGGTCAGGCAATGCGCCCATGCTCATCGCCAGCGCAGCGAGTTCGGCGCGGGCGGTCAGGCCGGTCCGCTCCATCAGGGTTTGCATCCTCTGCCGGATAGCGGAAATCGACACGCCAAGCTCGGCCGCGATCTGTTTATCCTGCAATCCGAGGCCGATTTTTTCGAGCAATTCCAGCTGCTTGGCGCTGACTTTGTTGCGCTCGGGGAATTCGGCGGAGAAATGCATCATATAGCGTTGATGGGCGGCCATGGCGGCGGTGGTCAGGGTCCAGCCGTGGGCGCGGATGATGGCGATCATGTCGCGGCGAGCGTGATCTCCGGCAAAGGTAATCAGCGCGGCCTGCGGCGGAGAGTGCAGGCGCAGCGGAATGGAATAGCCCGAGCGTATGCGCGCGCGGCGGCTTCGCGCAGGACCTCAACCCGGCGGGCGGGGATATGGTAATACTCCTCAATAAACTCGATCCCGATCATGATGGGCGTGAGGTGGTGCAACGCATGGCTGCGGAAGTAGGACCATTTGTGCAGGTTCGGATCCTGATTGACCGCATTCAGCCATGACGAGTCATAAGAGGTGCGAATGAACAGGGTTTTGCGAAAGTCGGCATAGGAACTGGCGCAGATGAAGTCGATGTAGGGCAGGTTGATCTCGCGGCCAAGGGCCACGAGCAACGCCCAGACCTCACGCGAGTGGGTCGTGGTTTCGAGATCGGCAAGGAAGTTGCGCAGCAGTTCGGGCGTGTATTCCTCCGCCTCGATCATGCCGCGCCGGGGCGGGGAGGGGCCGGGGCCAGTCAGGCCGGACCCTCTTCGAGGTGCAGTTTCATGTCGATCAGAACCTGTTGCAGGGCAACGGTTTCTTTCAACAGGCGCTTGGCTTCGTTCACGGTGATGATGCCGTCTTCGATGGACTGCTGGTATTCGGCCATCAACATGGCAAACCGCTGACTGAGGGCGATGACATCGGCGTTGATGCCACCTTTTTCGTCGGAGTTCTTGTGCCGGTCATCATAGCTGAGCGTGATGCCTTTGAGATCGGCAAGGGCCGATGTCACATGGGGGAAGCTGGCGGCTTCTTCCAATGCGGCGACCGCGTCGACCGGCATGAAGCGGTCGGCGTGCTCTTCGCTGTCGGAATAATACCGGCCCAGCGTTGCTTTGGATTTGCCGGTCAAAGTGCAGGCCGGTTCGATGCCGACATCCTTGACCAAGGCTTCTGTGTGCTTTTTCAGATAGCTGCCGACACCAGGCATAGCGTGTTCATCCCCTGTTTCCTCCCCCTTTCAAAAACTACGGGGGAAATCGTTAACTCTTTTCCCATTAGTCTGTTTTACAAGCGATGTCATCGTTGAAAAAGCCCTGACCTTGCGTTGGGGCTTTCATGTCGCGTCTGTGCCAGGCCGGCGTGGAGGGCAGGGCCGGGAGGTTCGTCCAAGGCTTATATTCGTGCAAGCTCCATCCCCAGTGGCCTGCCCTGCACGTTTATGCGTTGTGTCTTTGGCGGTTTCCGGCCTTGCCACCTCTTGCATCCGGCAGGGGGCGGGGTAAAACCCGTGGCTATGGCCAAGCTTTATTTCAACTATTCCACCATGAACGCGGGCAAATCGACCGTGCTTTTGCAGGCGTCGCACAACTATCGTGAGCGGGGGATGGAGACATTCCTGCTGACTGCGAAGCTTGATGATCGCGCGGGCGAGGGGCGGATCGCCAGCCGGATCGGGATTGGGCAGGCGGCAGAGACGTTTTTGCCCAAGGATGATCTTTTTGAGCGACTGCAGGGGCGTTTGGCGCTGGGGCAGGTTGCCTGTGTTTTCATCGACGAAGCCCAATTTTTGACCAAGGATCAGGTCTGGCAACTGGCGCGGGCGGTTGATGATCTGGGCGTGCCGGTGATGTGTTACGGGCTGCGGGTGGATTTTCGCGGAGAGCTGTTTCCCGGATCGGCGGCGTTGCTGGCCTTGTCGGACGAAATGCGCGAGGTGCGCACGATTTGTCATTGCGGCAAGAAGGCCACGATGGTGGTGCGGATGGACGGTGAAGGGCGGGTTTTGAAAGACGGCGCGCAAGTGCAGATCGGCGGCAATGAGACCTATGTGAGCCTGTGTCGAAGGCATTGGCGCGAGGCCGTGGGTGAGATGGCGCAGGGTGCTGGTTGAGCGGTCTGCATAAGCCGGGTGAGAGGTGGGTTTCCGGGGTTTCATGGCCTCGTGAAGCGGTTTAGGCTCGCTGGATCGAACCGCGATAGGACCGGAAAACATGACCAGCAAGCGCGCCGCGTTGCAGCCTCTGACCACCGGATTTGTGGTGGCGATTGTCGGCTTCTTCAGCTCTTTTCCGATTGTATTGCAGGGCCTTGTTCAGGTCGGGGCCTCGCCAGCGCAGGCCGCGTCAGGATTGATGGCGGCGGCGGTTGCAATGGGCTTGGCCGGGATCGTTTTGAGCCTGTGGCAGAAGATGCCGGTCAGCGTGGCATGGTCGACACCGGGGGCGGCGCTGCTGGCGGTGACGGCACCGGATGCGGCGGGGTTTGGCGGCGCGGTGGCGGGGTTTATCGTGGCCGGTGTGCTGACTGTGGTTGCGGGGTTCTGGCGGCCATTGGCGCGGTTGGCCACGGCGATTCCGGCGCCGGTGACGCAGGCAATGCTGGCAGGGGTGTTGTTGTCGATTTGCGCAGCGCCGGTGGCGGCGGTGGCAGAAGTGCCGCAATACGTCTTGCCGATTATCGTGACGTGGTTCGTGGTGGGCCGGTTTGCGCGGTTGTTTTCGACACCCGCAGCGGTGGTCGCGATGGTCGTTGTGATCGTCGCCGCGAATGATTTTGCCCTGCCGGTGCCGGATCAGGTGTTGAGCCAACCCGTGTTCGTGGCGCCTGTGTTCTCGCTGGGCGCGATCGTCGGGATTGGTTTGCCGCTGTTTGTCGTTACGATGGCCACACAGAATGTGCCGGGCATGTCGATTTTGAGCATCAATGGCTTTCACCCGCCTGCCGGGCCGATGTTTTCAGGCGTTGGCGGGTTTAGCGTTTTATCTGCGCCGTTCGGCGCGCCAGCGACGTGTTTGGCGGCGATCACGGCGGCGATGTGCGCCAGCGAAGATGCCCACCCGGACCCGGCGCGCCGCTATATGGCTGCGGTGTGGGCCGGTGGATTTTATTGCGTGCTGGGTGTGTTTGCCGGGTTGATTACCGCCTTGACCGCCATCGCGCCGGAGCATGTTTTGGCGACGCTGGCCGGGGTGGCGTTGATCAGCGTTTTCGCAGGGTCGGCGGCGGGCGCGTTGCAGGCAAGCGAAGGGCGCGAGGCGGCGGCGCTGACCTTTGTTGTGACCGCGTCGGGGGTGAGCTTTTTCGGGCTGGGCGCGGCGGTTTGGGGCCTTGTTGTTGGCTGTATCGCGTGGGGGTTTCGCGCAAAAGGATAGAGGGAGTGAGGATGGATCATCAAACATTAGGACGCGTGTTGGCTGAGGCGCGGCGCGAGGGGCGCAAGCTGCGGGATTATCCGTGCGACAGGCCGGAGAGTTTGGATGACGCCTTTGCGGTGCAAGACGCGATGGTTGCGGCGATGGGCGTGCTGGTCGCGGGGTGGAAAGTCGGGCTGACATCAAAACTGGCGCAAGAGGTCGTGGGGGTAGATGCGCCCTTTGCCGGGCCGGTGTTTGCGGATGCGGTGTTTGAGAGCGGCGCGGGTTTAGGCTTGGCCGAGGGGGATTTGGGCATTCTGGAGGCCGAGGTCGGGTTTCGCATGAAAGAGAGCCTGCCGCCGCGCGACGGGGCGTATACGCGCGCCGAGGTTCTGGGGGCGGTCGGCGCGGTGATGCCGGTGTTTGAATGGGTCAACAAGCGCCTGCCGGGGGACATTCGCGAGGCCAAGGAATGGCTGGTGGCGGATGGGACGTTCAACAGCGCAGTGATCTGCGGGGCCGAGGTGGCGTTTGATCCGGGCATGGACCTGCGCGGTGAAACGGTCGCGGTGTTTCAGGACGGCGAAGAAAAGGCGAGCGGGGTCGGGGCCAATGCGTTGGGCGATCCGGCGGAGGTTTTGGTGTGGCTTGCCAATGATTTGCGCCGTCGCGGCAAGGGGTTGCGCGCGGGTGATGTGGTGGCGACCGGGCTGCTGAGCGGGTTGGTTTATGCCGAAGCCGGGGCGGACTATGCGGCGCGGTTCGCGACGTTGGGGCAGGTGAACTTGCGCGTGACGTAAGCGCCGAGGATCGGAACCAAGGTCGCAGGCCGCCAGTTCATCGTCCAGTCCATCGTCAGCCCCCTACCATGGGCTGACGATTGGTTGGCTCTGTCAGACCCGTTCCACCAGAACTGACCCCACGGAATAGCCCGCGCCAAAGGAGCAGATGAAGCCCTTTTCACCCGGTTGCATATCGTCGGAGTGCTTGGAAAAGGCGATGATCGAGCCAGCAGAAGACGTGTTGGCGTAATCCTGAAGGATGTTTGGCTGTTCTTCGGTCTCGGGCACGCGGCCAAGCACCTTGCGGCCAATGAAATCATTCATCGACTTGTTGGCCTGATGCAGCCAGAGGCGTTTGAGATCGCTTGCCACGAGCCCTTCGTCGGCCATGTGATCGGCGATATGGGCCGAGACCATTGGCACCACTTCCTTGAACACTTTGCGACCGTTTTGCATGAATTGCATGTCGCGCCGGTCGGCGGTGCCATCGGGGCGGTTGCGGCGCAAGAAGCCGTTGTTATTGCGGATATTGCTGGAAAACTCGGTGGCGCAGCGGGTGGAGTGGACGCGCCAATGCGGGCCGTGCGCATCTTCTTCACGCTCCATCACCACAGCGGTGCAGACATCGCCAAAGATAAAGTGGCAATCGCGGTCGCGCCATTCGAGGTGGCCAGAGGTGATTTCAGGGTTCACGATCAGCGCCTTCTTGACGCTGCCGGCGCGGATCATGTCGGCGGCGGCCTGAATGCCGAAGGTGGCCGAAGAACAGGCGACGTTCATGTCAAAGGCAAAGCCGCCTGCGCCGATGGCTTTCTGAATTTCGACGCCAACGGCGGGATAGGCGCGCTCCATATTGGAGGCGGCACAGATCACGAGGTCGATGTCGGAGGCGACAACGCCAGCCTGAGCAAGCGCCTTTTGGCAGGCGTCCATGGCGATTTCCGTCATGATCCCGTGTTCGTCATCCGAGCGTTGGCGGAAACGCGGATACATGCGGTTCGGGTCGAGGATGCCTTCTTTTTCAAGCACATAGCGTTGCTCGATGCCGGAGGCTTTGAAGATGAATTCGGTCGAGGAGGGCTCTTTGGCCTCTACCTCGCCGGCGGCGATGGCAGCGGCGTTGTCGGCGTTGAACTTCTCGGCGTAGGCGTTGAAGGAGGCCACGAGTTCTTCGTTGGTGATGACGAGCTCTGGGGTGAACACCCCGGTGCCTGTGATGGCTGGCTGATACATGGTTTTCTCCCCAAAAACGTCATGGATGTTCACCCGGAAACGCGGGTGAAATCAAGTGGCTGCCGCGTCAAACCACGTTCGGCGGGCTAACTCCATCGAAAAACGCACGCAGGTTGTCGACGGCCATGAGACCCATATCGGTGCGCACATCAAGCGCGGCGGTGCCGAGGTGGGGCAGGAGCACAACATTTTCCAGCGCGATCAGTTCCGGCGGGACGTGGGGTTCTTGTTCGAACACGTCGAGGCCGGCACCGGCGATTTGCTGTTCCTGCAAGGCGTTGATGAGGGCAGATTCGTCGACCACGTCGCCGCGCGAGATGTTGACGAAATGGGCGGTGGGTTTCATTGACGACAGGAAGCCCGCGCCGATCAGGTGGTGCGTTTCGCGCCCGCCGGGCACGGCGACCACGACCACATCGGCGTGGCGGGCCACCTCATGCTGGGGCATTTGTTCAGCCGGGAAATCCATGCGTTTTTCCGAGCGGTTGGCATAGATCACCTTCATGCCGAAACCAAAGTGACAGCGCCGAGCGATGGCCTGACCGATATTGCCCATGCCGATGATGCCAACGGTTTTGCCGCTGATGTGAAGCCCGAGCAATTGCATCGGGTTCCAGCCGACCCATTCGCCCGCCCGCACCATACGTTCGCCTTCGCCCAAACGCCGCGCGCTCATCAGAATGAGCGCCATGGCGATGTCGGCGGTGGCGTCGGTCACGGCGCCGGGGGTGTTGGTGACGGCAATGCCGCGCCGGTTGGCGGCGACGGTGTCGATATGGTTATAGCCAACCCCGAAATTGGCGAGGAGTTTGCATTTCGGCTCGGGCACATCATAGAACACCTGTTCGGAGAACATATCCCCCAAGGTTGGCAGCACCGCATCATAGCTGCGCAGCGCGTCGCGCAGTTCATCGGGGGTGAGCGGGGTGATGCTGTCGCGGACGGTGACATCCATGAAGGCGCGCGCGGCGTCGAGCACGGGCGCGGGGTGATTGCGGGTGATGAGCAGCGTTCTCAATGCATTCTCGAGCCATTGGGGACCTGTTGGTCCGGTTTCAGAAGGACGATGCCGCCGTCGGCATCGGAAGCGCCGAGCACGAGGCATTCGGACATGAATTTGCCGATCTGGCGCGGTGGAAAGTTGACCACCGCCATGACCTGTCGCCCGATCAGGGTTTCCGGCGTGTAGTGGGCCGTGATTTGCGCCGAACTTTTGCGTTCGCCGATCTCGGGGCCGAAGTCGAGCCAGAGCTTGATAGCAGGTTTTCGCGCCTCGGGGTAGGGTTCGGCGCGGATCACGGTTGCTGCGCGGATTTCCACCTTTAGGAAATCGTCGAAGGTGATGTTATCAGCCATTGGCGAGCTCGCGGGAGCGGTCGGCGGCGGCGGCGACGGTGGCGCGGATCAGCGGCGGCAGGCCGCTGTCGGCGTCCATCAGCACATCAAGTCCGGCCTGTGTCGTGCCATTGGGCGAGGTGACGTTGATGCGCAGCTGTTCTGGGCTGTCATCGCCTTGCAGTGCCAGCGCACCGGCACCGGCGACGGTGGCTTTGGCCAGTTGCATGGCGAGATCGGGGGCGAGACCCTGAGCCTCTCCGGCGGCGGCCATACATTCGATCATGTGAAAGACATAAGCCGGACCGGAGCCGGAGAGGCCGGTCACGGCATCCATCTGGCTTTCGCTTTCGAGGCGCACGACCTTTCCAACGGCAGAGAGCAGCGTTTCGGCAAGGTCGAGGGCTGTGGCGGGGGCATGCGCATTGCCGATGATCGCGGTGATGCCGCGGGCGATGGCCGCGGGGGTGTTGGGCATGGCGCGAATGATCGGCGTTTCAGCGCCCAGCACGGATTCGTAATGCGCAATCGGCGTGCCCGCCGCAACCGAGAGAAACAGGGTCGCGCCATTGCCGAGCGGTGTCAGCACCGGCAGGGCGGCTTGCATCATCTGCGGTTTGACCGCGATCAGAACGATGGCCGGATCGGGCGGCAGATCGCCGTTGAGGTTTACGCCGCTGGAGATGAGCCAATCCGACGGGTGCGGATCAATCACATGGACGGATGTGGCCGGCAGGCCGCCATCGAGCCAACCCGCCAGCATGGCCGAACCCATTTTGCCGCATCCCAGCAGGACAAGCCCCCGTGCCGCGATGTCCGATAGATCCGCTGATAGTTCCATTGTCTGGTCCCCCATTGACGTGTCTTTGGGGGAAGTGTTACGCGCGTCCGTAAGCCTCGGCAATGGCCACCTGTAGGGCGTCTTTTGGAGAGCGGTCGCCGTAGACGACAAGCTGGAACGCCGGATAGTAGCGTTCGGCGTTATGCACGGCGGCGGAGATCAAGGTGTTGATCTGATCCGGGCTGGCCATTTGGCCACCGGCGAGCAGAAGGCCATAGCGATAGACCATCAGCTTTTGTTCCGCCCAATAGGTGAAGGCGCCGGACCAGCATTGATCGTTGGTGGCGTTCAGCACTTCGTAAAGAGCGGGGAGTTTTTCCTCGGGCGGTTCCATTTCAAAGGTGCAGACCATGCGCAGGGTTTCGTCATAGCCCGACCAAGCCAGCGTGATGGAATAGGTGCGCCACTGTCCTTCGACCGCCATCGCGATCTGATCGTCTGCGATGCGGTCGAAATCCCAATCATAATGGGCCGCAAGGCTTTCGACGATGTCGATAGGGTGAAGATCTTCTTCGATGTAATGCTCGGATAATGCCATGACGCCACCTCTTTGGTTGTTTGCGTTGGGGACTGGCAGCGTCCCAAACGCTTGGTGCCTGCTCTAGGGAGTGGGTCAGTGACCTGCTCCTCTACGAGATATGGTGGGCCGGGAAGATGGACCTGTAAAGCAATTTGTTGGGGATAACCGCAAGAACTTGTGGATTATTAGCAAAGTGACACAAAACTTAAGCGGCAAAGGAGGGGCAGAGAAGGGCGTGCGACGCTGCCTAGGAATCGGGCAGGGGCGAGAGCACATCACAATCTGCTTCTTTCAGTTGCGAGTTGGCCTAACCACGTTAGAGTGGGGGGTAGGGTGTTTGGTTTTGGTTCTGACGCGGAGGTCAAACGCTTCTGACGCTACGTTATCGCGCTGTGGGGAAACAAAGCCTTGAGTTACAAGCGCAGCACTTTCTTTAATGTTCTTTACGATCCGGGCGTTAAACCCCGGCATCGCGAAGGCCAGAGAGATCAGGCTTTGATCGACAGGGGAGGAACAGGAGCTTTTCTGCAAGACACCATGGTCGCGCGCCGGACGGCGTAGGCTTGGCCTGCTGTTAGGAACGCCATGGGCAATAAGACCAAAACGGGCACACTTAAGCCTGTCACATAGTAAAATGATTCAAAATGGGAGGAGAACCATATGAAATCGCTTAAGAAACTCGCTCTGAGCGCAGTTGTTGCCAGCATGGCGGCAACCGCAGGCTTTGCGGCGGATATCAAAATCGGCTTTATCGACCCGCTGTCGGGGCCATTTGCGGCCACGGGCACCAACGGTTTGGACCAGTTCCACTATGCCGCTGATGCGCTGATCAATGACAAGGGCGGCCTTTTGGGTGGCCAAACGGTGGAAGTGATCGGGTTTGACAACAAGATCAGCCCCAAAGAATCGCTGATCCAGTTGCAGGTCGCGATTGACCAAGGTGTGCGTTACATCGTTCAGGGCAACAGCTCGGGCGTGGCGAACGCGCTGACCGATGCGATCAACAAGCACAACAAGCGTAACCCCGACAGTCAGGTTCTGTTCCTGAACTATGCGGCGGTTGATCCGGCGCTGACCAATGACAAGTGCAACTTCTGGCACTTCCGTCTTGATGCGAATGCGGACATGAAGATGGACGCATTGACCGATGTGATTGCCGCCAATGAGGCGATCAAGAAGGTCTATATCATCGGTCAGGACTATAGCTTTGGTAAGGCTGTGGCAGCTGCTGCGGTGAAAAACCTGAGCGCAAAGAACGCCGAGATCGAAATCGTTGGCAACGAATTGCACCCGATTGGCAAGGTCAAAGACTTCACCCCCTATGCGCGCAAGATCGTCGCGTCGGGCGCGGATGCGGTGATCACCGGCAACTGGGGCTCGGACATGCTTGGCCTTGGTAAGGCAATCATCGAGAACGGCTTTGAAGGCCCGATTTACACCTACTATGCTGCGGGTTCGGGCATCACGGCCGCCTTTGGTGAAGGTGGTAAAGGGTCGATCCGTCTGATCGCTGAAGGTGAAGTCAACCCGCCGCCGAGCGAAGAAGCCGTTGCTTACTATAACGGGTTCCTGAAGCGTTTCCCGGATGGCAACATCGACATGCCACGGATCAGCAACACTGTTGCGATCCTTGCCAAAGCGATCGAGCAAGCCGGCACCGCGACCGACGTTGTGGCTGTGGCCAAAGCGCTTGAAGGTATGGAGTTCGACAGCATGTGGGGCACCAAGATCAAGATCCGTGCCGAAGACCACCAGGCGATCCAGAACCTTCACGTTGGCGTTCACACCAACGAAGGTGTCACCTTTGGGTATGACGGCTCGGATTTCGGTATTCTCACCGAGAAAACAGTTGAGATGGCCGGGATGGATAGCCCGACCACCTGCAAAATGAAGCGCCCGTAAGATACGGGATGCTGTTCAGCCCCGGGCGAGGCAACGTCTTGCCCGGGGCCAATCGACCAATACTCCACAATAACCTTAGACCGAAGGCAGGGAGCCGAATCTGATGTCGCTCTTTATCGTCAACATCCTGGACGGGCTCGTCACAGGGCTGTTGCTTTTCATGCTGTGCAGCGGGCTGACGCTGATTTTCTCGATGATGGGTGTGCTGAACTTTGCCCATGCGAGTTTTTACATGTTGGGCGCTTATTTCGCCTATCAGATTAGCCTTTATACCGGCTTTTGGATGGGGTTGCTGATTGCACCTATCGTGGTCGGGGTCATCGGCGCCCTTATCGAGCGATACGGATTGAGGCGGGTCCACAAATACGGGCATGTGCCCGAGTTGATCTTTACCTTCGGGCTGGCGCTGTTGATCGAAGAGGTTGTGCAGTTCTTCTGGGGCAAGAGCCAGATGGCCTATAACCCGCCCGAAGCGCTGGATTTTGCCGCCTTCGCAATCGCGGGCAATACTTTCCCTGCTTATAAGGTGTTCATGATTTTCGTGGCGATCGGCATTTTCCTTGTGCTGCTCTATATCCTGACGAAAACCCGCGTGGGCATGACCATTCAGGCGGCTCTGTCCTATCCCGAAACCGTGCAGAACCTTGGGCATAACGTGCCGCTGGTGTTCATGGGCGTGTTCGGTGTGGGCACGGCGATGGCGGGTCTTGCCGGGGTGATTGCGGGGCCAACGCTCGGGACGTTTCCGGGGATGGCCTTTCAATTGGGCTCAATCGTGTTCGTCACAATCGTGATCGGCGGTTTGGGAAGCCTTTGGGGCGCGCTTGTAGCGTCGCTTATCATCGGTTGGATCCAGACATTTGCTGCGACGTATAATGTGCGGATGGAAGACATCCTGGTGGCGGTTGGTTTTGACAAGCCAGAGCCCGTTTGGGACAGCGCGTGGGCGGATTTGTGGACGCTGACCCTGCCGCAGATCGGGCCGATCCTTCCCTATCTCTTGATGGTCATTGTCCTTGTGGTGCGCCCGCAAGGCCTGTTTGGAAAGCGTGAATCATGAGCACACCTGCAAGCACTCCTTTGACTGCTGGCACGCGCCGTCTGATCAATTTGAACTCGGTGTTGCCTTGGGTTATCGCGGCCGTTTTCCTGATCGTGCTGCCGTATATCTTTCCGTCGCGTTCGGCGTTGACGGTGATGAACCAGATGGCGATCACCATTGTTTTCGCGCTGGCCTATAACATGTTGCTTGGTCAGGCCGGGATGCTGAGTTTCGGCCATGCCGTTTACATGGGCCTTGGCGGGTTCTTTTGTATGCACCTGCTGAACAAGGTGGAATATGCCGAATGGTGGATTCCGCTGCCGTTGCTGCCGATCTTTGGCGGGTTGGCTGGCCTGTTCTTTGCCTTTCTTATCGGGTCGTTTTCAACGCGACGGGCGGGCACGGTATTTGCCATGATCAGCCTTGGTGTTGGCGAGCTTATCGCCGCCTGTTCGATCATCATCGTCGTCTTCTTCGGCGGTGAGGAAGGCGTCAGCGGCGACCGGACCATGGGGCCGGAGGTGTTCGGGTTTGATTTCGCGCAGCAAAGCGAGGTTTATTACCTGACGATCATCTGGTTGCTGATTGCGGCGCTGGGCATGTTCCTTTTCTCGCGCACGCCCATCGGGCGGATTGCAAACGCGGTGCGCGACAACGACGAACGCGCCGAGTTCCTTGGCTATTCACAGCGCAACGTGCGGTGGATGAGCTTTTGCGCATCGGGGTTCTTTTGCGGGATCGCGGGGGCGTTGTTTGCCATCAACTTTGAGATCCTGACCGAAGAGAACCTGAACCTAACGACAAGCGGGTCGATCCTGTTGATCACCTTCCTTGGCGGCGTTGGGTTCTTTGTCGGGCCAATCATCGGCGCTGTTGTGTTCACGTTGTTGCAAACGGTTCTGAGCCTTTATACCGAGATCTGGGCGCTTTATGTCGGCATGCTGTTCGTGGCCACGGTGATGTTCTTTCCCGGCGGTTTGGCGGGGGTGCTGGCGATGCACATCCTGCCTTACAAGCTGGGCCGATTGGGCCAGTTGGCGGCGCCTTATGCCAAGATGCTGATCCCGGCGTTGGCGACCATTCTGGGGCTGGCGGCGACGTTGGAAATTCTGTTCCATGCACGCCATGCCGGCGTGGGGGACGAGGAAATGTCGCTCTTTGGGATCACCTTCAACAGCCATGATGCGATGCCTTTGATTGCCGCGATTGCAATCTTTGTTGTCGGCGCATGGGCCGTTGCAAAACTTGCGCCGGGGCTCAAAGAAGCCTGGGACAACGCCACGCATATGGGGAGTAATCAGCCATGAGCGCACCAGCCATTGAACTTCGCAAGCTGGAGAAAAGCTTTGGTTTGGCGAAAATTATCCAAGGCGTGGATCTGTCCATTGCCAAGGGCGAGCGTCACGCGATCATCGGGCCGAACGGGGCCGGGAAATCGACGCTGTTCAACCTGATCACCGGGAAATACACGCCGACGAGCGGGTCCGTGCATCTGCATGGCAAGGATGTGAGCGGGATGAAACCCTATCAGATCAACCGAATGGGCCTGTCGCGTAGCTTTCAGATAACCAACATTTTCCACAATATGACGGTGTTTGAAAACGTGCGCTGTGGCTTGATGTGGTCGATGGGTTATAGATACAGCTTCTGGCATATGGTGAACGGGCGGCGTGATCTGACCGAGAAGGCGGATGCCATTCTGGAACAGATCAACCTGTCGTCGCGTCGCAATATGGTGGCGGGTGCGCTGGCATATGCCGAGCAACGCGCGCTTGAGATCGGGATCACCATTGCTGGCGGGGCCGACATCATCATGTTGGACGAGCCATGCGCGGGGATGAGCCATTCGGAAACCGATCTGATCGTCGATCTGATCCGCAAGGTGACCGAGGACAAGACCCTGATCGTGGTGGAACATGACATGGGCGTGATTTTCGACCTTGCCGACCGGATCAGCGTGCTGGTCTACGGCGAGATCATCGAAAGCGACACGCCTGAAAAAGTACGCGCCAGCAAGGCGGTGCAGGAAGCCTATCTCGGCACGACATTGGAGGACGCGTGATGCTGGACGAAAACAGCGGCCCTATGCTGGAGGTCACGGACCTGCATGCCTATTACGGCAAGAGCCACATCCTTCAGGGGGTGAATTTCAACGTCGGCGAAGGCGAGATCGTCGCGCTTTTGGGGCGCAACGGGGTTGGCCGCTCGACCACCTGCAAGGCGGTGATGGGCGAAGTTTCCCCCAAGGGCTCGGTCAAGTTTCGCGGTAAAGAGCTTGCCGGGAAGCCGAGCTATGAGATTGCCAAGGCGGGCTTGGGCTATGTGCCGGAAAACCGCGACATCTTTCCCGGTTTGACCACGCGCCAGAACCTGACGCTGGGTCTGAAACCCGGTCAGAAGGACGGGCAGGGGCGCTGGTCGATGGAGATGATGTTCGACCAGTTCGAAAACCTGCGCAGGCGAGCGGATATCGAGGCTTCGGTGCTGTCGGGCGGGGAAAAGCAGATGCTGACCGTGTGTCGGGCGCTGATGGGTGACCCCGATTTCGTGATGATTGACGAGCCGACCGAGGGGCTGGCCCCCAAGATTGTTGAGCAAGTCGGTGACATGCTGGAGATGATCGCCGCGCGCGGTGTGTCGATCCTTTTGGTTGAGCAGAAGCTGACCATTGCTTTGCGCGTGGCGACACGGGTTTACGTGATGGGCCACGGCCAGATGGTATTTGAGGGCACGCCCGACGAGCTGATGGCAAATGAGGACGTGCGCAAGGAATGGCTTGAGGTATGAGCGCGGCTCTTGGGTTTGACGCGGAGCGGTTAAAGCGGATTGACGCGTGGATGGCGGCCAACCGGACGGGCGGGCGCTATACCGGCTCTTCGGTGCTTTTGGCACGCCACGGAGAGGTGGCGTATTGCAGCTGTGACGGACTGCGCTCGGTGGCCAAGAACCTGCCTTACGAGCGTGATACGATCGTGCGCATCTATTCGATGACCAAAGTGGTCACATCGGTGGTGTTCGGGATGCTTTTGGAACGCGGCGAGGTTTACCTCGACACGCCGGTCAGCGCGTATTTACCCGAGTTTGGCGACATGAAGGCGCTGATCCCCGGTGCCAAAAAGGCAGATCAGGTCGAGCCGGCCCCGTCGCCGACGTTGCAGCAATTGCTCACCCATACGTCGGGCATGACCTATGGCTTCAATCCGGGGCTCGCGGCACAGATTTATGCCAAGGCCCGTGTTGATTTCGGCCCCCGCAGCGGGGCTCTTCAAGACAGAAGCCAATATGCGGCGTCACAGCCGCTGGCCTTTCAGCCGGGCACGCGTTGGGAATATTCCGTCGGGATCGACATCATCGGGCGAGTGATCGAGGTGATCACCGGGCAAACGCTGGATCAAGTGTTTCGCGAGCGGGTGTTTGAGCCGCTTGGTATGGATGACACGTTCTTTGGCGTGCCACAGGACAAGATCAGCCGGTTCGCGGATTGCTATACCAAGACCGAAGATGACGCCTGCGCCTTGCTGGAAACTGCAGAGGAAAGCGCGTTTCGCCAAGAGAAGGTCAGTTGCTTCTCGGGCGGTGGTGGTCTGTGCTCGACGCTGGATGACTATATGCGCTTTGGCGAGATGATCCGGCGCGGCGGTACACATGGCAAAGAGCGCCTGATCGGCGCGCGCACCCTGGCATTTATGCGCCAGAACCACTTGCCGGGGGATATCGCCTCGATGGGGGCCGAGACCTTCTCGGAAATGCCGATGAGCGGGATGGGCTTTGGCATTGGCGGCGGCGTTGTTCTAAGCCCTAGCTTAACACGCAGCGCCGGTTCGGTCGGGGATTTCGGGTGGGGCGGTATGGCCAGCACCTATTTCTGGACAGACCCGGTCGAAGACTTGACGGCGGTGTATTTCACGCAGCTTGTGCCGTCTTCGTCATATCCGTCGCGCGCAGAGCTAAAAGCGTTGGTCCATGGTGCGCTGATCGACTGAATCGGTCGCGACTGAAAAAAACGCCCCCCGCCATCCGCTCCCACCCACCCGCCCCGCGGTTGACGGGGGGCGTTACGCCTTGCATTTACTGGGTGTGTGGGGGGGTAGCGTTTGCGCATTTGCAGAGCGAAATAACGCGCATCCGGAATCTATGCGCGTTGTTTCTTTAATGGCTCAAATACCCAATTCCCATTGCCTGCCACGGGCGCGAACTTGCCAGCATAGGGCGCACCGCAAGCCAAAATCGCCGGGCCGAGCGAAGCGAGGCCCCCCCTGGCGACGCACGAAGTGCGGCGCAAAACCTGCTATTTCATTTTCATAATGATGCAAGTGGTTGAGCCCGTGGCATAGAGTTTGCCATCGTCAACTCCGCGAATTTCACCATCGGCAATTCCGGTCGAGCGGCCGGCGTGATGGACTGTTCCAATCGCATCAACTTTGGTGCCGATTGGGATCGGGCGGATGATGTTGATCTTGTATTCAAGCGTTGTGTAGGTGGAGCCTTTCGGCACTTTGGTCTGGATTGCGCAGGCCATGCAGCTGTCGAGGATCGCGCCGTACCAGCCGCCGTGGACTGTTCCGATCGGGTTCATCACGCCGAATTCGGGGGTGCCAGAAAAGACCGCTTTGCCTTCTTCGATGTGGCTGGGCCAGAAGCCGAGGGTGCGCCCGATGGGCGGACCGGGATAGCGGCCTTCCTTTATGGCTTGCATGAAATCCAGGCCGGACATGCTCAGGATCTCGTCCAGAGAGACGAGATCGTCCGGGGTCTCTGCGTATTTTCGGTGCTCGCTCATCAATCTCTCCCCTTTGCGCGTGGGGAAAGGCTAGGACGGCACCGGGGGGCCGTCCAGATGGGCTTGGGGTTTGTTACGCCACGTTTTCGAGCTGCACCGTCGGGGTGATGCCAAGCGCGTGGCACACGTCGCGGGTGAGTTCGGGGCGGTTGAGCGTGTAGAAATGCAAGCTGTCGACGCCTTCGGCGATCAGGTCCGAGCAGAGTTCGGTGCAGAGCGCCGTGGCCAGCAGGTCTTCGCGCCCGTCGCGGGCGGCCTTGGCAAAGGCATCATCCAGCCATGTCGGCACCGAGGTGCCACAGCGGAAGGCGAAATTGCGCGCGCCTTTCCAGTTTTCGATCGGCAGGATGCCCGGCACGATCGGCTTGTCGATGCCCGCTTTGACGCAAGCGTCACGGAAGCGCAGGAAGCTTTCGGCCTCGAAGAAGAACTGGGTCAGCGCCTCGTCCGCACCGGCGTCGAGCTTGGCTTTGAGCCAAGCGATGTCGGCGTCGAAATTGTCGGCCTCGGGGTGGGTGTCGGGATAGGCGCCGACGCGCATGGTGAATTTGCCGGTGTCTGCCAGTGCTTCGATCAGTTCGACCGAGTTGGCAAAGCCCTCGGGGTGGGCCTGAAACGCACCGGAGCCTTTAGGCGGGTCACCGCGCAGCGCGACGATTTCGGTCACGCCGGAGGCGGCGTATTCTTCAGCGGTCTCGAGCGTTTCGGCGCGGGTGGCGTCAACACAGGTCAGATGCGCCGCAACGGTTAGCCCGGTGGCCTTGTGCAGTGTGCGCACCGCGTCGCGGGTGAGGTCACGCGTTGTCCCTCCGGCACCGTAGGTCACGGACACAAAGCGCGGGTTCAGCGGCGCCAGCGTATGAATCGTGTCCCAGAGGCGGAACGAGCCTTCGAGGTTTTGGGGCGGAAAAAACTCGAATGAAATGGAAGGAAGCATCGGGGCATCTCGCTTGATCTGTTTCCATGGTTGTGGGGCAGAACCGATATTGAAGCAAATTCATAGTTTTCAAGGTTTACATGAGGGCGGCTCAGTTTTAAGCCCGTTTAGGAAGATCTTGGACCTGTGTTGGAGGGGCCGATGCATATTGAATTTCGCCATTTGCGCACCATTCGCGCCATCCATGAGACCGGCGGTTTGGCGCGGGCGGCGGATCAGTTGAACATCACGCAATCGGCCCTGTCGCATCAGATCAAGGGGATCGAGGATCAAGCCGGTGTCGAGCTTTTTGTGCGCCGGTCCAAGCCCTTGAGGCTGAGCGCGGCCGGGCAGCGGCTGTTGCGCACTGCCGAGAAGGTGCTGCCGGAGATCGAAGCGCTGGAGGCGGAATTCGAGGGCCTGCGCGAGGGCAGCGCGGGGCGGATGCATATCGCGATCGAATGCCACGCCTGTTTTGAATGGCTGTTTCCGGTTCTGGAGCAATTCCGCAAGGCCTGGGGCGATGTTGATGTCGATATTCGCCCCGGATTGGCGTTTGATGCATTGCCTGCGTTGGGGCGCGAAGATGTGGAGGTGGTGATTTCATCCGATCCCGAAGACCTGCCCGGCGTCGAATTTCGCCCGTTGTTTGATTACGAACCGGTGTTTGTGGCAGCGGCGAGCCACCCGTTGGCTCAGAAAGAGTTCGTCACGGCAGATGACCTGCGGGATCAGGTGTTGATCACCTATCCGGTGGAGCGCGCGCGTTTGGACGTGTTTACCGAGTTGTTGACCCCGGCCAAGGTCGAGCCGAAATCGGTGCGGCAAGTGGAGTTGACGGCCGTGATCCTGATGCTGGTGGCGTCGAACCGGGGCGTCGCGGTTTTGCCTGACTGGGTGGTGCGCGAGGTGCGCTATAGCAGCGATTATGTCACCCGGCCAATCACCGAAAAGGGGCTGACCAAGCGGCTTTACGCGGCGGTTCGTGCGGATGACGCCGACAAGCCCTATATGGCGCATTTCCTTAAGCTGGGGCGGGAAATTCCGGTGCGGTTGCAGCGCGGTCAAGAATGAGGCGCTGAGTGCCGCGCGGGTCTAGGTCTCGCGGTAGGCAAACCAACCGCCGCCCAGATCAAGCAGGAAATAGACCCGGTTCAGCCGCAGGCGCGGGATGCGCTCCGGGGTAGAGGACCACAAGAACCCGGCGCGGTTGTCGCCGCCCACATGGGCATAGGAACAGTCGATTTCCGGCGTGTCCGGTTCCATCACAACGGGGTCGAGCGTGCCTGCGCGGGTCACGATACAGGTTTGCAGGCCAAGGCGCAGCATGGCGTGGCCAAGCGGCGTGTCCTTGTCGTTGCGCAGTGTGAGGGCGAAGCCTCTGCCATTGTTTTCAGCGCGACGTTGGAGAAGCGCGGTTTTGAACGCGTCAAAAGCACTGCGCCGCGCGTCGATCCAGTTTTGCAGTCTGGGGCTGTCCGAAAACTTGAGCCCGAGGATAGCATAGAGATTATGCGCGGCGGTTTCGCGCGGCATGTCAGGCCAGAGCGCCGCGAGGGTCGGGCCCATATCCAATGCGATGCGGGCGGGGGAGAGGGTTTGATACTCCTGCCAAGTGGGGAAACCGGACATGGGCGAGGGGCTGAACGTGTCGAGCGCACGCAGGCCAATGCGTTGCCAGGTGCCATCTCTCTGCGCAAAATGGGCGGTGACTTCGATCAAGAAGCCAGGCGCGCTGGTCGTGGCGGGGAGGGTGCAAGCATAGGTGAGCACCACGAGGTCAGCCTGTGCTTGCAAGGATTTTTGCAATGGCGTGCAGTGCGCCCTGCCGTTTGCGACCTTTGGCGCGGTGTCTAGCAGCGCCAAGGGAAAGCCGGGGGGAGCGGCGTTTCCGCGCAGAGCGGCTGGGCGAGCAGAAGTGCAAGCAAAGTGAAAAATTTCATGCAGTTACCCCGGCGGCCTTGTCGTAGAAGGCTATGGGGTTGCGCGGGCCTGTGCAAACACTTGTTTCTTGGCCTTGGCAAGGGGGTGTGCAGAGGCTATACGCGCGGCTTGATATTCGAATACGGCGTCAGGAGCCTCAGCCCATGCAAGGCAGTGCAAATCTCAACATCATGATGAAGGCGGCGCGCAAGGCGGGTCGGAGCCTTGTGAAGGACTTCCGCGAGGTTGAAAACTTGCAGGTCAGCATGAAGGGCGCGGGCGATTTTGTGAGCCGGGCCGATCTGCGCTCGGAGCAGATTATCAAGGACGAGCTGCGCGGGGCGCGCCCGACCTATGGCTGGTTGGCCGAAGAGGGCGGCGAAGAGCCGGGTGATGACCCGACGCGGCGCTGGATTGTTGATCCTCTGGACGGGACCACCAACTATTTGCACGGGCTGCCGCATTGGGCGGTTTCGATCGCGCTTGAGCATAAGGGGCAGGTTGTGTCGGGGGTGATTTATGACCCGGCCAAGGACGAGATGTTTTATGCCGAAAAGGGCGAGGGCGCATGGTTGAACGATTCCAACCGATTGCGTGTGTCCGGTCGCCGGCGGATGATTGAGAGCATTTTCGCGACCGGTCTGCCGTTTGGCGGGCGCGCGGATTTGCCCGAGACGTTGAAAGATCTGGGCCGGTTGTTGCCGGCCTGTGCGGGCGTGCGGCGGTTCGGGTCGGCGGCGCTGGACATGGCTTATGTCGCGGCCGGGCGCTATGACGGGTTCTGGGAGCGGCGTTTGAATGCCTGGGATATGGCGGCGGGCGTTGTGATCGTGCGCGAAGCGGGTGGCATGATCGAGCCGCTGACGGAGGGTGGCGACATTCTGGGCGATGGCGAGGTGATCTGTGCCAACGAGCCGATGTTTGAGCCGCTTGCCAAGGTTATTCGCGGGGCGTGACGGTTTTGTGGGGGGAGCCCTTCACGCCGTAGTAGAAGCCGGGGGCAGCGCCCCTGATCGCAGGGAAAAATGGGGGGCCAGCCCCCCGTCCCGCTGATTAAAACGGGGGCCAGCCCCCCGTACCCCCCGGGATATTTCCAGTCAGATGAAGGGGCGGGCGTTTTTTGAGGCCAGATTCGGCCTTCTGTTCGGCCATATGGAGGCGGGTTAGCCCTTTTTGTCGAGCAGTTCGATTTCGATGAAGGCGCAGGGGAAATCATTGCCGCTTTTGACGTCATGCTCGACACCGATTTCACGGAAGTAGGGCACGCCGTTTTGCAATTCTGCCGTCATGTGTTCGCCGTCGGGCAGGTCGATGTCGAGCGTGCCGTCGAATTGGGGAACCACCACATAGTCATATTCGTGACGGTGCCAGCCGGTGTTGTCGCCCTTGGCGCCAAAGGACCAGCGGGTGATGCGGACGCGGTCGTTTTCGATCAGGATGTCGCCGGTGGCGGTGCCTTGGGATGTTGAGGAACACATGGCGTTTGGTCCTTGAGTTAGGGGTCAGTCGCTGGCGGGGGGCAGGTGGTCGCGGATGGTGCCCGTTTTGGGGGAAAGAGCGGGGTCGATGTCGCGCATTTCCACGGAGAGCGCGATGGAGTGCTGAGCGAGCGCGGGCTCCATAAAGGATTTCAGCGCGTCGAACACCGCTTGGGTGGCGCGGGTTTTAGCCTCGGCCGGGCGGCCGCCACGCAGGCGGATCGAGAGGTCGAGGAAGGCGTGTTTCGGATCGCCATCGGCGATTGAGACATGGGCGGCACGATGCGCGCGCACCCGCACGCCGGGCATGGGGAACACGCCGGTGTCGATTGCCGCGCGGCGCAGGTGGTCACAGAGGGCGGCGATGTCGACCATCTCTTCGAGATTGGCGGAATACTCGATGCTGAAATGGGGCATGTCTGTGCTCCTTCGCTGCGGGGGCGTTTAGCTTCGGGTGCCGGCGAAGCGGCTGGCCCAGTCTTCGCGCTGGTCGTCGGTGATTTTCGAGAAGAGGTTGTCGGGGACCGAAAAGGCGTGGCCTTCGGGCAGGGCCGCGAGGGCGGCGGCGACATCGTCGGGCCATTCGGTGTCGAGCGTGTTCATCGCCGAGAGCAGCTTGGCTGTGGCATCGGGGATGAAGGGCGAAGACAGCACCGCATAGAGGCGGATCAGGTTGAGCGCGAGGCGGATTTGCGCGCCTGCCTGCTCGGGGTCTTCCTTGAAGGTGGCCCAAGGCGCGGCGTCTTGGAGGTATTCGTTGCCGGCCGACCAGATCGCGCGCAGCTCTTGCGCGGATTTGCGCACGTCCATGGTTTCCATGAAGGTTTCATAGGCGCGGATGCGGGTGGTGAGTTCGGTGATCAGCGCCTCTTCTTTGGCGCCGTAAGTGCCGCCGGAGGGGACGGTTTCGCCGAATTTCGAGCGGCAGAACTTGGTGACGCGGCTGACGAAATTGCCAAGCACATCGGCGAGGTCCTTGTTCACCGAGACCTGGAAATTCTCCCAGGTGAATTCGGCATCCGAGCTTTCGGGGGCGTGGCTGAGCAGCCACCAGCGCCAGTAGTCGGCGGGCAGGATTTCGAGCGCCTGATCCATGAAGATACCGCGCCCCTGACTGGTGGAGAACTGACCGCCGTCATAATTGAGGTAGTTGAACGATTTGATGTAATCGACCAGCTTCCACGGCTCGCCCGAGCCGAGGATCGTCGCCGGGAAAGACAGCGTGTGGAAAGGCACGTTATCCTTGCCCATGAACTGGGTATAGGTCACGTCATCGGCGCCCTTGTCGGTGCGCCACCAACGCTCCCAATCGCGCCCGGTTCCGGCGTCGGCCCATTCCTGAGCGCAGGCGATGTATTCGATGGGGGCGTCAAACCAGACGTAAAAGACCTTGCCCTCCATCCCCGGCCAATCATCGGCGCCGCGTTTGACGGGAATGCCCCAGTCGAGGTCGCGGGTGATGCCGCGATCCTGTAGCCCGTCGCCATCGTTGAGCCATTTGCGCGCAATCGAGGTGGTGAGCACCGGCCAGTCGGACTTGGAGTCGATCCACTCGTTCAGCTTGTCGCGCATTTGCGATTGCTTGAGGTAGAGGTGTTTGGTCTCGCGCACTTCGAGATCGGTGCTGCCCGAAATGGCCGAGCGCGGATTGATCAGGTCGGTCGGGTCGAGTTGTTTGGTGCAGTTTTCGCATTGGTCGCCACGGGCGTTTTCATAGCCGCAATTGGGGCAGGTGCCTTCGATATAGCGATCAGGCAGGAAGCGTTTGTCGGTGTGCGAATAGACCTGTTTCTCGCTCACTTCGCGGATCAACCCGGCATCGGCCAGACACCCTGCGAAATGCTGGGTCAGAGCGTGGTTTTGCGGGGAGGAAGAGCGCCCGAAGTGATCAAAGCTGAGCCCGAATCCATCGGCAATTTTCGCTTGCACGGCATGCATTTCGGCGCAGTATTCGGCCACCGGTTTGCCCGCTTTGGCGGCGGCGAGCTCGGCCGGGGTGCCGTGTTCATCGGTCGCGCAGAGGAACATCACCTCGTTGCCGCGCGCCCGTTGGAAGCGCGCGAAAAGATCGGCGGGCAGTTGCGAGCCGATGAGATTGCCGAGGTGCTTGATCCCGTTGATGTAGGGGATGGCGGAGGTGATGAGGTGGCGGGCCATGAGCTTTCCCAAATCCTTAGGTTTCGCGTTTTGCAATAGACCATCGCGCGGCGGAGTGCCAGCGGGGTGAGCGTGCTTGTCAGGTTAGTCTTTGCGCGCGGTATCGCGGGATTTTCCGAACAGGCGGCCGATTTGGAACGAGGTGCGCGGCGACCAGACATAGGTGGTGCGCGTGGCAGGCGAGGCGCGCACCCGCATCCGGCTGAGTCCGAAGACGATCAGCACCACATGGCCGACGCCGATCATGGCAAAAAGGGCGGGGGGGCCGAAGGCCTCCATCAGGCGCGAGGCGAGGAGCGGCGCGGCGATGGCGCCGACGGCGAACCAGAACATCAGCGCGGCAGAAAGCTCGACCCGCTCGTCGCTGCTGGCGAAATCATGGGCGTGGGCGGCAGAGATCGAATAGATCGGGAAGGTGGTCAGCCCGAAAATCATGGCGTTGATCATAATGCCGGTGGTCGAGAGACCCGTCAGCAGAGCGGTGGTGACACAGCTGAGCACGGCAGCGAAGGACATGCCGATCAGCACCCAGCGGCGGTCATATTTGTCCGCGAGCCAGCCGACAGGGTATTGCGCCAACGCACCGCCCAGCACGAAAGCGGCGAGGAACCACGCGATTTGCGCGGTGGCGAGGCCGACCTCCTGACCGTAGACCGGGCCGACCATCCGGAAGGAGGCCGAGCTGAGCGCGGCGACAACCGCGCCGGCGGCGGCGAGGGGCGAGCGGGTGACCGCCAGCATCGGGTGCAGGCGCGGCGCGTCGGGGGTTTCGGGCTGGCTGGTCTTGCTGAGCGTGATGGGCAGGAGCGCGGCACAGCAGAGCAGCGCCAGCAGGTTGTAGGACACATAGGAGGCGGGCGCGAGCACCGAGATCACCATCTGCGCCGCAAGCGAGCCGGACATGTCGACCATGCGATAGACGCTCATGGTGCGGCCCCGGGTTTCATTGGTGACTTTGGCCTGCAACCAAGCCTCGATCACCGTATAGCAGCCAGCAACGCAGAGACCCGAGGCGACGCGCATCGCCGCCCAAGCGTAAGCGTCGATCACAAGGTAATGCCCCAAGAGGCCAATCGCGCCGGTCGAGGTAAAGGCGGCAAAGGCGCGGGAGTGGCCGATGCTGCCCATCAGGCGCGGCGCCCACCAGCAGCCGATGAAGAAGCCAAGGAAATGCGCCGAGCCCAAAAGGCCGATCTGTTCGCGGGTAAAGCCGAGCTTGAGCCCCGACAGAGCGTCAAGGGGTCCAACGCCGCCCGAGGAGAGCTGCAATAGAAGCACCGACAAGAAGAGAGCCGCAAAGGAAATGAGCAGTCGCATGGGCTCTACCATCGCAGCCCCGGTTTGGGTTGCAAGTGGGAAGGCGACCAAGCGGTGTCGTTTTTTTGATCGCTGTGCGTGGATGGGTGGTCGGATGGGCTGGATCGGCTTGAAGCCCGGATGTCAGAGTGCGACTGTGCCGCCCAACGCGACAGGCAACCAAAAGGGAAACGCAGGATGCAACGAGTAAAGCTGGGACAGACCGGGATCGAGGTCAGCGCGCTCTGTCTTGGGTCGATGACATGGGGCACGCAGAACACGCAAGCGGAAGGGCATGCCCAGATTGACCGTGCGTTGGAGCGGGGCGTGGATTTTATCGACACGGCAGAGATGTATCCCGTCAATCCGGTCAGCGCCGAAACCCTTGGCCGGACCGAGGAAATCATCGGTGAGTGGTTTGCGAAGACAGGTCGGCGGGATGATGTGGTTCTGGCGACCAAGCATCTGGGCGAGGGATCGGATGTGAAAGAGGGTGGAACGCCGCCGATTTCGCCCGAAACGATTGCAGCATCGGTTGAGCGGAGCCTGACGCGGCTCAAGACCGATGTGATCGACTTGTATCAGTTTCACTGGCCCAATCGCGGCTCTTACATGTTCCGGCGCAACTGGACCTTTGATCCGTCGGATCAGGACCGCGCAGCGACACTGCGGCATATGGAGGAAGCGCTGGGCGCGTTGCAGCGCGAGGTGGAAAAGGGGCGCATCCGGGCCTTTGGCCTCTCGAACGAAAGCGCGTGGGGCACGGCACAGTGGCTGGCCGCGTCCGAGCGCGTGGGCGGGCCGCGGGTGGCTGCGATCCAGAACGAATATTCGCTGTTGTGCCGGTTGTTCGATACTGATCTGGCCGAGTTGAGCCACAATGAAGAGGTGACGCTGTTGGCGTTTTCGCCCTTGGCGGCGGGGCTGTTGACCGGCAAGTATCAGGGCGGCGCGGTGCCGGACGGGTCGCGCAAGAGCCTTGTGCCCAATCTTGGCGGGCGGGTTACAGAGCGGGTGTTCGGCGCGGTCGGGGCTTATCTTGAGATTGCCAAGCGGCATGGGCTGGACCCGGCGCAAATGGCGTTGGCATGGACGCTGACGCGGCCTTTTCCCACCATTCCGATCTTCGGGGCGACAACGATGGAGCAGCTTGAGCTTGCGCTGGGCGCGTCCGAGTTGACGTTGAGCGAGGATGTTCTGGATGAGATCGACGCGGCGCATCGGGCGCATCCGATGCCGTGTTAAGGGCGGGTTTTCCGGCCCTTGAGCTGGGGCGGCGCGGTTCTAACCTTGCGCCAATCTAGCGGAATATGATGCATCAATGCACCCCGGTCCCGTTGCGGGGCCGGGGTTTAACAATGAAAGTCGCACGAAGGCCGTGTTACGCAACCGCGGCTTTCGCTGCCGCCTGCAAGCTGACCCTGACCATCGTTTGATTGAGCAGGATATAGGCAATTTCGCCAAAGGTGGCGGGGCCGGTGAAGTCAGCGGTCTTTTTGCCTTCCAACTCGCCGTAAACATAGTTGAGGATGCAGTTGCAAGACAGCTCCTCGGTGCCATTGCCTGTGGCGAGTTGGGCGAACTTCCGGGCAAAGTTGGCGGGCGCTTTGGCCTGTCGATAAGTCACGCCGGCGACTACCGGGGCGTAGAAGGCAACACCGCTTTCAGTATCGAGTGATTGGAATGACACGTTGATCATCGCACCGGCATAATTCGCCACCAGCGGCATTTCCGTATCAATGTCATTCTCCGAGATGTAGCTGAGCAGATCGGTTTCCTTGCCATTGATGATGGCGGTCTTGGCGCTGAACCCGTCTTCGGTGAACTGGAGTTCATCGGCGTCTGGGTCCTGCTCGAACAGGTTCACGATGTCGATATCGGCGATCATGTCCTGACCGATATCCACGTGCAATACGGCGGCGCCTTCGGCGTGGATGGTGGCCGTCGCGCCGTCTACGACCTTGGGGCTGTCCGCGGCGGTGTCATCAAGATGCATGCCGGAAATCCAGCCCATCAAGGGTTGTTCGAACAGGCCGGGGAAAGACGCGCCGTTGAGGGCAAAGTCGGCGTGTGCCTCGGAAAACGCGGGGATCAGGATTATCGACAGGCCGTTTTCAAACCGGTTCGCTGTCAGTTGATCGAGGTCACGACCGACATACATGACAACCCGCGCATCGCGGGCGTCGTCGAATTCGGTGACAAAGACGTTTTCGCGATCAACGCGGCCGCCGGTGGCGGTCATGAAATACACGGAGGTGCCGCCAACCCATTTACCGGCGGGCAGTTGCGACAATGCGGCTTCTGATCCGGCAATAACGAGAACCGCGCCGCTTTCGATACATTGCGTTGCCTCGGCGACGCTCATCATGGCGTTTTTCATTTTCATTCCTTTCAGAAGAGGGCGATGTCTTTGACGGCGAAGCCGGATTTTTCGAAGAACCTGCGCAGCTCGCCGATTTGCTGGCTGGCATCTCCGGGCGAGGTTAGGGCCCTCGCGGCGCAGACGCGACACAAGGATACGCGTGGCAAGGGATGCGCCGGAGAGGTTGCTGTCGCTGAACAAAGCGCGACTCCAGCATGGGTCGGAGGGGGAGGGGATCATTGAAAGCGGCCTTTAGGTCCATTGCAGCTGGGTTTGGCGCGAAGGCCTAAACCAAGTGCCTTAGCGAATGATAAAGATTGCCGGGCTTTCAGCGCTTAAACTGCGCGCAATTTGCGTGAACTGCGCAGGCAACGGTGCGGCGGCGGAAATGTCATGGGGGGTGGCGGGGTGCGCGCCTCATCAAAACACAAAAAACCCGGCCAATGACGGCCGGGTTTGATGAGGTTTTATGTCGTGCAGGACGCCAAAGCTGGCGCCAAAGCTGACGTCAGCTTTGATCAGCCGATGGCGGCGGCTTTTACATCGTCGTCGATGTAAGGCACGTATTGGGCAAAGTTGCCGGCGAACATTTCGACCAGCTTTTGGGCCTGTGCATCATAGGCGTCCTTGTCGCCCCATGTGGCGCGCGGATCGAGCAGGGTTGCATCGACACCGGGCACCGTGACGGGCACGTCAAAGCCAAAGTTCGGGTCCTTGCGGAAGGTTGCCTCGTTCAGTGATCCGTCAAGCGCGGCGGTCAGCAGAGCGCGGGTGGCCTTGATCGGCATGCGGCTGCCTGTGCCATATGCGCCACCGGTCCAACCGGTGTTGACCAGCCAGCAGGTCGCGCCGTGCTTGGCGATCTTGTCACGCAAGAGGTTGCCATAAACCTCGGGACGGCGCGGCATGAAGGGGGCGCCGAAACAGGTCGAGAAAGTTGGCTCAGGCTCGGTCACGCCACGTTCGGTTCCGGCGACCTTGGAGGTGAAACCGGACAGGAAGTGATACATCGCCTGCGCCGGGGTGAGCCGGGCAATCGGAGGCAACACGCCAAAGGCATCGCATGTCAGCATGATGACATTCTTAGGATGGCCGCCAAGCGCGGTGTCCGACGCGTTGGAGATATATTCGAGCGGATAGGCGCAGCGCATGTTTGCGGTGAGGCTGTCATCGTCGAAATCAAGCTCGCGGGTCTCTTCATCATAGACCATGTTTTCAATCACGGTGCCGAATTTTTCGGTTGTCGCGTAGATTTCCGGCTCGGCCTCGGCAGAGAGGTTGATGGTCTTGGCATAGCAACCACCTTCGAAGTTGAAGGTGCCGCGATCGGACCAGCCGTGCTCGTCATCGCCAATAAGCGTGCGGGCGGGATCGGCGCTAAGTGTTGTTTTGCCGGTGCCGGACAGGCCAAAGAACACGGCGGTATCAACCGGATTGCCGGTGGCGTGGTTGGCCGAGCAGTGCATCGGCATGATGCCTTGGTCGGGCAGCAGATAATTCAGCAGGGTGAAGACCGATTTCTTGTTCTCGCCAGCATATTCGGTGCCACCGATCAGGATGATCTTGGCGTCGAAGTTCATCGCGATCACAGTTTCAGAGCGGCAGCCGTGCTTGGCCGGGTCCGCTTGGAAGCTGGGGCAGTTGATGACGGTGAAGTCAGCCATAAATCCGTCGAGCTCCGCGCGTTCGGGGCGGCGCAGCAGGTGGCGGATGAACAGCCCGTGCCAAGCCAGCTCGGTCACCATGCGGACGTTAATTGCATAGGCCGGATCAGAGCCGCCAACGAGATCCTGAACGAAATAGTCACGCCCTTTCATATGGGCGAGCATATCGGCGTAAAGCGCGTCAAAGCCTTCGGGCGACATTTCGGCGTTATTATCCCACCAGATGCTGTCGGCAACCGAAGGGGTTTTCACCACATGCTTGTCTTTTGGCGAGCGGCCGGTGAATTTTCCGGTGGAGACGAGGAAGGTGCCCCCGCGGCCCAAACGTCCTTCGCTACGTTTGACGGCATGCTCGATCAGATCGGGCTCCATGATGTTGTAAAAGACATTGCCGAGACCGTTGATACCCTGGTCTTCGAGCCGGAAATTCGGGTTTACCCGTCCAAATGTCATGTCACTTTTGCTCCTGATGCGCCCGCTGATCTTGCGGATTAGTTCTATTCGTCGGCGTAATTCGCCTTTTGAACCGGCCCCTTCTGGGCCCGGTGTGGGCCTCTTAGCATGCGGGTGACGGCAGGGAACAGGCAGCTTTGACGCAGTTAGCGCAACCAAGTTCGGATTAACGCAATCATCCGCCGGTTCTCATAAGATTTTTTCCGATATGAAACGAAAAGTGAGGCAAATTAGTCATTCTTAAGCGATTTTCGCGCCACATTTGCCGCGAAACCTTTACTGATCTGCAGTTGGGGATTGATTGTGGGAAGGAAAGCGGCAATTGTGCCAGAAAAAACAAGCATAATGAGCAGTATAAAGGACTTCAGACATGTCAAAAATCGCCCTTGTGGACGATGATCGGAATATCCTGACATCCGTGGCCATGACCCTTGAGGCAGAGGGTTTTGAGGTCGAAACATATCATGACGGTCAGCAGGCGCTTGACGCGTTTAACCGGAAATTGCCCGATATGGCGGTTCTGGATATTAAAATGCCGCGTATGGACGGGATGGATTTGTTGCAGCGTCTGCGCCAAAAAACCACCATGCCGGTCATTTTTCTGACGTCTAAAGATGACGAAATCGACGAGGTTCTGGGCCTGCGAATGGGCGCGGACGATTATGTCAAAAAACCGTTCAGTCAGCGTCTTTTGGTCGAGCGGATCCGTGCGCTGTTGCGTCGCCAAGACGCCGTGGCGGGTGATATCGTTGGGGACACCGAAGAAACCAAGGTGATGGAACGTGGCGATCTGCGGATGGACCCGCTGCGTCATGCGGTTGCGTGGAAGGGCAAGGATGTGTCGCTGACCGTGACAGAATTCCTTTTGCTTCAAGCGCTTGCCCAGCGTCCCGGCTTCGTCAAGTCGCGCGATCAGCTGATGGATGTGGCCTATGACGACCAAGTGTATGTTGATGACCGCACGATCGACAGCCACATCAAACGGTTGCGCAAAAAGATGCGTAGCGTGGACGGCGATTTCTCTGCGATTGAGACGCTCTATGGTATCGGCTACAGGTATAACGAAGAATAAGGTGATCGCCTGAGGCTTTACCTGAGGCTCTAGCCGAAAGGATCAACGTGCGCGACATGGCGCCTGAACACGACGGTGATATTGTTCTGGGTGACGATTTTGTTGCTCCGGGCAGTACAGTGGACGATGAGGTCCGCGTTTCGAGAGAGAAGCGCGGATTGTTCTCGTTGCGCGCGTCGCCTCTGGCGCGCAAGATCATCACTTTCAACCTGATTGCGCTCAACATTCTTGTGGCGGGTATTTTGTATCTCAATTCGTCGCGGGACGGATTGGCGTTGCAACGGGTGCGTGGGCTTGCCAGCGAAGTTGAGCTGATCTCGGATGTGTTTGAGGCACAGATGGGCGGCACCGCGCCTGTCAATCTTGCCGCTGGTGACGGGATCGACGTGACGGCGACGCTTGACGGGCTGGACATGCGCAAAGGGGTGCAGGTCTTTCTGTTTGACACCTCTGGTGAGTTGGTCGGCACGGCGGGCGGGCGCGGGATTGCGTCGCCATTGTCCGATAGCAAAACCGACGGGCGAACCTATCTGACGGATGGGTTGTCGTGGCTCTGGACCAAGATTTCCGGCCTGTTTACCGGCGAGAAACCCGCCAAACCCCTGATTGCGGTTGAAGATCAGGCGCGCCAATTGGTGACCAGCACGCTGCAAGATGGCGCACAGGTTGTCGCGGGAAGCGAGGGGGAAGGGCGCGTTTACACCGTGTCGACCCAAGTGAAACAAGGCGATAACGTGGTCGGGGTGCTTATTCTTGCCTCGACATCGGGTGAGATTGATTACCTCGTCCGGGTTGAGCGTGAGCGCGTGTTGCAGATGTTCGTTGTCGGAACGCTGGTTTCGATTGGATTAAGCCTTGTTCTGGCCTCGACCATCGCCAACCCGATCAGCGACCTTGCCGCGGCGGCAGAGATTGGCCGCGACCGGGACAACCGCCAGAAGTCCACCGGGCGCATTCGGATTCCGGATTTGACGGCGCGGCCTGATGAAATCGGCCGCCTGTCCGGGGCGCTGCGCGGTATGGTGAACGCGCTTTATGACCGGATTGATGGCAACGAACAATTCGCCGCCGACGTGGCGCATGAGATCAAGAACCCGCTCGCCAGCCTGCGCAGTGCGGTGGGCAGTCTACGTATGGTCAAGAAAGAAGAGCAGCGCGGCAAATTGTTGGATGTGATCGAACACGATGTGCGCCGGCTTGACCGTTTGGTCAGCGATATCTCCAACGCGTCGCGCCTTGATAGCGAGCTTGTGAAAGAAGAGCAGGAGAGCTTTGACCTTCTCAAGATGCTGGGCAACCTGTGCGAATTTCTGGGCGAGGACGCGAAATCAAAGGGGATCGACTTTATCAGCGATTTGCCCGCGAATGCGATTGTCATCGACGGGCTGGAAGCGCGATTGGCGCAGGTGTTTGTCAACCTGATCACCAACGCGATTTCGTTTTGTGAAGATGGCGATGCGATCCGCGTCTGGGCACGGCAGCGGCAAAACCGGGTGCTTGTCGTGGTCGAAGACACCGGTCCGGGCATCCCCGATGAAGCCCTGCAAAAAGTATTCAAGCGGTTCTATTCCGAACGGCCAGAAGGGCAGTTTGGCAACAACTCCGGCCTTGGACTGGCGATTTCGAAACAGATTGTCGAGGCGCATGACGGCGTGATCTGGGCCGAAAACATCCGCCCGACCGATGCCGATATCACCTCTGATCCGCTGGGCGCACGGTTTGTCGTGGGCCTGCCTGCCTGTCTGAGCCTTCGGGGCTGGCGCTGTGGTCGGGGAGCACTCCAAAACGGCGGGCGGCGAGCCAACGATTGTGCATGCAAGCTGTGTTGGGATTGCGGGGCGCGGTGTCCTGATCCTTGGCCCATCGGGGGCGGGGAAATCGGCCCTTGCTTTGCGGCTTATGGCGCTGGGTGCGGGGTTGGTTGCGGATGATCGCGTGATCCTTGAGCGGCAAGAAGAGGCGGTGATCGCAGATGCGCCTGCCCAGATTGCAGGTCTGATCGAAGCACGCTTTGTGGGTATTCTGAACGCGGCGACGGCGGGGCCGACCGCTTTGGCGTTGGTCGTCGATCTGGATCACGACGAAAATGAGCGTCTTCCCCCGAAAAGACACAAGAATCTGCTGGGGGTTTCCTTGCCGCTTCTTCACAATAGCGCGACAGGTCATTTTCCGGCGGCGATTCTGCAATATCTAAAGGCAGGACGTTCCGACTAACCGCAACGAAAGCAGAGTAGACATGGCACCGCTAGACCGATCCGCGACTGTTCCGCGCTGTGTGATGGTCACCGGCCCGTCCGGGGCCGGGCGCTCGACCGCGATCCGGGCGTTGGAAGACCTTGGGTTCGAGGCCATCGACAACTTGCCGCTTAGCCTGTTGCCGGGGTTGTTAGAGGGGGCACAACACGACCGCCCGCTGGCATTGGGGGTGGACACGCGCAACCGCGAGTTTTCGGCCAATGCCCTGATCGAGACGATCGACCGGTTCGGCGAGGAATATGGCCGCCAGCTTGAGCTGTTTTACCTAGATTGTCGTGAGGGCGTCTTGTTGCGCCGGTTCTCGGAAACCCGGCGACGTCACCCAATGGCCCCGGCAGAAAGCCCCGGCGAGGGGATCGCGCGCGAATTCGACCTGTTGGGGCCGATCCGGGCGCGGGCCGATTTCCTTGTTGATACGTCCGAAATGACGCCCCATGAATTGCGCGCCGAGGTGGAACGCTGGTTCGCGCCGGAAGCGGGGCAGGGGCTTGCGGTTTCGTTAAACTCTTTCTCTTACAAACGCGGGTTGCCTAGGGCGATCGACATGGTGTTCGACTGCCGGTTTTTGCGTAACCCTTATTGGGATGAGGCCCTGCGCGGGCTGAACGGAACCGACGCACGGGTGCAGGCCTATGTTGCCGAGGACGCGCGCTATGACGCGTTTTTCGAGCAGGTGCGCGGTTTGGTTGAAATGCTGCTGCCGGCCTATTCCGACGAGGGAAAAACACACTTGTCGATCGGCTTTGGCTGCACCGGCGGGCAACATCGTTCGGTCACATTGACGGAAAACCTTGCCAAAGCCCTTGCAGAAGCGGGCTGGCGGGTGTCAATTAGGCACCGCGAACTCGAACGGCGGTCGGGCGAAATCACCCGAAGTTGAGCCGGGGAGGGGTGGAAGAATGTTTCAAGGGGATCCTGCTTGATCGGAATCGTGATCGTCGCACATGGCGGATTGGCACAGGAATACCTGTCCGCGATGGAGCACGTCGTAGGCGTGCAAAAAGGTGTGCGCAGCGTAGCCATATCCGCCGATTGTGACCGCGGCGTGAAGCAATCCGAAATTTGCGGCGCGGCTGATAACGTGGATCAGGGCGATGGTGTCGTGATGGTTGTCGATATGTTCGGCGGATCACCGTCGAACCTGTCGCTTCAGGCCTGCGCCAAGGAAAAGCGGCGCATCCTCTATGGTGCCAACCTTCCCATGCTTATCAAGCTTGCGAAATCCCGCCATCTGAACGTGGCCGACGCGGTGCGTTTGGCCAAAGAGGCAGGTCGCAGATATATTGACAGTCAGAACATTAGTGCCGAGGCGTAAATCCGATGAGTGAGACGACAATTCGTAAATTGACCATCGTGAACGAGAAGGGCCTGCATGCCCGCGCGTCGGCCAAACTGGTTGAGGTTGTGGAAGGCTTTGACGCTTCTGCCGAGATCAGCCGCGATGGCGTGAGCGCCAGCGGCGACAGCATCATGGGTCTTTTGATGTTGGCAGCGTCGAAAGGAAGCACTATTGACGTGCAAACCTTCGGAGCGGATGCCGAGGCGCTGGCGTTTGCCATTGAGGCGCTGGTGGCGGATCGTTTCGGCGAGGACATGTAAACGCGCCCACCGGGCGACAGTGCGACAAACAGAGTGACAAGCGGAGTTGAACCCAGTTGGAGGACAGTTACCGGGACAGCAATGCAACCGGAGCCCCCGATGTTGACGGGGTCGTCGACAGTGCAGTTGCCGGGGCAGAGGATGCCCCGATCCGGCATGACCGCCGGTCGCTGACCTATGCCAACTCGTTTGACAGCCCGATCCAAGGCACGGTGATCCGCGCGATTGAATGGGTTACCGGCAAAGTTTCGATCATTCGCATGGTGCGCAAGTTTGAACGGATGGGCGCGCCGCGCGGCCAAGCGTTTTGGCCCGCGACGCTCAAAGTCATGGGCATTGACCTTGGCACCCCGGATGAGCAGCTGGCACGCATCCCGAAAGAGGGGCCGGTTGTGGTGGTGGCGAACCATCCGCATGGGCTTGTTGATGGGATGATTTTGGCCGATCTGATCGGGCGCGTTCGCAATGATTACCGCATCCTGACGCGCGCATTGTTGACCGGAATTGATGAGGTCGCCTCATCCTATATGATCCCGGTGCCGTTTCCCTATGAGGAAAATGCCCAAGCGAAATTCGTTGAAATGCGGCGTCAGGCGATGGCGCATCTCAAGGCTGGCGGGCTGGTGACGCTGTTCCCCTCCGGGGTTGTGGCCTCGTCCGACACGATGTTTGGCCCGGCGATCGAGCGGGAGTGGAATGTCTTCACCGCGCAGATGATCCGCCGCTCGGGCGCAAAGGTGGTGCCGGTGCATTTCAAGGGCTCAAACTCGCGCTGGTATCAAATTGCCAACCGTATCTCCGCGACGTTGCGACAGGGGCTGTTGCTGCACGAGATCGTCTACAGCTGTAACAAGCCGCAATCGCCTGTCGTCGGCCATCCGATCCCCGATGAGAAAACAGCCATGGTCAAAGACGACCCGCGCGGGTTTATGACGTGGCTGCGCGAGCATACGCTGTCGCTCAAGGATTGAGCGCGCGGGCGACAAAAATTTTTGGCAAGTAAGCTCAAAAGAGTGTCGCTTTCGGGCGGGTTTGCAGGAATGATGCACGGGCAATGTCGGATCAACTGATCTAGAGGAAAAGCCATGCCCCTTGCTATGAACCGAGACGTTTTTATCACCTGTGCCGTGACCGGATCGGGCGGGACGCAGGACCGTTCTCCACATGTGCCGCGCAGCCCCGAGGAGATCGCCAGCAGCGCAATTGATGCCGCCCGTGCCGGGGCGGCGGTGGTGCATTGCCATGTGCGCGACCCGGAAAGCGGTGCCCCGAGCCGTCGGCTTGATCTCTACCGCGAGGTCACGGACCGCATTCGCGAAGCCGAGGTTGATGTGGTTTTGAACCTGACCGCAGGGATGGGGGGCGACATTATTTTCGGCCCGACAGAAAGCCCGCTTCCTGTGCAAGACGGGACCGACATGATCGGCGCGGCCGAACGGGTCGAACATATCAAGCAATGCCTTCCAGAGATTTGCACGCTTGATTGCGGCACGATGAATTTCGCCGAGGCCGACTATGTCATGACGAACACCCCGGGCATGTTGACCGCGATGGGCCGGATGATGACCCATCTTGGCGTGAAGCCCGAGATCGAGGCGTTTGACACCGGCCATTTGTGGTATGCCAAGCAATTGGTCAAGGATGGGGTTCTGGACAGCCCTGCGTTGGTGCAATTGTGTATGGGTGTGCCTTGGGGCGCGCCCGATGATCTCAACACCTTCATGGCGATGGTGAACAATGTGCCCGACGACTGGAGCTTTTCGGCTTTTGGGTTGGGGCGCAACCAGATGGCCTATGTCGCGGCGAGCGTTCTGGCCGGGGGCAACGTGCGTGTCGGGCTTGAGGATAACCTCTGGCTTGAGAAGGGCGTGTTGGCCACCAATGCACAGTTGGTTGAGCGGGCGGTGGGCATTGTCGAAGGGATGGGCGCGCGGGTGATTGGCCCCGAGGAGGTGCGCCAGAATTTGGGATTGACCAAGCGCGCGCCGGCGCGTTCATGACAGTAACGTGAGGTGTATTATGCCAAGGAAATTAGTTTTTGCAGTGGTGCTTGCCTTGACCCCCGCCAGCGCGTTTGCGGCCGAGTGGTGGGAGGGGTTTTGGTCCTGGGACAAGTCGTGGTGCAACCGGGTTGACCAGATCGGCGAGGTGACGCCAGCGCCGATTGCCATTTTGGGAGGCGAGCTGCGCGGATATGAAAACACCTGCCGGATCGCGGACGTGCGCCAGTTGCGGGGGATGCAGGCGGTGAAGCTTGCAGTTGAATGCCAAAGCGAAGGCAGCATTTATCGCGAGTCCCGACTGATCATGGGCGAGGGCGATATGATCTGGATGTGGAGCGGACAGGGTGAGCCGTTGAAGTTCCATCGCTGCCGCCCGCCGGGCAATTCGGTGGATTGGCTGAACCGGAAATGATCCGTGGCCGAGCGTTTGGGGCTGCGATCTCTCTCGTGATGATTGGCGGGCTTGTTGGCTGTGTTGCGCCGGCACCAGACGTGCCGCCACTGCGTGATCCGGCGGCGGCGATTTCAAGTCAGGTGAACGTAACGCCTGAACGGCTGGCCGGGGCATGGGTGGTGCGCCGCTCGTGGATTGGTGATCCCTATCTGTCGACAGATGCCGCAGGCGGCATGGCGGGGCTTCGCATAGTGCGCACGCCACAGGGGGTGCGCCTTAAGGCGCAAAAATTCGGGATTGATGCGGCCAAGCGGGCGAGCTTTTTGCCCTTTGCCGCCGATTTGCGCACGTCCGGTCCGGGCCGGTTCGAGGAAACCGGCGGTCAGGCGTTTGGCGGTGCCGCGCTTTGGGTTTTGTGGATGGATGCGGACGACCGCACCGTTGCGATTGGCACGCCGAACGGGCGGTTCGGCTGGATCATGGACCGCAAGGCCACGGGTGGTCAGGACCGGATCAAGGCGGCAAGCGATATCATGGAATGGATGGGCTATGACCTGTCCAAAGCGCAAAGGGCAGAGCAATGAGCAAGGTTGCAGCAATCATTGGCGGTGGCGTGATCGGCGGCGGATGGGCCGCGCGGTTTGCGTTGAACGGGTGGACGGTGCGGGTGTTCGACCCGGACCCGGAGGCCGAGCGCAAGATTTCCGAAGTGATGGAAAACGCGCGCCGTTCCCTGCCGGGCTTGGGCAATGTCGCCTTGCCGCCGGAGGGCGCGTTGAGCTTGCATTCAACGATTGAAGACGCCGTTCAGGGGGCTGATTGGGTGCAGGAAAGCGTGCCCGAGCGCATTGAGTTGAAACAGAAAGTCTATGCGGAACTGATGACGCATGTTCCCGAAGGCGCGGTGATCGGCTCGTCCACCTCGGGGTATAAGCCGTCGGAATTGCAAGCGGGCTTGGCGCGGCCCGGGCAGGTGGTCGTGGCGCATCCGTTCAACCCGGTTTACCTTTTGCCGCTGGTTGAGCTGGTAACGACCGAGGCCAATGACGCCGGGTTGATCGACAAGGCCAAGGCGTTGTTGTCGTCGGTGGGGATGCATCCGCTGCATGTGAAAAAAGAGATCGACGCCCATATCGCGGATCGGTTTCTTGAGGCGGTCTGGCGCGAGGCCTTGTGGTTGATCAAGGACGGCATCGCCACGACCGAGGAAATTGACGACGCGATCCGCTTCGGCTTTGGCCTGAGGTGGGCGCAGATGGGGTTGTTTGAGACCTATCGCGTGGCGGGCGGCGAGGCCGGAATGCGCCATTTCATTGCCCAGTTCGGACCGTGCCTTGAATGGCCGTGGACCAAATTGATGGATGTGCCCGAGCTAACGGACGAGTTGATCGACGCGATTGCGGATCAGTCGGACGTGCAATCGGGGATGCATTCGATCCGCGAGTTGGAACGGATTCGCGACGCCAACCTTGTGGGGATCATGCGCAGCCTGCTGCGTGAGGATTGGGGCGCGGGAGCGCTGCAAAAAGCGCATGACCGCAAGAGCGAAGCCGCGGCGGGGCTGGTGCAGCATGTCGACCAGCTGGCCGATCTGTCGGGTCCGGTGCTGACGGCGCGGCGGGCGGTGCCGTTGGAGTGGCTCGATTACAACGGGCATATGACCGAGAGCCGGTATCTTGAGGCCTTTGCCGATGCGACCGACCGTTTCATGACGATGATCGGTTGCGACGCAGACTATATCGCGAATGGCGGCAGTTACTTCACCGCCGAGAGCCACATCCGCCATGTGGACGAGGCGCACGCCGGTGCGGTGATCGACATTCGCACGCATGTTCTTGAGGGCAAGGGCAAGAAAATGCACCTGTTCCATGAGATGTCCGAGGGCGATCGGCTTGTCGCGACGGGGGAGCATATGCTGCTGCATGTCGATCTGAAAACCCGCCGGTCGGCACCGCCCGCGCCAGAGGTCGAAGCCGCATTGGTCAAGGTGGCGGAGGCGCATGCGGCATTGCCCATGCCCGAAGGCGCCGGGCGCGCGATTGGGGCACCGAGGTGAGCCAGCGGGTTCTGATCACGGCCGGCGGGTCGGGGATCGGGCGCGCCATTGCCGAGCGGTTCGATGCGGCGGGGGCGCAGGTCTGGGTTGTGGACATTGCGGCGCCGGATGATCTGCCCGGCGGATGGCGCGTATCGGTCGCCGATGCAGCGGACGAGGCCGCGATGACGACGGTGTTTGCCCAGATAGAGGCGGAGTGGGGCGGGCTTGACGTGCTCTGCGCCAATGCCGGCATCGCCGGACCGACCGCGCCGGTCGAGGATGTGGCGTTGAGCGAGTGGCGCGCCTGTGTAAGCGTCAATCTTGAGGGCGCGTTTCTGGCGTCGAAGCTGGCCACGCCGATGATGAAACGAGCAGGCAAGGGCGCGATGCTGCTGACCTCTTCAACGGCGGGGCAATTCGGTTATCCGAACCGCGCGCCTTATGCGGCGGCGAAATGGGCCATTATCGGATTGATGAAAACGCTCGCGATGGAGCTTGGCCCGCATGGTATTCGCGCCAATGCGATCTGTCCCGGTGCGGTTGAAGGGCCACGGATGGAGGCGGTTTTACACCGCGAGGCCGCTGCCAAGGGCATGAGCCGCGATGCGGTGTATGAGGGCTATGCTGCTGGCACCTCGATGCGCAGTTTCGTAGAAAGCCGTGACATCGCGGAAATGGCATTTTTTCTTGGCTCTGATGCGGCGCGCTATGTGTCGGGGCAGGTGATTGCAGTTGATGGCCATACGGAAAACCCCGACCCCAAGCCCTGAGTTTGAGGTTTCGATCCAAGCGGCCGATCAATCCGGTATCGTGCGCAACAGCGCGTTTGCTTGGTCTGGAAGCTCCCTCGCTGTGACTTCGGCTTCGCGCACGAGCTGATCGAAATGTGCGGTAAAGGCCTGCACCCGTTCTGTGTCACGAAAGGCGAGGTAGTTGCGCCCAAGATAGAGCACGCCGAGCATCGGCCCGAATATCGTAATGGGCGCGGAAAACAACCGGCGCGCGTCAAACAAATAGACCCGCAAACGCGGGTAGAGCTGTTCATGAAGCAGGATGAGGCGCTTTAGCTGCGCACGGCGCAGGGCGGCGTCGAGGCCGGAATAATACCCTTCGCCCTTGGCGAAGCTTGTCAGCTCATGCAGGGGCAGGGCGATTTCATAATCCGATTGCGCGCCGCGCATCCACGACAGCCGGTCCTCGGACGCGCCAATCGCCTGTGTCGCGGTGCGCCCCAGATGCAAGGAATATTCCCATTCAAGGATTTCGCGGGTTTTCAGCATGTCCGGCAGGGTCGCCGGGACGTGGCGGATTTTCATGCCGGCGGCTTCGGTGTGCCAGTCGAAAATCTGCTCATCCACAAGAGCGCGCGGCGCTTCGGTCAGGGTAAGCGCATTGGCCAGAAGGTTGGCGGCGGTTTCGGGACGGTCCGAGAGCGACAAAAGCCAATCGGCTGACACACCAAGCGCGGCGGCGCATTCCCCGACAACCTGTGCATTGGGCAGCCGCGCACCGGTGCCTTTGAGAAGCTGAGAAACGGTGGACCGATCCACCCCGATACGGCGGGCAAGGGCGCTTTGATTGACCTTGGCGCGTGTCATCGCCTGCTCAAGGCGGGTGCGGAATTGAGCGGCACGGATGCGTTTGTCGATTCTTGTCGGCATGCGGTGAATTATATCACCAAACGCGAGATTTGTTAATCATTATCGGAATGGGCGATCTCTGGCCGTGGGGCTATCTTTTTCGCAATCAATAGCAAAAAAGCAGGACCGCGAATGGAAAGCCCCGCCCGAAGCCTTGTTAAAGCCATATGCTGGAACATTCTGGGTCTGGTTGTCATGTGCCTTGTCGGGCTGGTGATGACCGGGTCGCTGGCGCTGGGGGGGGCAATGGCGGTGTTGAACACCAGCATCGGGTTTGTCTGCTATCTGTTTTACGAGCGGCTTTGGGCGCGGGTGCACTGGGGGCGGCATGGCTGAGCGGGGCAAGGTCGAATGGCCGACGTGGGGCTTGCTGGGGCTGACGTATCTCACTTGGGCGGTTGCGACGACTTGGGCCGCGGCGTTTTGGTTGCCGCTTGGCATGGTGTTGGTCACACTTTCGGCGGCGCTGCACAGCTCGCTAACCCATGAGGCGCTACATGGCCATCCAACGCGCAAAGCGTGGCTAAACGAGGCGCTGGTGTTTCCGGCGCTGTCGCTCTGTGTGCCGTATCGCCGCTTTCGCGACACGCATATCGCGCATCACCGGGACGAAAACATCACCGATCCTTATGACGACCCGGAGACGAATTACCTAGACCCAGAGGTTTGGGCGGTGCAGCCGCGGTGGGCCAAGGCGGTGCTTCGACTGAACAACACGTTGTTCGGGCGCTTGCTGATTGGTCCGGTGATCGGGCAGGTGTTTTTCATGCGCGCGGATTGGCGGCTTGCTCGTAAGGGCGCGCGGAGGGTGGTGAATGGCTGGCTCTGGCATCTTCCGGCGCTTGGGCTGGTGGTCTGGTGGATGGCCGCCCTTGGGCAGATGCCTGTCTGGGCTTTCTTGCTGGCCAGCTATGCGGCGCATTCGATCCTGAAAATCCGCACCTATCTTGAGCATCGCGCCCATGAGGCCGCCGACGGGCGCACCGTGTTGATCGAGGATCGCGGACTATTGGCGTTGCTTTTTCTCAACAACAACCTGCATGTGGTGCATCACGCCTATCCCAAGCTGGAATGGTATGCGCTCCCCCAGAAGACGCGAGAGGAGCGCGAGGCGTTTCTGGCGCGAAATGACGATTACTATTACCGCTCCTATGCACAGGTTTTCCGGCGCTATTTCTGGCGCGGCAAAGACCCGGTGCCGCATCCGCTCTTTTCGCGGCGCTAAGGCTGTGCAATAGGGCCTTATGGTCTGGATTCTGATCTCAATCGCGGCGGCGGCGTTTCAGACGCTGCGCTTTATGCTGCAAAAATCGCTAAGCGGCACATCGTTGAGCGCGGGCGGCGCGACGCTTGCGCGGTTCCTTTATTCGATGCCCTTCGTGATCAGCCTCGCGCTTGGCTCTCTGCTGTGGAGCGGTGCGGGCTGGCCCGTGTTGGGCGGCCGGTTCTGGGCGTTTGCGATGGTCGGCGGGTTGGGGCAGATTTTGGCGACATGGTGTGTTGTCGCGTTGTTTGCCCACCGTAACTTTGCTGTTGGCATCACGTTCAAGAAAACCGAAGTGATGCAAACTGCGCTGGTCGGCTTTGTCCTGTTGGGCGACCGGGTGTCGGTGGCGGGAATGGCGGCGATACTGCTTGGCCTTGTCGGTGTCTTGATCCTGTCGGACAGCGCGGATGGCACAGGCGGATTTGCGCGACGGGTCATGAACCGGGCCGCCGGATTGGGCCTTTTATCGGGGGCGTTTTTCGCAGTGTCAGCGGTGTGCTATCGCGGCGCAACGCTTGAGGTGCCCTCGGACGATCCGTTTATGCGCGCGGTTGTGGCGCTGGCGATTGTGACAACGGCGCAGACCTTGGCCCTGTCGGCATGGCTTGCATGGCGGGAAAAGGGCGAGGTGGCACGGGTGATCGCAGCGCGCCGAACCGCGGTCTGGATGGGGTTGAGCGGGCTTGGCGGTTCGCTTTGCTGGTTCATCGCCTTCACGCTGCAAAACGCGGCCTATGTGTTTGCCGTGGGCCAGATCGAGGTGATCTTTTCGATCGCGGCGTCAGTGCTGTTCTTTGGCGAGACCCTGAGCCGCAAAGAACTAGGCGGCATCGGGTTTTTAACCATCAGCATTCTGGCGCTTGTCTTGCTGGCCTAGCGTTTAGCAAAAGGCGACCGCGCGGGCGGGACACCTTGCGGGATCAGTCGTAAACGATGGGTTTGCCCGACAACGGCCCGCGCCCTTTGAGCCGTTCAAACAGGCTCGCCTCTTGTGTGTTGTTAAAGAACGGCACGTTTTCCGGCGGCGTGTGGTCGCGGACCCGCGCGGCGACTTCGGCAAGGACAACTTCGGTAATGAAGGGCAGATCAAAGCCGCGCACTTCGCTGACCGGGATCCATTGCAGATGCGACAGCTCATCCTGAGCCGAGGAAAAATCATCGAGATCATTGGCGACTTCGGAGGCATCAACAAGGAAGAACCGCGCATCAAACCGGCGCGGGCGGCCGGGCGGCGTAATGGCACGAAAGACGAATTGCAGCGGATGCGCATCGGGCACATAGCCAAGATCGGCAAAGCCGGCCCAGTCCTTGGGCGGTTTACGATCCCATGTGTTGCGCTGCCCGAGGATCAGGCCGGTTTCTTCCCAAAGCTCGCGAATGGCAGCGGTGGCAAGAGCATGGCTGAGGCCCTGCTCGGCCTCTTCCAACAGGCGGTCGCGACACACCTGTGGCATGCGACGCACAAGCGGAACGCCCGCATCATCCGGGTCAACCGCGCCACCGGGAAAGACGAATTTGTTGGGCATAAACGCCGCCTTGGCGCCGCGTTGACCCATCAGAACCTTGGGGGTGTCCATCCGGTCGCGCAATACAATAACGGTTGCGGCATTGCGGATCGCGGTCTTGTCGATCGTGCGCCCGCTTGGGGGGACGGATGTATCGCTGCTCATTCTGGCCTGCCTTCTCAATTAATCTGAGGCGGGGGTGCGGCCGGTTTGCTTGAGTGCTCCTTGCCAAACCCGCCCATCTGTCGGGCCCATTGAAACCCGATCACCGCCCCTTTCAGTCTGGGCAGAAGGTATAGCGAGAGTGTCACGCAGCCAATAGCGAAGATGGTGAAAAGCACCAGCGGCTCAGGACGCCACGTCACGAACGTGAAATGCAAAAGCGGCGCCATCAGGTGCCCCACCACCAAAATGGTTAGGTAAGCAGGCCCGTCATCAGCCCGATGATGGTGGAATTCCTCGCGGCAAACGCTGCAATCGTCGTTTACCTTGAGATAGCTTTTCAGCAACGGCCCCGAGCCGCAATTGGGACAGCGCCGCCGCCAACCTTTGCGCAATGCGGGCCAAAGAGGGCGTTCTTGTTCTTGCTGTGCAACCGGTGAAATGGATTGATCGGTCATGTCTGTCCTCGCGTGTTCCCGGCAAAGGTGGGCTAATCGCCCCAATTATTAAAGCCTTTCCGAGCGTGTTGCGGCGCGATGTCGCAAAAATTCGCACTGAATTGCAAAAAATATTTTCAAACCGCGACGGAAACGCTGAGCTGCTGCGTTTGTATCTTTGCAAACGGGAGAGAATGCCCGGCCTCACAAGAGGGGCAAGACCTAGAAAACCTATGATGGAGATCAGAGTATGAAACGTGAATATGTAATCGCAGGTATCGTGGCCGCCAGTATTGTTGCAGGGGCTGGTATGGCAACCGCGCAGGGCAAACAAGGCCATGGGCGCGGTATGGGCCCGATGATGCCAGAGTTTTCTGAGCTCGACGCCAATGGCGACGGCAACCTGACGCAGGCCGAAATGGAAGCCCACGCCAAGGCGAAGTTTGACGCCGCAGACACCGATGGCAACGGAAAACTGTCGGCTGAAGAGCTGCTTGAGGCTGGCAAAAAGCGCAAAGAAGAGCGCCGTGCCAAGCGTGCCGAGAAAATGCTCAAGCGGTTGGACACCAACAATGATGGCGAAGTGAGCTTTGACGAGATGCCGGGTCAGCAGACCCAAGCGGACCGCATGTTCAGCCGCATCGACGCCGATGGCGATGGCAACATCACCGAAGCAGAGATGCAAGACGCGGCCAAGAAGTTCAAAGAGCGTCGCGGCAAGCACGGCAAGCATGGCAAACCCGGTAAGCATGGCCACAAAGACGGTCACAAAGGTGAGCGCAAAGCCGATTAATCGTTAGCGAACAGCGGGGTGGGCGGCGTCTTGCCGCCCCTCCCACACCACGCCCGCTCCGGGCCAGGTTGCAAGGCCGACAGGAACGGGATACGCCACGGACAAGATGAATATGCCGCTCGACACCCTAGGCGATGTGCCGAATGAAGCGCTGCTGACGCTCTTTGCAAATGGCGACCGAGAGGCGGCATTGGCTTTGACTGCGCGGCTAACGCCGATCGTTATGGCCCATGCTTATCGCATGCTGGGCAACCGGGATGAGGCCGAGGACGTGGCGCAGGATGCGATGATGCGCCTGTGGAAAATCGCCGGAGAGTGGCGGCAGGGCGAAGCGCAGGTGACGACGTGGCTTTATCGGGTTGTGGCCAATCTTGCCACTGACCGGTTACGCAAACGCAAACGAGGCGGTCCCGCACTGGAAGACGTGCCGGAACCGGAAGATGACGCGCTGGGCCCGGCAGAGACGCTGGAGGCGCGACAACGGCAGGAGGCTCTGCAAGGGGCTCTGGCCGAGCTGCCTGACCGGCAACGGCAGGCGGTGGTATTGCGCCACATCGAGGGGTTGGGGAATTCCGAGATTGCGGCGATTATGGAAATCAGCACCGAGGCGGTTGAAAGCCTGACCGCGCGGGGCAAACGAGCGTTGGCTGCCATTCTGGACGGGCGGCGCGAGGAACTGGGGTATGGCCATGGATGAGACGAAACACACGGGAACGGGCGGCCGTTCGGACGATGCGCTGGACGTGTTTTTCGACGCGGCCCGCGCGGCACCGGAGGCGGCTTCGGAGGCGCTGATGGCGCGGGTGATGGGCGACGCGCTGGCGGTGCAAGCTGCTGCAGCTGAATCCGCAGTGCCGGATCGCGGCAGGCGGCTTAACATCGTCACCGGGATGTGGGCGGCCTTGGGGGGCTGGCCGGCTCTTGGCGGATTGGCCACGGCCACGCTTGCCGGTGTCTGGATCGGCTTTAGCCCCAATCTGGGGGTTAGCGATGCCATGGCGAATGCCTTGGGGAACAATGATGCTTCGTCTTATGTGTTTGATCTCACATCAGACTTTGGGTTCACCTTTGCAGAAGGAGACGCGGGATGAGCGATGCAGCTGTCAAAGCCCCCGCCATGCGCCGTAGCGTGCGGATTTTGCTTATCTCTTCACTTGCGGTGAACCTTTTGGTGGCGGGATTGTTTGTCGGCGCGATGGTGTCGAACCGGTTCGATGACCGCGGCAGGCCGTCGCGCGCGTCGCAAGTGGGCGGGCCGCTTACTGCTGCGCTGTCGCACGAAGACCGCCGCGAGATTGGCCGGAGCGTGCGCAAAACCCTTCGAGCAGAGCGCCCGTCGCGCGACAGTGTCGAGGCGGAATTTGCGGGTTTTATCGCCGCACTGACCGCCGAGCCGTATGACGCCGAGGCGGTGCGCGAAGCGATTGACCGGCAAATGCAGATGGTGGTTCGGCGGACCAATCTTGGTATCGAAGCCTTGCTGGCGCAGTTGAACGAGATGAGCGTAGAAGAGCGTGCTGCTTATAGCGAGCGCTTGAAAGAGGTCCTCAAGCGGGAGCCGAAGAAGAAGCGCAAAAGCAAAGATAAAGACGGCGATTGAGCGGCGCGGCGGTTTAGGTGGGGTCTGAACGGGGGTAACGCCCCGTTAAGGCCCCGGCTGCTGGCGGTTAATCGTGGTTAACCTTGGCGTGGGGTTTTTCTTAACAATTGGTTAATCCAAACGCCCGTTTTTAGGCAGGCGCCTGTGCGTGCCATTTTATGCCTCGTTATGCCGCGGAGCGATCATCACATAGTGTCACCCGGTTGCGGCCATGGGCTTTTGAGCCATAGAGCGCGCGATCTGCATTTTCCAACACGATTTCATGGAGCGGGCGCGTGCCCGATGTGTTGCGGATGTCGCTGCTCATGGCGACCCCGATGCTGACTGTGACCTGCAAAGGGTGGCTGTGACCCGGCATCGGAAACGGCGTTGTTTCGATCATTTTACACAGTCGCCGCGCAGCCAGTTCCGCCGCACCGCGCCCGGTATTGGGCAAGACGACAAGGAACTCCTCGCCGCCGATCCGGGCCAGAAAGCCGGGCTCTTGAACGGCCTGTTTCAACACCTCACCCAAGCGGATAAGGACGGCATCGCCCGACGCATGACCAAACCGGTCATTGATCAATTTGAAGTGATCCACATCAATCACCATCGTCGCGAATTCTCCACCGCCCTGCGCCGAGGCGTTGGCGATGCTGGCCAGATGCGGAATCGCAAAGCGGCGATTGTTCAGCCCGGTCAACGGATCGATCAGCGCCGCGCGCAGCCCGTCCTTCATATCCGCCCGCAGACGTTCGAGCCTGCGCTTGCGCGCAATCTGTCGTTCAATGCGCAGCGACATTTCGCGGATGTTGAGATCGCTTCGCAGAGTGTCATTTGCCCCACGATCAAGATGGTCAGCCGCGATCCCGTCGCACGTATGGTCATGGGTCAGGGCCGTGATGCTGCAATCGCGGGTCTCAGGGTTGGCGCGCAGATCGGCCAGCAAATTTAGGCCGAATTCAACATTTTGCGGATCAAGCACCATGACAATCGCGTCTGGTGTTTTGTTTTTAAGCAACTGGCGCAGCGCATCGTTGCTTGAACAAGACAGAACGCGGGTTTTGACCTGAGTTTCGAGCCGGCGGGCCCATTTCAGCGATTCTTCCATGGTGGTGGCGACAACTGCGATCCGTGGGGCGGTGACAAATCCCTCCGGCGCTTCGCTCATGCCAAGTGCGCGGCTGACGCCCTTGCGCAAGGTCAGCTCGTCCGAGGTTTCACGCAGACGCAAAAGGCTGCGCAGCCGCGCCAGCAAAAGCGCATCATTCAAAGGCCGCGGCAGGATATCATCGGCGCCAGCCAACAGCAGCGCATGGCGATCAGGGCGGGCGTTTTCCGGTGGAACCACAACAAGGGGCACGGAGGCGCCCGCAGGTTCAGCCCGCAAGCGGAGCGCGAATGTCTCCGCAGTCATATCAGCAAGCTGATCCGTACACAGGATAAGGTCGGGGCACTCCTTGCGCACCATGGTTAGCGCCTCTGCTCCGGAAGCAGCTTGGGCGACGCAAAAGTTGGCGACCGAAAGCTTTACTTTCAGCACGATCCGGTTGGTCGAGACAGGATCGACGATCAAAATTTTACCGGGCACGGTTGGTACCCCCTTTTGAATGTGGCACGACGTTCGTCTATCTTGCTACTAGAGTAGTTAATAAATCCTTTCCGGGACCGTTCAAAATGTCTGTAACACGAAACTCTGCCGAAACTCTGGCGCTAACGGCTTTGGCCTGGCTTGTGGGGGACGAAGAAATGCTGTCGATCTTCCTTGGGTCGACCGGCGCGGCGGCGGATGAATTGAGCCTGCGGGCGCGCGATCCGCAGTTCCTTGGCTCGGTGCTGGATTTTCTGCTGATGGACGACGCTTGGGTGGTGGCATTTTGTGATAATGCCGGGGTAAGCTATGACCAGCCGATGCAGGCGCGGGCCGCTCTTCCGGGGGGGGAAGCGGTGCATTGGACCTAACGCCACGCGGCAGCAACCAACACCCAAGGCACGCAGAATGACACAGATGCAGATGCTCGATCTGGACGGGCTGATTTTCGACAAGGATGGCACGCTTTTTGAGTTTTCAGCCTCATGGGAGGACTGGGCCTGTGGCTTGCTTATGGAGCTGGCCGACAACGACCTTGGCCACGCCGAGACCATGGGCGATGCGATTGGATTTCGCTTGAAAACCAAGAGCTTCGCGCCGGATTCAATTGCGATCACCCACACGGTTGGAGAAATCGCCGAGGCGCTGGTGCCCTTACAGTCGCGCAAAACCGAGGCGGAAATCGTGGCGCGGATGAACAGCGGCGCGGCAAGCGCGCCGATGGCGCAAGCGGTGCCCTTGGCGCCGCTTCTGAGTGAGCTGCGGGGCCGGGGATTGCGCATCGGGCTGGCGACAAATGACGCCGAATCCCCGGCGCGTGCGCATCTGGGGCAGGCGGGCATTCTGGAGGCGTTCGATTTTATCGCGGGCTGCGACAGCGGCTATGGCGGTAAGCCCGCGCCGGGGCAGCTTTTGGCCTTTGCAGCGGCGATGAATCTGGCCCCTGAGCGCATCGCGATGGTCGGTGACAGCACCCATGATCTGGACGCTGGACGGCGCGCCGGAATGCGCACGATCGGGGTGCTGACGGGGCTTGCCCAAGCCGATGATCTGGCCCATTTGGCCGATCTTGTCCTGCCCGATATCGGCCATATCCCGCCGAAGTTATTAACAGCGCGTTAACCTTTGGGGTGTTTTCCAAAGTGGTTAACATGAGCGTAGCGCATGGATCAGGGGGGTGACTCCCGGCTGACATCCGGCTGACTCTCGGCTGCCGGGCGGCGGGGAGGGGTTAACGCCTGTTAAGGTTAACGGGGCGCGCGGCCCGCAAGGCCGCGCGCCGGATCTTAGACCTCGTAGCCGAACGGATCGTCAATGCTCGGCGACGGCGGTGTCAGCCATTTCGGGCCATCAGCCGTCATATAGGCGCAATCTTCGAGCCGGATGCCGAATTCACCGTAGATACAGATTGTCGGCTCGACCGAGAAGCACAGCCCCGGCTGCATCGGGGTCATGTTGCCACGCACCATATAGGTGGCTTCGTGAACCTCGAGGCCGATGCCGTGGCCGGTGCGATGCGGCAGGCCCGGCGTTTCGTAATCCGGTGAGAAGCCCGCGTCGCCGATGACTTTGCGCGCGGCATTGTCGACGTTTTCGCACGGATCATCGAGCACGGCGGCGTTGAAACCGGCGAGTTGCGATGTCTGCTCGATCTCCCAGACTTCGCGCTGGCGCGGGGTCGGGTCGCCAAAGACATAGGTGCGGGTCATGTCCGAGCGGTAGCCGCCAACAAAACCACCGATGTCAACGAGGACCATGTCGCCCTCTTTCAGCTCTTGATCATAGCCGACCCCGTGAGGATAGGCGGTTTCGGGGCCAAACATAATGAGCGGCTTTCCCCCCGGCGAGACCGCGCCAAGGCGGCGGTGCGCTTCGAGCGCGAATTCACCGGCCTCGCTGGCTTTGATGCCGGGGCGCAGGATACGCGCCACGGCTTTGTGGACCTCAAGCGTGATCATGTTGGCGGCGCGCAGCAGTTCGATTTCGGCGTCGGATTTGACCATTCGGCAGGCGGCGGTGATCGCGTCGCCATTGACGAAATCAAAGCGGTTGCCGTGACGGCGGAACCCGTCAAAGGAAAAGAACGGCGTCAGCGGATCGACGGCGATGGTGTTGCCGGGCAGGCCCATCCCGAGCAGGGTATCGGCGACCAGCGCGGTCGGGTCTTCGTGTTCTTCCCAGACGCGCACATCGTCGCCGAACAGCATGAGAGAGCGGGTTTTCGGCTCTTCAAAGCTGGGCGAGAGATAGATGACATCGCCTTCGACCGGGATGATGGCGCCGTGCAAACGCTCGGTCAGTTTGAGGGACATGCCGGTGAAGTAAAACAGGTTGGGCGAGCTATCGAGATAGAGCGCGTCGATGCCTTTTTCGCGCATCATCTCTTGGGCGCGTTTGACGCGGGCGATGTAATCATCAACCCCGATGCGCGGCACATCGGTGTAGAGTGGCGTCATCTTTGCGAGTTCTTCTTGGACCGTTGAGCCACCAATGCCAATCGTCATAGTATTTATCTCCGTTGTTGGGTCTGGTTGAATGCCTGTGCCCTTGCACCCGCGATATGCGGGCGGGGTGGGCAAGACAGGCGAAAATGGGTGGCGGCGCGCGCGTGGCTTAACACTTCATCGCCTCAAAACCGGCGGTGAGCGCGTCAGGGTCGAGCGCCTCGCTTCGGCCGATCAGAACAAAGGTCGAGAGCGCGGGCGCGGCGGCGTCTTCGCGTTTGACGCTGTGGCGTTTGCCGACGAGATCACAGCGCAGGCGCTCGCCCTCGGGGCCGACAAGGATACCTTTGGCGCGCAGGATTTGCGGCGGCAGCGCGGCCATGAAGGATTTGACATCAGAGGCGGCAAAGCGGCCCGTGCCCTGCCATGACCACGAGCGGAATTCCTCGTTATGGGTGTGATCGTGGTCATGGTCATGCGCGTGAGTGTGGTCATGTGCGTGGTCGTGGTGGTGATCGTGGTGATGGTCGTGGCAGCCACAGGACGGATCGGCGCATTCATCGTGATCGACAAGGCCCGAGGCGACCGGATCGGGCAGCCCGGCGAGCAGTTCGTTCGGCACCACCGCACCGGTGGTGCGCAGGGTTTTCAGCCGCGGCTGGGCGGTGCGCAGCACGGTTTCGATCTGTTCCATCTGGGCGTCATCGGCCAGATCGCTTTTGTTCAGAATGGCAAGGTCGGAGCCCATGACCTGATCCATGGCGAGTTCGGTCGAGGCAAAGTCGAGATCAAGGAACGCGCCGCAATCAATCAGGCAATAGACCCCGTCGAGCAGGGTTTGCGGCTCGATCTCGGGGTCTTCGAGGGCTTCGACAATTTGCAGGGGCCGCGACACGCCGCTGGCTTCGATCACCAGCCGTTCGGGGCGGTTGGGCTGTTCGAGGATCTGGTGCAGTGCGGCGACCAGATCATCGCGGATGGTGCAGCAGATGCAGCCATTCTCGAGGCTGACCACCCCGTCGCGCCCGGTTTCCGTGATCAGGTCGGCGTCGATATTGATGGCGCCAAAGTCATTGACCAACACGCCGTAGCGGGGGCCGTTTTTCTGCGAAAGGATGCGTTGCAAGAGCGTGGTTTTGCCCGCGCCAAGAAATCCGGTGAGGATAATGACGGGGAGGGGAGGGCGGCTGTCTTGCGGCATGTATTGGCACCTTGCTGGTCATGGTCGACGTTTGGAGAGCCCTCTGCGCCGAGTCGTTGGGGTGGGTCAAAAACGAATCAGTTCGGGAGTGATTCGGGCGCGTTTTCCGGTCTTTCCAGCGTCCTTTGTGATGAGAATCTGAGCAGATAAACACAAACACGTCTGTTTTTATTAGGCAAGTATGCAAAATTAATTTCGGATTTGACAGGGCGTGTTTTTTCCACGCAGGATCGACGTGTAACGACAACATGACGGTCCGGGGGCTGTAAGGTGGCGATGGGCGCAGGCTTAGGGCATGCGCGTAACATTCTGAAAACAGGATGTTTTTCGCCGCATCGCAGCAGACCCCGTTAGGCCGGAGCGAGAGCCGAAGGGATGATCGGAACAGCGATGCAGACAGCCTCTGGTCAGATGATTTTCAAGAATGCGCGGATACTTGACCCCGAACAGGACGAGCTTCTGGAGGGGTGGGAGCTGTTGATTGAGGGCAATCGGATCGTCGAATTTTCCGATCGCCCGATCAAGGCGGAAAACGCCGATGTAATCGATTGTGGCGGCCGGGTTTTGATGCCGGGTCTGATCGACTCGCATGTGCATCTGACGCTGAGCGAAGTGTCGCTGGCCAAGCTGGAATCGATGCCGCTGACCTTGATGACGGCGCATGCGATGGTCGAGGCGAAGGCGATGTTGAGCCGCGGCTTCACGACGGTGCGCGACACCGGCGGATCGGACTGGGGCTTGCGGCAGGGGATCGACGACGGGCTGTTTGCGGGGCCGCGTCTGTTTATTGCCGGGCGCGGGATCGGGCCGACGGGCGGACATAGTGACGGGCGGCGGCGCACCGATGCAAAGTCGATGGATTTGCGCTGTGCCTGTTGTGATGCGCTGTCCTTTGGGCTGGCGATTGCCGATGGCGCGACTGAGGTGCGCAAGATGGTGCGCGAAGAGATGCGCCAGGGCTGTGACCATATCAAGATCATGATGTCGGGCGGTGTTGCCTCGCCTTATGATCCGCTCGATTCATTGCAGTTTTCGATGAGCGAAGTGCGGGCCGCGACCGAAGAGGCGGCGGCGTTCGGGCGCTATGTCTGCGCCCACGCCTATTCCCCCGAAGCGATCCTGCGCGCCGCCGAGGGCGGTGTGCGCACCATCGAGCATGGCAACCTCATCAACGAGGAAGCGGCCAAAGCGATGGCGGACAAAGGCATGTATATGATCGCCAATCTGATTGCCTATTACGCCATGAAGGAACGCGCCGAGAGCTTCGGCATGGATGCCGACATGCTGGAAAAGAACGACATCGTGATCGAAGGCGGGCTGCGCTCGCTTGAAATCTGCAAGGCGGCGGGCCTGCCGGTTGCCTATGGCTCGGACCTGCTGGGCCAGCTGCGGATTGATCAGAGCCGCGAATTCGTGATCCGCTCAGAGGTTCTTCCGGCGATGGATATCATCCGCTCGGCCACCTTGGTCGGCGCCGAGGTGATCCAGCGTCAGGGTGAGTTGGGCTGTCTGCGCCCCGGTGCCTATGCCGATCTGATCGTCGTCGAGGATGACCCGCTCAAAGACCTGTCGCTGCTGGGGGATCAGGGAGCCAATATTCCCGTGATCATGAAGGACGGCAGCTTCTTCAAGAATACACTGCATTGACATGATGAGCCGAACCGCCGCCCGAATTAGAGCCCGTAATGCCCACCGTCAGGATGAGATCAAGCGATGACCGCGCCCCTTTTGTTCAAGAACCTGAAACTGCTCGACCCCGCCTTTGATGCGCCGCGAGAAGGCTATGAAGTGTTGGTGGAAAAAGACCGCATCAAAGAAGTCAGCGATGTGCCGATCACATCCGACAGCGCCACTGTGGTGGATTGTGGCGGGCGGACGTTGATGCCGGGGCTGATTGATTGCCACGTCCATTCGATGCACAGCGAGGTTTACACCCGCCGGTTGGAAGACGTGCCGATGACGCTCGCTTCGGCCCGCGGGGCGGTGCGGCTCAAAGGGATGATCGACCGTGGCTTTACCACCGCGCGTGACGCGGGCGGCACCGATTGGGGCATGAAAACCGCGATCGAGCAGGGGCTGATCGAGGGGCCGCGGCTGTTTATCTCGTGCCGGTCGATCGGGCCGACGGGCGGACACAGCGACGGGCGGTCGCGCACCAATCCGGGCTATGATTGCCCGTGCTGCAACGGCATGGCGTTTTTGCGCATCGTGGTCGATGGCGAGGATCAGGTGCGCAAAGTGGTGCGCGAGCAGATGCGCCAAGGCGCCGATCAGGTCAAGATCATGGTCTCGGGCGGGGTCGCCTCGCCCTATGATCCGCTGGACAGTTTGCAATTCTCGATCCCCGAGATCGAGGCCGCCGTTGAAGAGGCCGAGAATTTCGGGCGCTATGTGTTGGCGCATGCCTATTCCGCCGAGGCGATCTATCGCGCCGTCAAACATGGTGTGCGCACCATCGAGCATGGCAATCTGATCGACGACAAAGCCGCCGCATTGATGGCCGAAAAGGGGGCCTTTATCGTGCCCAACCTGATCGCCTATGTGGCGATGAAGGAACGCGCCGCCGATTACGGCATGCCCGCCAGCATGTTGGAGAAAAACGAGATGGTGCTGGATGGTGGCTATCGCTCGCTTGAGATTTGTCGCGCGGCGGGGGTCAAGATTGGCTATGGCACCGACCTGCTGGGCGAGCTGATGGAAGATCAGAGCCGCGAGTTTTCGATCCGCCGCGAGGTGATGCCCGCGATTGACATCATCCGCTCGGCCACGAGCATCGGCGCCGAGATCCTGCGCCGCACCGGGCAGCTTGGCACCATTGCCGAGGGCGCATGGGCCGACATGATCTTGGTCGATGGTGACCCGGTTGAGGATATTACCCTGCTTGAAGGGCAGGGGCGGCATATGCCCATGATCATGAAGGGCGGGGCTTTCCACAAGAACACCCTAGGAGTGGCGGCATGAGCGGCGCGGGGATCGGAGCGCGGCGCCTGCGGCGCTGGACGCTGAACACGGTGGCCTTCATCGGCTTTCTCTATCTGTCGCTGCCGCTAATCTTTGTCACATGGCTCTCGTTTTATGAGCAATCCATCCCGAATTACCCGCCCGAGGGCTATTCGCTGGAATGGTATCAGACGGCCATTCAGGACGAGCGGTTCATCGACGCTTTCTTCACCTCTCTCAAGGTCGGGGTTCTGGCGACGCTGATCGGATTGATGGTTGCGCTGCCTGCGGCGCTGGCGATCAGCCGGCACAAGTTCACCGGTTCAGGGGTGATCAGCAACCTGTTGCTGATGCCGTTGATCGTGCCGGGGATCGTGCTGGGCTTTGCTTTGTTCGTGTTTCAGGTGCAGACCGAGATCAAGACCGGCCTGCCGTTGATGGGATCGTTCTGGGGTCTGGTGTTTGGCCATGTGCTGTTGGTCATTCCATGGGCGACGCGATTGATCCTTGCCTCTCTTGCCGGGTTTGACCGGACGTTGGAGGAGGCGGCGCTGAACCTTGGGGCGAACCGGTTTACCGCGTTCCGCCGGATCACGGTTCCGTCGATCCTGCCGGGTGTGGTGGCAGGGGCGCTGTTTGGGTTCGTGGCCTCGTTCGGGAACCTAGAGATGAGCCTGTTTTTGGTGGCACCGGGGCAGACAACCCTACCGATTGCGATTTTGCAGTATCTGCAATGGCGGATCGACCCGTCGATCGCAGCGATTTCGGTGCTGCAGATCGTGGTGATCACGGTCGCTCTCTTGGTCACTGACCGATTTGTAAAACTTAGCCGGGTGGTGTGATGGCACGACTAGAACTAGAGGGATTGACCAAGCATTACGGCGACTTCCAAGCCGCGCAAAACGTCAATCTGGATATCAACGAAGGTGAATTCATGGTGCTGCTGGGGCCGTCTGGCTGTGGCAAAACCACGACCTTGCGGATGATCGCGGGCTTTATCGACCCGACAGCAGGCAACATCCGCATTGGCGGCAATGACATCACCGGCCTGCCGCCGTGGAAGCGCAACACGGGTCTGGTGTTCCAGAACTATGCGTTGTTCCCGCATATGACGGTGGCCGAGAATGTCGCCTTTGGCTTGGAAATGCGCGGCATTCCCAAGGCCGAGATCAAGCCCAAGGTGATGGAATCGCTGTCTCTTGTACAGCTTGACCATCTGGCGGATCGCTATCCGCGGCAGATGTCGGGCGGGCAGCAACAGCGGGTCGCTCTGGCGCGGGCGCTGGTGTTCCAGCCGGATGTGCTGTTGCTGGACGAACCGTTGTCGAACCTTGATGCCAAGCTGCGCCATGAGGTGCGCATCGAGATCCGCGCCCTGCAACAGCGTCTGGGCATCACCGCCGTGATCGTGACCCACGATCAGGAGGAAGCCCTGATCATGGGCGACCGTCTGGTGGTGATGAGCGAAGGTCAGGTGCGTCAGGTCGGCAAGCAACGGGATCTTTATGAAAACCCGGCGAACCGGTTTGTGGCGGGATTTGTCGGGCGCTCCAGCTTCCTTGAAGGCGTGTTGTCGGATGGCAAGTTCCGCACCAAGGGCGGTCTGGTGCTTGACGGTGGCTCTTCGGGGAGCGGCGAGGCCTTGATGGCGCTGCGTCCCGAGCGGCTGGAAATCACGCATGAGGCGACAACTGCGATGCAAAACAGCGTGCCCGGCACGGTCGAGATCGTGTCCTATATGGGCGGTTTGATTGACCTTCATATACGGCTCAGCCCGACGGACCTTGTGATTGCGCAGGTGTCCAACCGTGACGGCGCCGCGATCCCCGAAGTCGGGGACAAGGCGTTCGTGAACTGGAGCAATGCCAAGGTTTTCCCTGCCGGGGACAAATACGCCCCGGATATTAACCCGAAACCAAACCAGAGCGCCCGTCAACAGGTGCCGAAGACCAACAAGGAGAAGGACAAGTCATGACAAAGAAAATCAACGCCAAGATGGGCCGTCGCGAGGTTCTTGCGGGAATGGCCGCAGGGGGCGCGGTGCTGGCATCGCCAACGCTGCTTCGGGCCGCTGACAAGACCATCGTGCTGGGCACATGGGGCGGCGACTATGGCAAACTGCTGAACAAGAACATCGAGAAGCCGATCCTTGAAGCGGCTGGTTACAAGGTCATTCAGGATCAGGCCGGAGACCCGGAACGTCGCGCCAAGATGGCCGCCGAGCGGATGTTGCCGCGCGGATCGACCGACATTCAGGCGGTGAACGGCTCGAGCATGTATCAGCTTTATCAGCAGGGCATCACCGAGAAGATCGACTATTCCAAGCTCAAGAACGCCGATCACGTGCTGCCGCAGTTCAAGCATGAGTACGGTATCGCCCAGATCTATTCCGGGCTGGTCGTGGTGTTTGATCCCAATATGGAAAACCCGCCCAAGAGCTTTGCCGAAGTGTTCGACCCCAAGTGGGGCGATCAGATGGCCTATATCGACATTCAGTACACCTATACCCAGATTGCGGCCGCATTGGCCGCCGGTGGCACGGTGACGGATGTTGAAAAGGGTTACCCGATGCTGCTCGCCTCGCGCGAGGCCGGGGCGCGGATCTATCCGACCAACGAGGCATTCGCCCAAGGCTTGGCCGCTGGCGAATTCAAGGTTGGCGTGATGTGGAAAGCCCGCACGGTTCAGTGGCAGGACAAGGGCATCGCCGTTGCGTCGGTCGCGCCGACCGAAGGGGCGATCCCTTACGAAAGCGGTTTCTGCCTGCCCAAGAACGGCAAGAACATGGACGGCGGTTATGCCTATCTCGACGCGCTGCTTGAGCCGAGCGCACAGTTGGCCTTTGCCCATGACATGGGCTACAACCCGACCGTCGACAACGCCGAAGTACCCGCGGATTTGAACGCCAAGATCGGGTTCACGGATGAAGAAGTCGCCAATCTGAAAAGCCCCGACTACGGCTTCATCCTGGAGAATGACTCCAAGATGAAAGACTGGTGGGACATGAAGTTCAAGGCCTGACCATGGCCCGCGCCGCGCCAATCATGCGCGGCGCGGATCAAGCAATGCTCGGGGCGTGACGTGGTTTCGCCCCGACAACAAACTGCAGACGAACGACTGCAGAAGACTTTAAGCGGATCAGTCAAAGCCGACCCGTCGCACCGACGGGTTGAAAGCGACCAAGGATGAATGAATGTCGAGCCTGACGCAAAATGAACATGCCAAGCAACGCCGCGAAACCCTGACGGCGGCTTCTCTTGTGGGGCCGGCGACGTTTGTTGTCGCGCTTGGGGTTCTGGGGCCGCTGGTGCTTTTGGCGCGCTACAGTCTGAACAAATTCGACCCGACGCAATTGATGATCTCGGCGGTTTCGCCGCAAAACTATGTCAAATTCTTCTCCGAGCCTTACTACCTTGAGACCTTTTGGACGACGATCCGGGTTTCGGTGTTGTGCACGGTGATTTGTATCCTCTTGGGATTTCCGCTGGCCTATGTGCTGGCGCGGACGCAATCGCGGTTCAAGAACCTGATGATCATCGGGGTGGTTGTGCCGCTGTTCGTGGGCAACGCCGTGCGGGCGGCGGGGTGGATGACCTTGCTCGGCAGTAAGGGGTTCATGAGTGTGAGCCTGATGTCTCTTGGCCTGACGGATGGGCCGACCGAGATCATGTTCTCGGAAACGGCGGTGGTTCTGGGGATCATCGCGGTCAACCTGCCTTATATGGTGCTGACCCTGCAAAGCGTGATCGAAGGCATTGCGCGCAACATAGAAGAGGCGGCGTTCTCGCTTGGGGCGACGCCCAACAAGATGTTCTTTCGCGTGCTTTGGCCGCTGGCGCTTCCCGGAACGATGGCGGGTGCGATCCTGACCTTCATTCTGGCGATGAACGCTTATGCGACGCCGGTTCTGCTTGGCGGGCCCGAGTTCAGGATGATGTCACCGCTGATCTATGGGCAGTTCCAGTTGAACAACTGGCCGTTCTCGGCGGCGATCGCCTTTATCCTGATGTTCAGCACTTTGGTTTTGACCATCGTGGCGGGGCGGATGGCACGGCAGCGCTTCCGCGAGTGAGCAAGCCCGTTGTCAGGGCGCGAGGTGCGCGGCTTTGCGGCATGGACCGCGCCGCGCCCCTGTTCTAGGCCAGAGCCGCCGACGACCGGGGGTCAGGAGGGCCCCTTCGAGGGAAGAGAGAGACGCGGAAAGGCGGCGCCGCAAGAGAGGTCAGGAATAATTTATGAGTGACGGTGTTTCCGCAGAAACCACAGCCCCGAAGCAACCCTTGCCGCAGGCGCAGCGGCGCGAGAGGACTGTGCAAAAGCTCTGTGATGCGACAATCGAGTTGATGGTGGAAAAGGGGTTTTCCCGCGTAACAACGCCTTTGGTGGCAAAACGCGCCGGGGTCTCACGCGGGGCGCTGACGCATTATTTCGCCTCGCGAGAGGAGCTGATTGTTTATGCGATTGATCACCATCTAACCCGCGTGAACGAACGTCTGTTCGCCTTTGCCGAGCAGATCCCCGAAGGCAAGGAGGACGCCAGCGAGATCGTAGACTACCTGTGGGATACCATGTCGAACGGGCTGTTTTTCATGACGATGGAATTCCTGCCCGAGGCGCGGATCAACAAGGGGTTTCACGATGCCCTGATCCCGGTGGTCAAAGAGTTCCACGAGGGGCTCGATGCGATCTGGAACGCCTTTGCACAGGGTCACGGGTTGGAAAGCCAGCGCGCGGCGACGGTTTTGAATATGACGATGTGTTTGATCCGCGGGATGATCGCGCAAACCATCACCCGAGACGACCCCACTTATTACAGCGAAATGCTGGATCAGTGGAAACATATCCTGCCGCAGCTGCTGCGCAGTGGTGACAGGGAAAGCAGCGCCTGCTGAAGCGCGCACGTTAAATACAGGAAAAGTGACATGGCCGATATTGTGATCCGAAACGCCCGCATTGTGGACGGGACAACCGACAAGCCCAAGGATGCGGTTGATATCCGCATCGCTGACGGCGTGGTGCAGGAGCTGGGGGCGGGGCTTGCCGCCGGGGGCGCCGACGAAATTGACGCCGGTGAGGCCTATGTCATGCCGGGGCTGATTGATGCGCATGTGCATGTCAACGCGGCGCTGGCCGATCTCAAGGCGAATACGGCGTTGCCGGATGCGTTGGTCATGGTGCGCTCGCTGAACATCATGAACGCGATGCTGATGCGCGGCTTCACGACGCTGCGTGATCTGGGCGGGGCGACGGGCGTTTTGCGTGCCGCCGCCGAAGAATCGCCGATCAAGACGCCGCGCCTGAATATTCCCGGCAAAGCCCTGTCACAGACCGGCGGCCATTGCGACCAACGCGGCCCGTATGATGAAACCGCGATGTCGATTGCCAACGCACCTTTGGGCGCGATGGGGGTGATCGCCGATGGCGTTGACGCCGTGCGCTATGCCGCGCGCGCCCAGATCAAGGGCGGCGCCGATTTCATCAAGATCATGGCCAACGGCGGCGTGGCCTCGCCGACGGACCCGATCCATTTCCTTCAGTATTCCGCTGATGAGATCCGCGCCATCGTGGAAGAGGCCGCAAATGTCGGCACCTATGTTTCGGCGCATCTTTATACCGATGCGGCGATTGCCCGCGCCGTGGAATACGGTGTGCTGTCGCTTGAGCATTGTAACCTGATCACGCCCGAGACCGCAGCCGCGGCGACGGCGGCAGGCTGTATCGCCTGTCCGACGCTGATCACCTATGAAAAGCTGTCCTCGGAAGGGCCGTCGCTTGGGCTGCCTGCGGCGTCGGTTGCCAAGGTGGATGATGTGCGTTTGGCCGGGTTGAAATCGCTCGAGATCATGGCCGAGGCGGGTTTGCCGATGGCCTATGGCAGCGACCTGTTGGGACCGATGCACAAGCACCAGTCGGGCGAGTTTGAATTGCGCGGGCGGGTTCTTCCGGCCGAGATGGTGATCGCATCGACGACCACGATTGCCGCCAAACTGTTGCGTATGGAAGGCAAGGTCGGCACGCTTGAGCCGGGCGCGTTTGGCGATCTGATTTTCGTCGATGGCAACCCGCTTGAGGACCTGTCGCTCTTGGGCGGGCAGGGTGAGAATATTTCGCTGATCATGAAGGGCGGCGAGGTGATCAAGGGCTGAGGCCCGGCGGGGTCAGAGCGGGCAAATCGGAGGTTTTGATTTGCCCGTCCCCGCGCCAGCTCGCTTGTGCGATCTGGGAATGACGTAAAAAGGGGCATGTCTGGGCGCGGCGGAAAAAAGCTGTGAACTGGCAAAATTAAATCGTTGACAAACCGATCGGTCGGTGCGAGCGTGCCCTTGTAAATAAGACTAAAACGATCCTCTTAATATAAGAAGAGGACGCAAGCCGGCGGTTATTGCCACCGGGCGACGGGACGGGAGAATTCGATGTCGGGAACGCTTCTTGAGGTTTCAGAGCTCACGCGGAGCTTTTACGGTCTCAAGGCAATCGACTCTGCCTCCTTTACGGTCGAGCCGGGCAAGATCACCGGGCTGATCGGGCCGAATGGCGCCGGTAAGACCACCATGTTCAACTGTATTTCCGGGGTCATCCCCGCCGAGGCCGGGCGCGTTACCTTTGACGGGGAAGACGTGACCAAATGGCGCCCCGAACAGATTTCGCGGCGCGGTCTTGTGCGCACGTTCCAGATCGCGCGGGGGTTCAAACAGCTCACCGTATTTGAATCATTGCTGCTGCATGGTGTCGATCAAGTGGGCGAGGGCGTATTCCCGGCGCTGTTCAATTCCCGCGCGGCCAAGGCCCGCGAGGAAGAGCTTGCAGAGCGCGCGATTGCCGTCGCCAAGCGGGTCAAGCTGGACCATGTGATCGACAATATGTCGGGCGATCTGTCGGGCGGTCAGAAGAAGCTGCTTGAGATCGGGCGCGCCTTGATGGGGGCGCCCAAGCTGATCCTGCTGGATGAGCCGGTGGCCGGGGTGAACCCGACGCTGGGGGTCGAGATTGCCGAGCGGATCAAGGCGTTGGTTGCCGAGGACGGGCTGACCTTTTTGATCGTCGAGCATGACATGGACATCATATCGCGGCTTTGCGACCACATCGTCGTCATGGCGAATGGCACCGACCTTATGGAAGGGACCTTCGAGGAGGTTATCTCTTCGCATGCGGTGCAGGATGCATATCTGGGGAAACGCACATGAGCGCCGTTATCGTCGAAAACCTTGTCGCCGGTTACACCAAGGGCGACACCATACTCAAAAGTATCTCTGTGACGGTTGAAGCCGGTGAGATCGTTGCGATCCTTGGCCCGAACGGCGCGGGCAAATCGACCCTGCTCAAGGCGATGGCCGGACAGTTGAAATACGCCACCGGGCGGGTCAGCGCCGCAGGGCTTGAGCTGTTGGGCATGAAACCCGGCGCGATTGCGCGTGAGGGTATCGCCTATGTCCCGCAGGAAGCCAACGTCTTTCCGACCATGACCATCCGCGAGAACCTTGAGATTGGCGGCTATGTGGCCAAGTCCGATCCGAACAAGCGGATCGAGGAGTTGTTCGAACGCTTTCCGGTGCTGCACGACAAGCGCCGCGACCTTGCGCGCACCATGTCGGGCGGACAGCGACAGCTGTTGGCGATGGCGATTGCCATGATGGTCGAACCCAAGGTGCTGTTGCTTGATGAACCCTCGGCCGGGCTGTCGCCCAAGGCGGCGGGCGAACTTTTCACCACCATCCGCGAGATCGCCGCCACTGGCGTGGCCGTCCTGTTGGTGGAGCAGAATGCGCTTGAAGCGCTCGATCTGGCCGACCGGGCCTATATTTTTGCCGCCGGTCAGAACCACACGGAAGGACCAGCAAAAGAACTGGCTGCCGATCCCAGCATCCGCCGCACCTTTTTGGGCGGTCATTAAGGAGGACTTAGACGATGACGAAGTTTATTCCCAACAGACGCGCCGTACTTGCCGGTATGGCCGCCACCCTTGCAACCCCGGCGATCCTGCGGGCCTCTGGCGCGCCGATCAAGCTGGCCACGCTGACGCCGATGACCGGTGTCGGGGGCAGCTATGGTCCGTCGATGCGCGACGTGATGATCGGTGTGGTCAAGGAAGTGAACGAGGCCGGTGGTGTGCTGGGTCGCGAGATCGAAGTCATCTCGGACGACACGCAAACCTCGCCCGAGGCCGCCGTGCGTGCCGCGCGCAAGCTGATTGATGTGGATGGCGTTTCGGCGATCATGGGGACTTGGGCCTCGTCGATCACCACCGCCGTTGCGCCGCTGGCGTGGGAGAGCAAGACGATGCTGCTCTGCACCTCTGGTTCGGACACGATCACGCTGTTGCCGCACAAAGGCTATGTCGTGCGCACCCAGCCCGGCTCGATCCTTCAGACCACCGTGGCGGCGACCGACCTGTCCAAGAAGGGCTATAAGAGCGTTGTCTGGATGGGCCCGCAATCGCCCTTTGCCGAAGTGTCGATCGAGACCTACAAAAACATTTTCGAGGCCGCCGGGGCCAAGTTCTCTTCGATGATCTATGAGGCGGACAAGGCGACCTATCGCTCGGAAGTGGATACGGCGCTACGCGACAAGCCTGACATGATCGTCTTTGGCGGCTATGCCACCGACTCGACCGTGTTGCTGCGCGATTTGTGGCAGGCCAGCTATGAGGGCACGATTTCGGCCCAGGGCTATGCCGTCAACCAAGGCGTGATCGACTCGCTCCCTGCCGAAGTGACCAACGGGGTGATCACCACCGCGCCGGCACCGGCGCTGGGCAGCACCGGCTTTGCAAGGGCGAGCGAGATCCTTGGGGTTGAGGCCGCTGATCCCTATTCGGCGCAATGTTATGACCACGTGAACCTCGTGCTTCTGGCGATGGCCAAAGCGGGCGAGACCAGCGGCGAGGCCGTGCGCGACCACCTGCGCGATGTTTCGCAAGGCGAGGGCATGAAAGTGTCGTCGGCTCTGGAAGGGCTCAAACATATCTCTGAAGGCGTGAACTATGAGGGGGCCTCGGGCGCCTGCACGTTCAACGACAAGGGCGACGTCACCGAGATGACGATGCTCTATTCAGAGATCAAAGACAAAAAACCGGTGAGCATAGACCTCTGATGCTTGATCTGCTTCCCCAGTTTCTTCTGAACGGCATCATTTATGGTGCTTTGTTGGCGGTGCCTGCCGTTGGCTTCAGCGCGATGTTCTCGGTCCTGCGATTTCCGAACTTTTCGGTTGCATCGCAGGCCACCGTCGGGGCGTTTGCGGGCTATGCCGCGAATGTCTGGCTGGGGTGGCCGATCCTCCTTGCCGTTGTCGCCGCCTTTCTTGTGAGCGCGGTGATTGGCGTTATCGTTGACGAGGTGGCCTTGCGGCCACTTCGCAAACACGGCGCTTTGACCACGGCGATTGCCTCGATTGCGGGGGTCGTGGTGCTTGAAAACGTCGTGCGCTTTATCTTTGGCAATGACATGCGCGGCTATGATCTTCCGCTGGTGCGTGATCTGCGGTTTTGGGACCTGCGCATCGGGCCACAGCAGATCAACAACCTGTTGATCGCGCTGGGGATTATGGCGGTGATCTTTGCCGTGCTGCGGTTCACCCGCATTGGCAAGGCGATGCGTGCCGTGGCGGACAATCCGGGGCTGGCCGAGCTGAAAGGCATCGACAGCATCCAGATCGGGCGTCTGGCCGTGTTCTTTGGCATGGGCATTGTCGGCACCGGCGGCTTGCTGCTTGGGCTTGGCAATTCGATTGACCCGATGCTGGGCTTCCGCTTCTTCCTGCCGATCTTTGCGGCGGCGGTTGTGGGCGGGCTGGGCTCGACTCCGGGGGCCGTGTTGGGCGCGATGGTGGTCGGCATTGGCGAGGAAGCCTCGCTCCTGCTGTTGTCGCCGGCCTATAAATCCGCTGTTGGCTTCCTGTTCATCGTCATTGTCCTGAGCTTCCGCCCGCGCGGAATTCTGGGCGAGCGCGCATACTAAAGCGTTTCGGGATCAGCTTGAGGCATCAGGCTGATTTCGGAACCTCCACACCATCGGGCGGGGCTGTGTGTTTCGCCTCGGTGATGTGACCCTACTATACGTCGAAACGCTTTGAGAGAGGCACGCAACCATGGTCAGTTATCTCCTTGCCACACTCGTCATCGCCGGGATCTATGCGATCCTTGCGCTGGGGCTGAACGTGATCTGGGGCCTTGGCGGGATGGTCAACCTTGGCCTCGCGGGGTTCTTTGCGGTGGGGGCCTATACTTCGGCTTTGTCGTCAATCGGCGGCTTGCCGATCTGGCTGGCCTGTATCCTCGCCATGGTGATTGCCGGGTCGATCGGGGCCTTGCTGGCGCGGCTGACGCTCAATCTCAGGGGAGATTACCTTGCGATTGTGACGCTGGGCTTTGGCGAGCTGGTGCGGCTTATCGCGGCGAACGAGCTGTGGCTGACCAATGGCAGCGACGGGATTTCCGGCATTCCGGGCCCGTGGCGCGGAGATCTGACGCCGTTGCAGTTCAACATGCTGTTTGCGGTGCTGATCGTGGTTCTGGTGGTCACGATCTGGTGGCTGACGACCAATCTGCGCAAGAGCCCGATGGGGCGTGCGTTGCGCGCGCTTGCCGATGACGAAACGGCTGCGGCTGTGGCGGGCAAGCCGGTGCGCAAGATGAAGGTGCAGGCCTTCGCGCTGGGCTCGGCTGTGATCGGCTTTGGCGGTGCGCTTTATGGCCATTACTTCAGCTATATCGCGCCGGACCTGTTTCGCCCGTTGATCGCGATTTACATCTTCCTCGCCGTGACGGCGGGGGGCACGGGGCGTCCGTCCGGGGCCGTGTTGGGCGCGATTGTGGTGATCGCGGTGCTTGAGGGCACGCGGTATTTCGGCGATGTGATCCCCTATCTTTCGGGCGTCAAGGTGGCGGCACTGCGTGAGATCCTCGTCGGCTCGCTTCTGGTGGTGATCATGCGGCTGCGGCCCGAAGGGTTGATCCCGGCGCGGCCAACGACGCGGGCGAATATCTGATCGCTTGATTGCTTTGATTGTCGGCTAACACACGGGTCCAGACACGGGTGTAAAACAAAAAATCAGCGGGCAGATAGCTGCCCGCTGATTTATTTTTATGCGCTGGCGCGACCCCGTTTGAGCCGCGCCGAAAGGGGTATTAGCCAAACAACCGCGCGACCATGAAGGCGGCGGCGCCGGGCACGCGCAACTGGTCGACCGCTTGCAGCCGCTCGGGGGTCCAGTGACCGGCCTCGTGCAGCAGGTTGAGCGTGCCGAGCGCCTCGCCCGCGACAATGATCGGCAGGTTGACACAGCTTTCGCAGCCGAGGCTGGAAATCAGCTCGTGATCGAAGAAGGTTTTCACCATGTCCTCATGCCCGTCGGTGACCATCGGCGCACCGCTGCGGGTGCTTTGGCCAAAACGGTCATCCGGCGGCATCGGCTTGGTGCCTTGCACGGGATAGGCCTCGGGCATGTTGGACCACGCGCGGCGGACAAGCGCGTTGGGTTCGTCAATCGCGAGCACGGTGAAGAGTTTCACCCCGACCAGCGCATCCGCGAAATCGCAGAGCCCCTGAAAGACGGCATCGGGTTGGTCGGCGGCGGCGATGGCCTTGGTAATGACGGCGAGATCGGTCATGTCGGTTCTCCTGTTGGGATGGTCCGGGCGGGGCGCAGGCGGCCCTGTAACCCGGGGAGTGATCCGGCGGCACAGGCTGCGCCGCCGGTTTCGTTTAGATCGGAAGGGTCATATCGGCGAGCGAATCCGGCGCGCCGGTCACCTGCTTGTTGCCGTCTTCGGTCACGATGATCGTGTCGGAGTGACGGAAGCCTCCACCCCTTCGAGATAGATCCCCGGCTCGACCGTAAAGCTCATTCCCGGTTGCAAAACGCGGGTGTCGCCCTCGGCGAGGAACGGCGCCTCATGCGCGGTGACGCCCATGCCGTGACCGGCGCGGTGCAACAGGTTGTCGCCGTATCCGGCGGCCTTGAAGTGATCGTTCACCGCCTTGTCGACATCGGACATGCGCACGCCGGGTTTGACCATGTCAAAGACGATATAACGCCCCTCCATCATCACCTCATAGGGGCGCTTGGCCGCTTCGGGCACATGGCCGAGGAAGAACGTGCGCTCGATCTCGGTGCCATAGCCGTTCATCACCGCGTTGATGATCGAAACATGCGGCCCGCCTTCGGCCATGGCCATCGACAGATCGCCAAAGTTATGCGGGTCATGCGAATAGCTGGCCGGGTGGAACACCGCCGTCAGGTGGTTGGCCTGCGGGTTGATATTGGGGAAATCGGCAAGCAGCTTCGAGAACATTAGCGCATTGCCCGCCGATGAAACCTCGGCCAGCGTCCGCCCCGGTTTGGCCTGTGCCAGAAGGTCGGCCATCGCCGCATTGGCGATGCCGCCAGCGTGGACCATGCGCCCGACCTCATAGGGGGTTTTGATCATGCGGATGTCGTCGATGATGTCGCTGCGCACCCGCTCGGCCTTGATCGCCTCATAGATTTGCAACTGACAGACGCTTTCGACGCCGACACGTTTGGCACCGCTCAGCACCTCTTGCATCTTGTCGAACCAATTGGTGCCCTCGGGGGCCGGAAACTCGAAATAGCTGACCAGCTCCATGTCACCGACGCCGCGGTTTTTGATATGCGGGATTTCAAGCAGCGGCGACAGGAATACCATTTTGCCAGAGGCCGGGATCATCAGGATAAAGGGCCGCTCGTGCACGAAATTGGCGAAATTCGTCAGGTAATAGACGTTCTTCGGCTCGTAGGCGACATACCAGTCGAGACCCTGTTTGGCCATTTCGGCCTGAACCTTTGCGATGCGGCCGGCGAATTCCTCTTCGGTGGGGTCCGTGGCGATGGGGTCGAATTTCATAGATACCTCCTGTGATGGGAGAGGGGCGGCCACGGGCGGCGGCAAGAGGCCCGTCTCGGATTTATGGATTTTTTGTCGGGATGGTTCGGGTCAGAGATGCTTGGCCTCATCCTCCGCACGCAGGGTCGCGTTGCTGAAATACTCCGTGATCAAAGCACGGGCGAGCTCGTTTGGTGCGCGTTTTTCGGTGCCAAAGGAATGGCGCACGCCGATGCCGCGCATGGTGAAATTCACCATTTCCCAATGCACGGCGGCGGCGTCGGCGTCATAGCCGGGCAACTCAAACAGGTTGCTCCAGAAATGCTCGCGAAAGTCGGTCCACTCTTTGAACCCGTCCGCCGTATCGAGAATGGCAGGGTGGGTGCGCACGGCGACGGCCAGTTCCAGCGTGACGATATAGGTGTCCGAAAAGGCATTGGCGACCATATCGGTGAGCAGGTCTTCGAGGGTGATCTCGCGTGCGAGCAGGCGCTGCGACAGAACCCGCTCATGCGCCATGTGATCCGAGAGCACCTGCATATAGGCCGCCGCCATCAGCTCGTCCCGGCCAGAGAAGTGGTGGAACAGCGCCCCCTTGGACAGCTTCGCCTCGTTCAGGATCGGTGTCAGGGTCGCCCCGGCAAAACCGCGTTCGATAATCAGCGTGATCGCGGCGTTTTTCAGCCGCTCGCGCGCCGAGGGCTGATCGGGGGATTTGGCGGATGGTTTTCTGCGCGGTTTGTCTGATGGTTGCGAGGAAGCATCCATGGGGCTCTCCGAATTCTCTGATTGGATGGTTGCAGACCGATCGGTCGGTGTCAATCCCTGCGCGGGATCGCCGGGTGGCGAAAGGCGCGGACACCGGCGGCGGGCGCGCGGGGGCGCTGCCGCCGGGTGCGGTGTGCGCAATTGTCAAAAACGACAGGTTACGTCGCAGATGGAACGGCGCGCCGCCGCGCGAAGGCGAATGATCGAGGTATTGCATCAAGGAGCACGGGCATGGCGAGAACACCAGCAGGTGGACGGCGCAGCGGCGGGCGCGCGGGTAAATCGGCACGGCGCGGGGCGTCAGCAATCGAACAGATGCCGTGGCGCATTCCGCTCAATGCCGACCGCCCGACCGAGCCATTGGACGAGGCCGGAGTCGAAGCGATCCACGAAGGCGCGATGCGCATTCTCGAAGAGATCGGGATCGAAATCCTCAACGCCGAAGCGCTTGAGATTTTCCGCGAGGCGGGGGCGATCATCGACGGCACCAACGTGCGGCTGGGCCGCGAGTTCATCATGGAGATGCTGGCCAAAGCGCCGGAAACATGGACCATGACGCCACGCAATCCCGACCGTGCGCTGCCGGTTGGGGGCAAGAATATCCTGTTCGGCAATGTCAGCTCTCCGCCCGCGTATTGGACGCTTGAAACCGGGCGCAAGATGGTTGGCACACGCGAAATGTGCGCCGATCTGATCAAGCTGTCGCAGTATTTCAACTGCATCCATTTCATCGGCGGCTATCCAGTTGAACCACAGGATATCCACGCCTCGGTCCGCCATCTCGACGTGCTTTATGACAAGCTGACGCTGAGCGATAAGGTGGTGCATACCTATTCGCTCGGGAAAGAGCGGGTCGAGGATGTGATGGAAATGGTGCGCATCGCGGGCGGGCATAGTCACGAGGAGTTCGACGCCTCGCCAAAGCTCTATACCAACATCAACTCGACCTCGCCGCTCAAGCATGATGAGCCGATGCTGGATGGCTGGATGCGCATGGCGCGGCGCAATCAGGGGCTTGTGGTCACGCCGTTCACGCTGGCCGGGGCCATGGCGCCGGTGACGATGGCGGGGGCGGTGGCGCAATCCTTGGCCGAGGGGCTGATCGCGATTGCCTTGGCGCAATATATCCGGCCCGGCGCGGCCTGTGCGATTGGGACGTTTACCAGCAATGTCGACATGAAAAGCGGCGCGCCCGCCTTTGGCACACCGGAATATATGCGTGCGACCCAGATGACCGGACAGATGGCGCGCTATTACAAGCTGCCGATGCGCTCTAGCGGGGTCTGCGCCGCGAATGTGCCGGATGCGCAGGCGACATGGGAGACGTCAAATTCGCTCTGGGCGGCGGTGCAGTCGGGCACCAACATGGTCTATCACGCCGCTGGCTGGCTCGAAGGAGGCTTGATCGCGAGCCCGGAGAAATTTGTCATGGATTGCGAGATTTTGCAGCAAATCCAGCGGTATATGGAGCCGTCAATCTGGGCGACGACAGCGGATGACATTGCGCTTGAGGCGATCGGCTCGGTGGGCGCACAGGGGCATTTCTTTGGGCTGGACCACACGCAGGAGCGTTACACTACCGCGTTCTACCAGCCGTTCCTGAGCGATTGGCGCAATTTCGAGGCATGGGATCTGGCCGGTGGGGTGTGGACAGCCGAGCGCGCGCATGGGGTCTATAAAAGCATCATCGCAGAGTTCGAAGCGCCGCCAATGGACGCCGCGATCCGCGAGGAGCTGGCCGCATTTGTGGCGCGGCGCAAGGAAGAGGGCGGCGCGCCGACCGATTTCTGAGGCACGCGTGGGCGGCGGCGCGTTAGCGGCTGTTCTCAAACCCCGGCGAGCCGCGTTTTTCAGGGTGCTTGGCCAGATGTTTGGCCTTGATCGTTTCGGTCATGTCGCGGCTGCCGTCATGGCTCCACCCCGGCGGCGCGAACGCATAGGCGAACCGCTGTCGCAGGGTGAGACCGGGTTGGATAATGTCGCGGAACACGCCAATCCATTCATGGAACGCCACGCGCAGCGGATTGAAGGTGCCAAGGTTATGCACAAGGCCGAAATCGACCTTTTCGCTGTCTTGTTCGGGAACGAACGTGCCAAACATCTTGTCCCAGACGATAAAGACCCCGGCGTAATTGGCATCAAGATAGCGCGCATTGCGGCCATGGTGCACGCGGTGGTGTGACGGCGTGTTCATCACCGCCTCGAACCAGCGGGGCATGCGCCCGATCGCCTCGGTATGGATCCAGAATTGATAAATCAGGTTCAAACCGCCGACAAACAACACCATCGCCGGGTGGAACCCCAACAGGATCAGCGGCGCGCGCATCACCATCAACATGGTAAACGTGCCGGTCCACGTCTGGCGCAGCGCGGTGGTCAGATTGTAATGCTGGGAGGAGTGGTGGTTGACGTGGCTGGCCCAGGCCCAGCGGATGCGATGACCAAACCGATGCACCCAGTAATAGCGCAGATCGTCGAGCACAAAGCACAGCAGCACGACCCAAGCCGAGGTGCCAAGATCGAGCGGGGTGATCTTCCACAGGACCATGAAAAACCCATAGGCGATAAAGCCCAGAAAGATGCCCGAGGCGACATTGCCCGCGCCCATCAGGAGCGAGGTCAAAGCGTCGCGCGTCTCATACCGCCCGCCGCGATGTTTGACGACGATATAGGTAAGCTCAACCAAGATGGCGACGATAAACAGCGGCACGGCAAAGGCGACCACATCGGGATAGCTGATCTTGTCAGGCATGGGTGGTCTCCTGGTCTCGGTTTTGGTCTCGGTCTTGGGAGGGTGGCAGGCGCGAGAGCCAGAGGTCGGCCTCGTCCTGATCAAGGGCAAGGAACAGTTTCGGCGCGGTGAAATCCGGCAGGTAGAGCATCAGCCCCTTGGGTTTACGCGCCGCCCGCGCACCATCCAGCGCGCGCGCCGCGCTGTCGACACCCATCGCCCAGACCACGCCGGGGCCGTCGCGGGTTTCGATCAAAGCGGCGGTGCGGGTTTTGCACAGGATCGCGCCGGTGGCGGGGATGTCGGGAAACTCGCGCTCCCACGCGGCGCGGGCGGCTTGTTCATCGGCAAAATGCAGCGGGCGCGACAGATCAAGCAGGTGCAGCAGGATCGTGATCCCGCCGATGCCAACCACCACCAAGGGTAAAAGTATGCTAAGCGGCATTGCCCTCGTCCTCCCCCGCCGGATTAAACCCAACGAAGGGCGTGGCTGTCAAAAGGGAAGTGGCGTAAAGCGCGGCGCTTGATCTGCCTATCCGCCCGCTCAGCCGTCCATCGCGCCGTCCCAATCGAACACCACGATGTCCCCCGTCTCGCGGCCATTCAACGCGCGATAGAGCGCGCGGGCGGCCGCGTTGTCCTGTTCAGTAGCGAGCCAGACGCCTTGGCAGCCTTGATCGCGGGCGCGCTGCAAGAGCCGCTGGCAAAGGGCTGTGGCGATGCCACGGCGTTGCATGTCATCGGCCACGGCGACTTCGTTCAAAAAGAACACCGCCGGCTTGTCGGGGTGCAAAAGCACGCTGCCCGACGCAAAACCAACCACCCGCGTCCCGTGGCAGGCAAAGATAAGCTCGTGACCGGGCGTCGATACAAACCGGGTCAGCTGTGCGGGGTCGACGGCGTGATCAAACACCTCTGCGCCATGCAGCCGCGCGGCGGTGTCGGGGTCAAGCAGGTGATATGTCAGAGCAACCGACGACATGGGCGAAAGCTATCACAGCGGCGCAGCCGGCTCAATTTTTGCCCGGTCCGATGGTGGCGAACAGCACGCAGTTGGCGGGAACGGCGGCAAACCTCTCACAGCTTTCTTTGGCCCGCTTGATGGAGGCGTCCATCGCGTTTTTACCGCCGGAGTAATGGAACTGCCCCTTGATAGGGTCAAAGAAAATCGCCGTGTGATAGGCATTCGAGCGGTTGAACGCGACGGTTGAGAGGTGGGTCTCGCGGATGCTGCGCAGGGTTTTCTCGGACGCGGGGGTGAGCGTCAGCGCGCTGTGACGGGTGAAGGCGACATTGGCCGCAGCCTCCTCAGCGCTTTGGGCGTGGGCACCGCCAGCGGTGAGGCCAGCAGTGAGTCCGGCGGTGAGTCCGGCGATCAGGCAGAGCGTTGAGACGCCACGGTAAAGCCGCGTGACCCACGACATGCGCAGGGCCTTGCGCCTTGGGATCATTCGGCCAGCAGCGCGGCAAAAATCGCGCGGGCGCTGTCGCTGTCCCATTCCGCGTCGCCGGTGAGCCGGGCGATTTCATGCCCCGATGGATCAAGCAGCACGGTCACAGGCAGGCCAAGCACCCCCATTTGCCGCGCCAGTTTCTGTTTCGGGTCGGCATGCAGCGGCAGGGCGGTGACGCCGATCTCGTCAAAGAATTTCTTCATCGCGGCGGGCGGGTTGCGCCCGGTGGCGATGGTCACCACCTCGAACTTCTCGCCACCCAGATCTTGTTGCAGCGCCTCAAGCCCCGGCATTTCCTTGCGACAAGGCGCGCACCATGTCGCCCAGAAATTAACCAACACATAGCGCCCTTGGTGATCACCGAGCGTGGCTTTGCCGCCATCCGCCGTGGTATAGGGCTCGCTTCCCGCCGGTTTGGGCGTCGCGTGGAAATTGAGCTTTTTCATCGACCCCTCGCGCAGCGCCTCAAGCGTTGAGGCGTTTTCAAGCGTCTTTGGCACCGGCGCGGCGGGGTCACGCAGAGCAACAAGGGCGACCACAGCAATTGCGATTGCAGCGAGGGCGGTATAGATCAGCGCAGAACGCGACATGATGTTTCCTTAACAATCCTGACTTCGAGGCCAAAAAGACCATGACCAACAAGACCAGCAACGCAATGTGGGGTGGCCGTTTCGCCGCCGGGCCGGACGCGATCATGGAGGCGATCAACGCCTCGATCGGGTTCGACAAGCGGATGGCCGCACAGGACATCGCCGGGTCTCGTGCCCATGCCGCCATGTTGGCCGCCACAGGCATCGTGAGTGATAGCGATGCGCAGGCGATGAGGGAAGGCCTGCTCACCGTATTGTCAGAGATCGAGGGCGGAACATTTGAATTTTCCGCCGCTCTGGAAGACATCCACATGAATGTCGAGGCGCGGCTGAAAGAGATCATCGGCGAGCCTGCGGGGCGCTTGCACACAGGGCGAAGCCGGAACGACCAAGTGGCGACCGACTTTAAACTTTGGGTGCGTGACCAGATGGATGCGGCCATCGCCGGGATCGAGGCGCTGATCGCGGCGCTGTTGGATCAGGCCGAGGCCGGGGCCGATTGGGTGATGCCGGGCTTTACCCATCTGCAAACCGCCCAGCCGGTGACATGGGGCCATCACATGATGGCCTATGTCGAGATGTTGGGCCGGGACCGCTCGCGCTTTGCCGATGCGCGCAAGCGGATGAACGAAAGCCCGCTGGGGGCTGCGGCTTTGGCCGGGACATCCTTCCCGATTGATCGGGATATGACGGCAGAGGCGCTGGGCTTTGACCGGCCCGCCGCCAATTCGCTTGATGCAGTGTCGGATCGGGATTTCGCGCTGGAGTTTCTGTCCTGCGCCAGCATTTGCGCCATGCATCTCAGCCGCTTTGCAGAAGAATTGGTGATCTGGTCCTCGGCGCAATTCCGCTTTGTCACCCTGTCGGACCGGTTTTCGACCGGCTCCAGCATCATGCCGCAAAAGAAGAACCCCGATGCGGCGGAATTGATCCGCGCCAAGATCGGGCGGATTTTCGGGGCGAATGTGGCCTTGATGACGGTGATGAAGGGGCTGCCGCTGGCCTATTCCAAGGACATGCAGGAAGACAAGGAACAGGTGTTTGACGCCGCCGACAACCTGATGCTGGCGCTGGCCGCGATGGAGGGCATGGTCAAGGACATGAGCGCCAATCGCGAGAGTTTGGCCGCGGCGGCGGGCAGTGGGTTTTCCACGGCGACCGACCTTGCCGATTGGTGCGTGCGTGCTATCAACATGCCGTTTCGCGACGCCCATCACGTCACCGGAAGCCTTGTGGCCTTGGCCGAGCAACGCGGCTGTGATTTGCCGGATCTGACGATTGAGGATATGAAGAGCGTGAACGACGCGATCACCGAAGACGTGTTTTCGGTGCTGAGCGTTGAAAACTCGGTCGCTTCGCGCACCTCGTATGGCGGCACCGCCCCGGCGCAGGTGCGCGCCCAGATCGCCCGCTGGCGAAAGGATATGTCATGACACGCTTGCTGTTGCGCACCGGTTTGATCGCGGCCCTTGCCGCCCCCTTGGCCGGCTGCGGCGTCGACGGGGAGCCGGTGACACCAACGGCGCGCAACCAGAGTGGCATCAACATGACGATCTCGGGCGATGTGGCGGTGGGCGTGGTGAATGGGCAGGTCGCCTATGGCTCGCTTGGCCGGTCTGTTGGCCAAAATTCGGGTGCCTATTCTGGCCAAGCGCGAGGCCGGGCAGGGTGGTGATGCGCCGCGCCGCGCGCGTGGGCTTGCTGACCGGGCTCGTGGCGCTCGCGGGCTGTGGCCATGACGAAGAAGCGGTGACCCCGCATGTGTCGACCTCGATCGGGATCACACCGAGCGGGGTGAATGTGGGCACCTCTGCGGGGCTGCGTTATGGTCCGCTGTCGCTTGGCCTGTCGCTCTGATCGCGGCGCAAGACTGCACAAGACTGCACATGATCTCACAAGTCCAATTGCAACGCGCCGGATAAGGCGCTAACCCGCGCATATGGATCATTTTCTCTATCGCGATGGCGCTCTGTTCGCCGAAGACGTCCCCGTAGCCGAGATTGCGGCAGCGGTGGGCACGCCGTTCTATTGCTATTCCGCCGCCACTCTGGAACGCCACTTCCGGCTGTTTGACGAGGCGCTGGAAGGCACCGACCATCTGGTTTGCTATGCGGTCAAGGCGGCGTCGAATATCGCCATCCTCAAGCTGTTGGGCGACCTTGGCGCGGGGATGGACGTGGTGTCGGGCGGGGAATACGCCCGCGCGCGCGCCGCCGGGGTGCCGGGCGAGAGAATCGTGTTCTCTGGCGTGGGCAAGACGGCGGATGAAATGCGCATGGCGCTGGAGGGCGGCATTCGCCAGTTCAACGTCGAATCCGAGCCGGAAATGGCCGTGCTCAACAAGGTTGCCTTGGAATTGGGCACGAAAGCGCCGATCACCGTGCGGGTAAACCCGGATGTCGACGCCAAGACCCACGCCAAGATCGCCACCGGCAAGAGCGAGAACAAATTCGGAATCCCCATCGCCAAGGCCCGCGCGGTGTACGCCGAGGCCGCCGCGATGGAGGGTTTGGAGGTGGTCGGGATCGACGTTCATATCGGCTCGCAGCTGACCGATCTGGAACCGTTCCGCCAAGCCTATGAAAAGGTGGCCGCGCTGACCGAAACGCTGCGCGGCGATGGCCATACGATCACGCGGCTCGACCTTGGGGGCGGGCTTGGCATTCCTTATACCCGCTCGAACGAGGCGCCGCCGCTGCCCGTGGAATATGGGGCTATGGTCAAGGAAACATTGGGACATCTGGGCTGTGAGATCGAGATTGAACCGGGGCGGCTGGTTGCCGGGAACGCCGGGATCATGGTCAGCTCGGTCATCTATGTGAAGGAAGGCGAGGGGCGCGATTTCCTGATCCTTGACGCGGCGATGAACGATCTGATCCGCCCGGCGATGTATGAGGCGCATCACGATATCATCCCCGTGATCGAGCCCGCAGCGGGCGTGGAACCGGCGCGCTATGACATCGTCGGCCCGATCTGTGAATCGGGCGATACCTTTGCCAAGGCGCGCGATATGGCGGCTCTGAAAGACGACGATCTGGTGGCGTTTCGCAGCGCCGGTGCCTATGGCGCGGTGATGTCGAGCGAATACAATTCCCGCCCCCTGATCCCCGAAGTTCTGGTGCGCGGCGATCAATTCGCCGTCATTCGGCCACGTCCCACCTTGGAAGACATGCTCGGACGCGATAGCATCCCTCAATGGCTCTGACGCAGGACGCGCCGGGGCTGGCACATTCAACCCCGGAGGCAGGCCGATCGACGCACGCTCCCGCAATGCCGCACTAAGCCGTTTGCGCTGGCCGCTTGGCCTGACGCGGCTCGGGCTTGTGGCCGAACGGGTGACGCGGGCGTTTTGGCCGCTTTGGTCGGTTTTATTCGTCATTATGGCCGCTTTGATGCTGGGCCTTCAGGACAGCGTGCCGCTTTGGGTGGTGTGGTTGTGCGGGGCGCTGGGCATTGGTGCGACGCTTTGGTTTGCGCTGCGTGGGGCGATGGCGTTCCGCTGGCCGGCGCGTGACGAGGCGCTGCATCGGCTGGATGCAACGATGCCAGGGCGACCGATTCAGGCGATGCTTGATTCTCAGGTGCTGGGCGCGGATGACGAAGCATCGCGTGCGGTTTGGGCGGCTCATCAGGCGCGGATGCGCGCGCGGGCAGATGCGGCGCGCCCCGTTGCGCCCGATCTGCGGGTGTCTGGCCGGGATCCTTTCGGGCTGCGTTTTATGGCGGTTCTGGCGCTGGCGGTGGCGTTCCTGTTCGGCTCGCTTTGGAAAGTGGCGAGCGTGACGGAGCTGGCCCCCGGCGGCGGCGCAGCCGTGGCCGCCGCGGCCGGTCCAAGCTGGGAAGGCTGGATCGAACCGCCGTCCTATACCGGTTTGCCGGTGCAATATCTGGCGGACGTGAAGGGCGACGTTTTGAACGCGCCATCAGGCAGCCGGATCACCCTGCGGTTTTACGGCCCCGCCGATGCGCTGACGCTGGTGCAGGATGTGGCCACGCCGCCGCCACCGCCGCCAGCAGAGAAAACAGCAGAGGCGGGCGCAGGCGGTAAACCCGGTCAACCCGGCCAGCCCCCCGCAATCACGGACACGATGAGCCATGATCTGACGCTGGAACGCTCAGGCAAGCTGAGCATTGAGGGCGAAGGCGGGCGCAGCTGGGACGTGGCGATGATCGCCGACGCGGCGCCGGTCATTGACGCCACCGGCCCCGCCGAGACAAGCGCGATTGGCGCCTTCACCATGCCGTTTGCCGCCAGCGATGATTACGAGGTCGTGTCGGGACGCGCCGAGATCACGCTTGATCTGGGCGCGATCGAGCGGCGCTACGGGCTTGTGCTTGACCCAGAGCCGCGTGACATGATCACCGTCGATCTGCCCTTGCCCGTCGCACGCGGGCGCAATGATTTCCAAGACGTTCTGGTCGAGAATTTCAGCGAGCACCCATGGGCCAACCTGCCGGTCAAGGTCACGCTCAAGGCGACGGATGCCGCCGGTAACGAAGGCGCAAGCCCGACCCATGCGATGACCCTCGCGGCGCGGCATTTCTTTGATCCGATGGCGGCGGCGGTGATTGAACTGCGCCGTGATCTGTTGTGGAACCGCGACAACGCCGGGCGGATTGCACAGGTGATCCGCGCGGTGTCGCACCGCCCCGACGGGGTGTTCAAACGCGAGACGGATTACCTGCGCTTGCGGATTATCCTGCGGCGGCTTGAGGCGGCGAACCGGTTTGACATGCCCGACGACACCCGCGACGAGATTGCACAGGCGCTTTGGGAACTGGCGCTGCAATTGGAAGAAGGCACACTCGCCGATGCGCTTGAGCGGATGCGACAGGCGCAAGAGCGGCTCAATCAGGCGATGAAAAACGGCGCCTCTGACGCTGAAATCGCGCGATTGATGAACGAATTGCGCGACGCCACGAATGATTACATGCGCCAGCTTGAGCGCAAGTTTGCCGAGGAGCGCAAGAACCGCGGCGACGGCACGGACAAGCCCAACGACGGCAAGCAGGACAAGAATACGACCAAGATGACGCAGCAGGATTTGCAGCGCATGATGGACCATATTCAGGGACCTGATGGAACAGGGCCGCATGGCCGAAGCACAGCAGGCGCTGGAAGAATTCCAGCAGATGATGGAAAACATGCGCATCACCGAAGGGCAGGGCGGACAGGGGCAATCGCCCGGTCAGCAGGCTCTGGAAGGGTTGGGTGACACGCTGCGCGAACAGCAAGGCCTGTCGGATCAGGCGTTCCGCGATCTGCAGGAACAGTTCAACCCCGGCGCCAATGCCGGCGAAAGCCAAGGCAACGAGGGGCGCTCGGGCGGGCAGGGCCGCGGCCAGAGCCACGAGGGGCAGGGCAACGGGCAGGGGCAAGGCGATAGCGGACAGCCCGGCCAACCCGGCGAGGGCCAACCCGGCCAACCCGGTGGACAGGCGGGCGATGGCACGCCCGGCAATCTGGGACAATCGCTGGCCGACCGGCAGGAGGCCTTGCGCCGTCAGCTGGAATCGCAGCAGCGCGGCCTGCCCGGCACCGGAACACCCGAAGGCGACGCGGCACGCGATGCGCTGGATCGTGCGGGCAAGGCGATGGACGGCGCCGAAGAGGCGCTGCGCCAGAAGGACCTTGCCGAAGCGATCGACAAACAGGCCGAGGCGATGGACGCGCTGCGCGACGGCATGCGCAACTTGGGCGAGGCGCTGGCCCAGCAAGGGCAGCGCAACCAGCCGGGGCAACAGGGCCAGACGCCAGAGAATTTCGCCGGTCGCGGCCAACAGCAAGACCCGCTGGGCCGCAACATGCGCGGCGCGCCGGGGGTAGAGCAGAACATGTTGCAAGGCGAAGACGTCTATCGCCGCGCCCGTGACCTGCTAGATGAAATCCGCCGCCGCACCGGCGATCAATCGCGCCCCAAGCCCGAGCGCAATTACCTCGAACGGTTGCTGGACCGGTTTTGAGGCGGCCGCCTTGTCGGATCACCGAGCGCTGTGCGAGTGGCCGCTGACTAGGCCGCCGTGTAGCTCTTGGTTAATCTGCTGAAGGGAGCGCTCCGCCCCCGCGAGGCGGCGGCGCAGGCAAGGGTGAGATACTTAAACCGCAACCGGCTTAGCTATCGCCACCCGCCGCCGGAGTGTCACCGCTCAGCCCGTCAAGCCAGCCCATCAGCGCCAGCATCTGCCTGTCGAGCCAGCCGCGCAGGTTGTTAACCATGTCGACATAGCTATCAAGCACACCGCTTAGGGCCGGGACCATCTCGGACAGCGTGTCGGCATAGACATAGAGCAGCACGAGCAGCGTAAAGATCACCACAATCGCAAGGAACCCCCGCGAAAACCCTTTGCGTTCCTGAACGGCGGGCGTGACAGGCGCGTCAACTTCGGCGGCGACAACGCGGTCGCTGTCTTTGCGCAGCGATGAGTTGATCTCTTCGATGTCCGGCAAAAGTTCGCGGCGCGAGGCGTTGGCCTCAAGCCCTGACGTCGCGCCAAGCGCTTCTTCTTGGGACAGGCCACGCATACGGGCCATGCGGGCGCGGGCTTCGCGGTCGCGCTGGCTTTCGGGGGCAAGACCTTCGTCGATGCCAAGGTCGGGCTGGGTTTCCAGACTGCCTCCGGTATCAAGCGCGCGCGCTTGCCGCTCACGCTCGGCCTCCTCGCGCAGAATGCCGGTGACTTCTTCGTCAAGCTCACGCGGGGCGGGGGCCTGTTCGGCGGGGGCGGCGTTGAAAAAATCGTCGTCCTCGGTGTCTGCCAGGGTATCACCTAGCGTATCGTCGGGTGTATCATCGAGCGTATCGTCAAAATAGTTTTGCGGCTCGACGTTTTCGGCGGGTTCTGGCTCGGGCTCCGGCACAAGTTCCGGCTCGGGCGCAGGGTCTGGCTCCGGTGCGGGCTCTGGTTCCGGCGCTGGCTCCGCTGGAGCAGCATTGCCATCGTCCCAATGGGCATCGTCGAGCGGATTATCCAGCTCTTCGGCAAGCTCGCGATCCTGACTGGGGTGTTTTTGAAACCACGTATCGCCGCAATTTGAGCATTGGACGTCACGCCCACCATCGGGGATCACATCTTCTGGAACTTCGTATTGTGCCCCGCAATTCGGACAGATCAACCGCATATCGCACCTATTTTGCCTGATTGGCGGTCTGATCCCGCTCTTTTATACCATATGTTGTAACGTATCTTTGGCAAAGCGCAAAGAAATTGCACGTCAAAACTGGGCAGCGGATTGCAACTTTTTCGCCTCTGAGGCAAGAAAGAACCGAATGATGGCGGGAGGCCAAGCCTTGATCGAGCTGGAAAACGCGGCCTACAGCTATGGCGGGGGGAGCTTTTGAGCGGTGTGTCGCTTGAGCTGCAACCGGGATCGTTTCATTTTCTGACCGGCCCGTCGGGCGCGGGCAAGACGACTTTCCTGAAACTTTGCTATGGCGCGTTGATCCCGACATCGGGCCATGCCCGCTTGTTTGACACCGATGTCCGCCAGATGAGCCGCGATGATGTGGCGCTGACTCGGCGGCGGATCGGGGTGGTGCATCAGGATGTGCAGTTTCTGGATCATCTGCCGCTGGCCGATAACGTCGCGCTGCCGCTGACGGTGGCGGGGCGTGCAACGCTGGATGAGACGGCGAATTTGAAAGAGCTGCTCGGCTGGGTCGGGTTGCAGAAAAAAGCCGACGCGCTGCCCCCCGAGCTGTCAGGCGGCGAGCGTCAACGCGCCGCGCTGGCGCGGGCGGTGATCATGTCGCCCGATGTTATTCTGGCGGATGAGCCGACCGGCAACGTCGATTGGGAGATGTCGCAGCGCCTGTTGCGCCTGCTGATCGAGCTGAACCGGATGGGCAAGACGATCATGATCGCGACCCATGACCTTGGGTTGATCCGGGCGGCGAAAAGCCATGTTCAGGCGCGGGTTTTGCGCATTTCCAACCGGCAATTGCATTTTGCGGGGGCGGATTTGTGAAGTTTAATCCCTCGGAAATTCTCAACCTGATCATGGGCGACGCCCAGGCCGACCGGGTGGTGCCGCCCACCGGGTTCACCGCGCGGCTGACGTTGTTTGCAGCGGCGGCGATGGCGTTCCTCGCTGTCTTTTCGTTGGCTCTATCGCTGGCCTCGGGGCGCTTGGCGGCGCGGTGGGGGATGAGCTTGCCCGCTCGGCGACGTTGCGCATCTCGGCCCCGGCGGATCAGATGCAGGCCCAGACCGATGCGGCGTTGCGGGTGTTGGAAACCACGCCCGGTGTCGCCTCGTCTCGCGCGCTGAGTGATGAGGAGCAGCGCAAGTTGCTGGAGCCGTGGTTCGGCCCTGATGTGCCGGTTGATGCGCTGCCCATTCCGCAGTTGATCGAGGTGATCGAGGACACGAGCGGCTATGACGCCGCCGGCCTGCGCCTGCGGCTTGCGGCCGAGGTGCCGGGCGCGGTGCTCGACGATCACACCCGTTGGCGCAAGCCGCTGGTCAGCGCGGCCTCGCGGTTGCGCGCGCTTGGCTGGTTGTCGATCGGGCTGATCTTTACGGTAATGGCGGCGATGATCACGCTGGCGGCGAATGCGGCGCTGGCGGCGAATGCACAGGTTATTGCGGTGCTGCGCCTTGTCGGGGCGCGTGATACCTATATCGCGCAGGCCTTTGTGCGCCGCTTCACGCTGCGCGCGATTGGCGGCGCGGCGCTTGGCACCGGGGTGGGGATGCTGGCGATGCTGCTGTTGCCCTCGGCCGGGGGGATGGCGGGTTTTTGACCGGTCTTGGCCTGTCGGGGCTGCATTGGCTTTGGCCGTTGATCATTCCGCCGATTGCCGGTGTCGTCGGCTTTGCCGCGACGAGTGCGGCGGCACGTAAAACATTGAAAGGACTCAGCTGATGGTTTTGGCGTGGCGCTGGTTTGTCTCGATCCTTTATGTGGTGCAAAACGCGGTCATGATGTTGATCCTCGGCATCGTTTTCCTGCCCTATGCGGTGGTGTCGAGCGCTGGCGCGCGACAGGCCTGCAAGCTTTATGCGCGCTGGGCGCTGTTTACGGCGCGGGTGCTGATCGGCTTGCGCACCGAAGTGCGCGGCAACGTGCCAACGGATGAGGTGATGATCGCGGCCAAGCACCAGTCGTTCCTTGATATTCTCGTTATCTTTGACGCGGTGCCGATCCCCAAATTCATCATGAAACGCGAGCTGTTGTGGACGCCGATTATCGGGCTTTATGCCTATCGGCTGGGCTGTGTGCCCGTCAATCGCGGCAAGCGGGGACAGGCGATCAAGAAGATGGTGGCCGATGTGCGGTCGGGCGCGGCGATGGCGGGCCAGCTGGTGATCTACCCCCAAGGCACGCGGGTGCGTCCGGGGCAGCACAAGCCCTATAAAATTGGCACCTATGCGCTGTCGGACCAGCTGCAGCAACCTTGCGTTCCGGCGGCGACCAATGCGGGGCTGTTCTGGCCCAAGGGCACGATGCTGCGCAAACCGGGGCTGGCGGTGGTCGAGTTTCTGGACCCCATCGCGCCGGGATCAATGACGCAGAAAGAGTTCATGGCCGAGTTGGAAACCTCGGTCGAAGCGCGCTCTAACGCACTGATGGAAGAGGCCGGGTTCATTGCAGAAAATTGAGACAATCGCAGCGCTCGAGGCGCTTTATGGCGAGGTCAGCGAGGCCTCATCGCGCAAGGTGACCACGGCGCTGACGCCGCTTTATACCACATGGATCGAAGCCTCGCGGTTTTGCATTCTCTCGTCGGTGAGCGAGGAGGGCACCGACGCCAGCCCGCGCGGCGACAACGGCCCGGTGGTGCAGGTGTTCAACGCCAAAACGCTGCTGATGCCCGACTGGCGCGGCAATAACCGGCTCGATACGTTGCGCAACATCGTGCGTGACGGGCGGGTGTCTGTGATGTTTCTTGTGCCGGGGGAAAACGTGGTGATGCGCGTCAATGGCACCGCCTTCTTGAGCGTTGACGAAGGATTGCGCCAGCGGTTCGAGCAAAAAGGCAAGCATCCGGCATCGGTGATCGTGATCGACATTGGCGAGGTTTACCCGCAATGCCCGAAATCGCTTCTGCGCTCTGGCGTCTGGTCGCGTGATGATAGCGATCAAGTGCCAAGCCTGGGTGAATTGCTTGAGGATGCGACGAAGGGCGAGATCGACGGCGCAGCGTTTGACGAGGCTTTCCCCGAGCGGGCACAAAGAACGCTCTGGTAGGGCGCCGAATTCTTTCAAAGAATTCGGATAAAAATCCTTGAAGGATTTTTGGGCGGCACGCCTGGCTTTTTTCGTGGCGAAAAAACAGCCGGAATTCGTGACGAATTCCGCGTCCTTTGCAACAGAAGCAGCCCGTCAGTGGAGTTGTACGGTGACGCCACGCGACTTGAGCGTGGCAAGCACACGGCGGTTGCGCGCGGTTGTGATATCACGTCGAAACGCAGTCACATGTGTCAGCCGGGGCAGGGTGAGCAGGCTCGACAGTCGCACCCATTCTTGCCCGATCAGCCCGAGCGTGAGCACTTCCAGCGCCGGGTGATCCTTTACCGGGCCAAGGTCGGCGCTTTGCAGCATTGAAAACGCGCCAAAGCGGCGCAGGTTCGGCAAAAGCTGCAGATCGACCAGCGAGCGGATATCGAAATCATCCGACTCGCCGCTCCAGAACGGAAAGATGAACGGATAGATATCAAGCCCGCCATCAAACTCCAGCACCTCGATCTGGCCGCGCTGGCGCGGGCTGAGCGGATAGCGGGTGAAATAGTCGCGCGCCTTTTCGGACAGCAAATGGCCGTGGGCTTCATAGTCATATTGCGGCCCTTCGAGCCAGCGCAGAAAATCGGGGTAGGGGCCGAACTCCAACCCGCCACGCTCCATCAGCCGCGCAATCACCGCCAGTTTGAAATTGGCATCGCGAAAGAGCCCGGGGTCGGGCTCTAACGCAGAGGGATCAATGCGGCTTTGGCTCATGGCTCCAGCCCATTAGCTGTGGATCGGCCCGTCACCACAGGCCAAAGCGGCTTCGCGCACGGCCTCGGAGTAGGTCGGATGCGCGTGACAGGTCAGCGCCACGTCCTGCGCGCTTGCGCCGAATTCCATCGCCACGCACAGCTCATGGATCATGTCGCCTGCCGCCGGGCCGATGATCGCCGCGCCAAGAATGCGGTCGGTTTCTGGATGCACGATCAGCTTCACAAAGCCTTCGCCCTGATGCACCGCCTTGGCCCGCGCATTGCCCATGAACATGAACTTGCCGACTTTCGGCTTGATGCCTTGCTCTTTCACCTCGGCCTCGGTCTGACCGACGGTGGCGACCTCAGGGGTGGTATAGACCACGCCGGGGATCACGCCATAATTCACGTGGCCATGCTTGCCGGCCAGCACTTCGGCGACGGCCATGCCTTCGTCTTCGGCCTTATGGGCCAGCATCGGGCCTTCGGTCACATCACCGATGGCATAGATGCCTTTGACGTTGGTGGCCCATTGCGCGTCGGTCGCGATCTGGCCGCGCTTCGTCATCTCGACGCCAAGCGCGTCGAGCCCCAGCCCGTCGGCATAGGGTTTGCGGCCCGTGGCGACCAAAACGTAATCGGCCTCGATCGTCACGTCATCGCCGCCCTTCTTGGGCGAATAGGTGACCTTGGCCTTGGATTTCAGCGCCTCGGCCGATTGCACGGCAGCGCCTGTGATGATGTTCAGCCCCTGTTTTTCAAGGATGCGTTTGAAGGTGCGCTGTACGTCGGCGTCCATACCGGGACAGACCGCATCCATATATTCAACAACAGTCACCTCGGCGCCAAGCCGCTGATAAACCGAGCCAAGCTCAAGCCCGATCACGCCTGCGCCGATCACGACCAGCTTTTTGGGCACTTTCGGCAGGGTCAGCGCACCGGTCGAGCTGACGATGCGGTCCTCGTCAATCTCAACGCCCGGAATGCTGGCCGGTTCAGAGCCGGAGGCGACCACGATGTTCTTGGCCTCATGCACGTCGTCGCCGACCTTGACCTTGCCCACTTCGGGGATGCTGGCCCAGCCTTTGATCCAGTCGATCTTGTTCTTTTTGAACAGGAATTCGATGCCACCGGTGTTTTGGCCAACCACGTCATCCTTATAGGCGAGCATCTGTTTCCAATCGACCGAGGGCGACTTCCCTTTGAGGCCCATGTCAGCGAAATTATGCTCGGCTTCATGCAGCATATGCGTGGCATGCAGCATCGCCTTGGACGGGATGCAGCCGATGTTGAGACAGGTGCCGCCCAGCGTCTCGCGGCCTTCGACCACTGCAGTCTTAAGGCCCAACTGCGCGCAGCGGATGGCGGACACATAGCCGCCGGGGCCTGCGCCGATGATGATCACGTCATAACTTGCCATGTCTTAGCTCTCCTTGAAGGTTCGTGTCGGGGCCTTTGCCCCAGAGGTTAGCGCATCGGCGGGCTGACCCCAATGCCGACGTGTCTCGGGTGTTAGAATGGCGCGGTGGCGGGCGCGGTGCCAGCTTAGGCTGGCGCGCTCGGCCTCGGCCACGCCGGGCAGGGCGCGCAGGCGGGCCAATCCGGCCTCAACCGCGGGCCAGTGGCGCAGGATGGCGCGGTCTTGCACCTCGTTGCGGTTGGCGCGGCGGTGCCAGGCGCTTCCCAGATGGTATTTGCGCCCTGCCGCACCTTGGCCGTCGCCACGGTCGTTTTTCATCAGAAAATCATCCGCCGCGCGGGTGGCGTAATGGTTAATGCAGGCGGCACCGGGGGCGATGGCGCGGTCCGTGGGATGATAGCGCGCGCGCTTGTCGTTGCCGCGGATGTTGTTGCGCAGGCGCACTCCGGCGGCGTTCACCACGCGTATGTCATCGCTCTTGGGGGCGACGGGGCGGTGATCATTGGCGTGGCCGAATTTGCGAAACCGAAAGAGCGATTTGAACTTGGTCGTTTCGGGGTCGGGCGCGGGTTCGCAGGCGGTGAAATTCGGCAGCACCGGCAGGGTTTGCACCCCATGCCCGTTGTCGCCGAACATCCGCCAGACAAGGGCGATCACATCGGCCCCGCCACAGTGCTGCATCAGGTCGTCGATATGCCCCGCGCCATGGGCGATCTGCACGAATTCGTCGCTGTCGATATGGCAGAGCCACTCGACCTCGCTCTCTTGCAGGGCCGCAAACACGCGCTCCATCGCCGCGTCTTGGGGCGACTGGCCGGGGGCGGGGGTGTTGTGGATATGGCTGATTTCTCCGGCCTCGCCCAGCCGGTCGAGCAAGGCATCGGAGCCATCGGTGCAATCGTTGGAACAGATCAGCACCGAGCCAAATCCGACCGCTTGATGATAGGCCAGCCATTCAAGAATATACGGCCCCTCGTTGCGCATCGCGGCGGCAAGAGCGACGGGAGGGAGGGGCATGGTCATCGGGCGGGGGGCCTTCTGTGCAGTCGCGCTGATATTGCGTCTTTGCCCATGGCGCGTGCGTCAGGGGCAGCGCCCGCCCGTTGGCACGGGCGGGCATGATAGCCTCTTACAGGTCCATCAACAAGCGACGCGGATCTTCCAGCGCCTCCTTGACGCGCACAAGGAAGGTCACAGCGCCTTTGCCGTCAACGATCCGGTGGTCATAGGAGAGCGCGAGATACATCATCGGACGGATCACGATTTCACCGTTTACCACCATCGGGCGGTCCTGAATCTTGTGCATGCCAAGGATACCCGATTGCGGCGGGTTCAGGATGGGCGAGGACATCAGCGAGCCATAGACACCGCCATTGGAGAGCGTGAACGTGCCGCCCTGCATCTCGGCCATCGACAGCTTGCCATCACGGGCGCGGCGGCCTTTTTCGCCGATCTCTTTCTCGATCTGGGCAAAGCTTTTCTGATCCACATCGCGGATCACCGGCACGACAAGACCCTGCGGTGTGCCCGCAGCCACGCCCATATGGACGAAGTTCTTGTAAACGATGTCGGTGCCGTCAATCTCGGCGTTGACTTCGGGCACTTCGCGCAGGGCATGCACGCAGGCCTTGGTAAAGAACGACATGAAACCAAGGCGCACGCCATGTTTCTTTTCGAACTCGTCCTTATAGGTTTTGCGCAGGTCCATGACCGGACCCATGTCGACCTCGTTATAGGTGGTCAGGATCGCGGCGGTGTTCTGCGCTTCTTTCAGGCGGCGGGCGATGGTCTGCCTCAGCCTTGTCATCTTGACCCGTTCCTCGCGGGCGGCGTCATCGGCGGCCACAGGCGCGCGCGGTGCGGCGGCGGCGGGGGCAGGGGCCGATGCAGGGGCGGCGGCAGGGGCGCTTGCGGCTTTCATCACGTCTTCTTTCATGATGCGCCCGTCGCGGCCTGTGCCTTTGACCGAAGACGGATCAATGCCTTTCTCTGCCATCATCTTCTCGGCTGAGGGGGCGTTGGCCACGTCTTTGCTGTCGGCGCTGCTGCTGCTGTCTGCTGCGGCGGGGCGCTGGGCGGGCGCGACGGTGCCATCGGCGCTGCCGCTGATCACGGCGAGCTTGGCGGATGCGTCAACGGTGGTGCCTTCGGGCGCGGTGATCTCGGCCAGAACGCCAGCCGCCGGGGCGGGCACTTCGACAGAGACCTTGTCCGTCTCAAGCTCACAGAGCATTTCGTCTTGCGCGACACTGTCACCAACGGCCTTGAACCAAGTCGCCACGGTGGCTTCGGTGACACTTTCGCCCAAGGTGGGGACCATCACGTCAACGCTGTCACCGCTGCCGCTGCCGCTGTTTGCGGCGGGGGCGTCGGCTTTTTCGGCGGGTTTGGCGGGCGCATCGGCGCTGGCTTCGCCGCCCTCAGAGATCATCGCGAGCAGGGCATCAACACCCACGGTGTCGCCCTCTGCCGCGACCAGCTCTCCCAATGTGCCAGCCACGGGCGAGGGGACTTCGACTGTCACCTTGTCGGTTTCCAGCTCACAGAGCATTTCATCCACGGCCACCGCATCACCGGGTTTCTTGAACCAGGTGGCGACGGTGGCTTCGGTTACGCTTTCGCCCAAGGTAGGGACACGAACTTCGGTTGCCATGGGGTCTATTCCTTACTTGAGTGTCAGCGCGTCGTTCACGAGCGCCTGTTGCTGTTTCTTGTGCTGCGCCGCCAGCCCTGTCGCGGGCGAGGCGCTGGCCGGACGGCCAATATAGGTCGGGCGGGTGTGCTTGGCTTTGATGCGGCCCAGAACCCATTCGATGTTGGGCTCGATAAAGCTCCACGCGCCCTGGTTCTTGGGTTCTTCCTGACACCAGATCATCTCGGCGCCTTTGAACCGCTCAAGCTCGTTCAGCAGAGAATGCGCCGGGAAGGGATAGAATTGCTCGATCCGCATCAGGTAGATATCGTCGATCCCGCGCGCGTCGCGCTCTTCCAGCAGGTCATAGTAAACCTTGCCCGAGCACATCACCACGCGCTTGACCTGTTTGTCGGCCTTGAGCTTGGTCTCTGACAGACCCTGCTGCGCGTCATCCCAAAGCACCCGGTGAAAGCTCGACCCGGTGGTGAAATCCTCGGCGGTCGAAACCGCCAGCTTGTGACGCAAAAGCGATTTCGGCGTCATCAGGATCAGCGGCTTGCGGAACGAGCGGTGGATCTGGCGGCGCAGGATGTGGAAATAGTTGGCCGGCGTGGTGCAATTGGCCACGATCCAGTTGTCCCCGCCACATTGCTGCAAGAAGCGTTCCAACCGGGCCGAGGAATGCTCTGGCCCTTGCCCCTCAAAGCCATGCGGCAGCAGGCAGACAAGGCCCGACATGCGCAGCCATTTGCTTTCGCCCGAGGAGATGAACTGATCAAACATGATCTGCGCGCCGTTGGCGAAATCGCCGAACTGTGCTTCCCAAAGGGTCAGCGCATTGGGTTCCGCCAGCGAGAAGCCATATTCAAAGCCCAGCACGGCATATTCGCTGAGCATCGAGTCGATGACCTCATATTGCGACTGCCCCTCGCGGATATGGTTCAGCGGATAATAGCGCTCCTCGGTCTCTTGGTCGATAAAGCCCGAGTGGCGTTGGCTGAACGTGCCGCGGGTTGAATCCTGACCCGACAGGCGCACGGGGTATCCCTCGGACAGCAGCGAGCCAAAGGCCAAGGCTTCGCCGGTGGCCCAGTCAAAGCCTTTGCCGCTCTCGAACATCTCGGCCTTGGCATCCAACAGCCGCGACACGGTGCGGTGCAGCGGGAAGCCCTCAGGCGCGGTGCTCAGCGCGCGGCCGACTTCGGCCATCGTGTCGGGCTTGATCGCGGTTTCGCCACGGTCGTAATCGTCCTGATCGCGCCGGTCGAGATGGCTCCAGCGGCCATCAAGCCAATCGGCCTTGTTGGGTTTGTAATCCTTGCCGGCCTCGAACTCATCATTCAGATGCGCCTGAAACGCGGCTTTCATATCCTCGATCTCGCCCTCGGGGATCAGCCCGTCCTTGACCAGCCGCTCGGTATAGAGCGACAGCGTGGTCTTGTGCTTCTTGATCCGCTTGTACATCACCGGGTTGGTGAACATCGGCTCGTCGCCTTCGTTATGGCCGAACCGGCGATAGCAGAAGATGTCGATCACCACGTCCTTGTGGAACTTCTGGCGGAACTCGGTCGCAACCTTGGCGGCATGCACCACCGCTTCGGGATCGTCGCCGTTCACGTGGAAGATCGGCGCTTCGACCATCAGCGCAATATCGGTCGGATAGGGCGACGAGCGGCTGAAATGCGGCGCAGTGGTAAAGCCGATCTGGTTGTTGACGATGATGTGGATCGTGCCGCCGGTGCGGTGCCCTTTGAGACCCGAGAGACCGAAGCATTCCGCCACAACACCCTGACCGGCAAAGGCCGCATCGCCGTGCAGCAGCACCGGGATCACCTTGGTGCGGTCGCTGTCTTTCAGCTGATCCTGCTTGGCGCGGACCTTGCCAATCACAACCGGGTTCACCGCCTCAAGGTGGCTGGGGTTCGCGGTCAGCGACAGGTGAACGGTGTTGCCGTCAAATTCACGGTCAGACGACGCGCCGAGGTGGTATTTCACATCGCCCGAACCATCGACATCTTCGGGCTTAAAGCTACCGCCCTGAAATTCGTTGAAAATCGCGCGGTAGGGTTTGGCCAGCACATTGGCCAGCACCGACAGACGCCCGCGGTGGGGCATGCCCATAACGATTTCCTTGGCGCCGAGGTTGCCGCCGCGCTTGATGATCTGCTCCATCGCCGGGATCAGCGCCTCGCCACCATCAAGGCCGAACCGCTTGGTGCCCATGTATTTCACATGCAGGAACTTCTCAAAGCCTTCGGCCTCGACCAGCTTGTTCAGGATCGCCTTGCGCCCCTCGCGGGTAAAGGCGATTTCCTTGCCCAGCCCCTCGATACGCTCTTTCAGCCACGAGGCCTCCTCGGGGTTGGAAATATGCATGTATTGCAGCGCGAAAGTGCCGCAATAAGTGCGCTTCACGATGTCAACGATCTGGCGCATGCTGGCGATATCAAGGCCAAGCACCTGATCAATGAAAATCGGGCGGTCCATATCGGCTTCGGTAAAGCCATAGGACGCGGGGTCAAGCTCAGGGTGGAGCGTGTTGGCGCGCATCCCCAGCGGGTCAAGATCGGCCACCAGATGGCCGCGAATGCGATAGGCGCGAATGATCATCAACGCGCGGATACTGTCCAGAACGGCGCGTTTCACCGCCTCGTCGCTGACCTTGATGCCCTTTTCGGCGGCCTTGGCCTTGATCTTGTCACCGGCGGCTTTGCCTTCGTCGGGGGCGGCGGGCCACTCCCCGGTGAGCGCGCTGGTCAGCTCGTCGCTCGGCATCGGCGGCCAGTCGGCGCGCGCCCATGACGGCCCTGCGGCCTCGGCCTTCACATCCGTTTCGGCATCCCCCATCTGGGCAAAAAACGTCTGCCACGACTCGTCAACCGCATTCGGATCGTTGGCGTATCGCGCATACATCTGTTCCAGATATTCCGCGTTATGCCCCTGCATAAAGGAAGAGGCGTGGAACTGGTCATTAGAGGATTGCTCGGTCATGGTAGGTTACTTCCCAAATGAACGCGCCGCGTATTAGGCCGCAGGCGGGGGGCCATAGGTGTTGGTTTGTGGCTCGGAGGGGCGGGTGAGCCACCAGATGAACACGACCACGAGCACAAGTTGCACGAGGCCAAACAGCCCCATGAACATGCTTGTCGTCATGCTTGGAATTTCGGTCGGCATCCCGTCAGGACCGATGTCGACGGACGCGTTGAAAAACAGCTGTCCGATCATGCCCAGCCCCATGGGGATGAAGATATACCAGCCCGGACGGCCGGTATCCTGAAGCCGCCTTGCGCCCGCCGCCGCAGCGGGCAGGAAAAGCGCAAGAGAATAAACCGTGCTGAGTATCCAGATACCCGGAAGAGAGAGAACCACGGCCCCAATCACCACCGCCAGCAGAAACCACCAGTATTCCGAGCGGCTCGCCCGGCCCGAGAAATTGGCGTATTTCTCGGTCAGGCAGGTTTTGATGGCGGTTTGGAAATCCATGGTTCCTCTCCCTTAGATAGGCACGTTTACCCGATCGCTTCCATGACCGATTTGCCCAGATCCGCAGGGCTTTCGGCCACCACGATCCCGGCGGAGCGCATGGCTTCGATCTTGTCTTCGGCGCCACCTTTGCCACCGGCGACAATCGCGCCCGCGTGGCCCATCCGGCGGCCCGGAGGGGCGGTGCGCCCGGCGATAAAGCCAGCCGTCGGCTTCCAACGGCCTTTTTTCTTCTCATCGGCAAGGAATTGCGCGGCTTCTTCTTCGGCCGAGCCACCGATTTCACCGATCATGATGATCGACTGGGTTTCATCATCCGCAAGGAACCATTCCAGCACGTCGATATGCTCGGTCCCTTTGATCGGATCGCCCCCGATGCCCACGGCGGTGGACTGGCCCAGACCCAGATCGGTGGTCTGCTTAACCGCCTCATAGGTCAGCGTGCCAGAGCGGCTGAGAACACCGCACGAGCCGCGACGGTGGATGTGGCCGGGCATGATGCCGATCTTGCAGGCGTCGGGCGTGATGACACCGGGGCAGTTCGGGCCGATCAGGCGGCTCTTGGAGCCTTCCAGCGCGCGCTGCACCCTCATCATGTCCAGAACCGGGATGCCTTCGGTGATGCAGACGATCACTTCCATCTCGGCGTCGATCGCCTCAAGGATACTGTCCGCCGCGAAGGGCGGGGGCACATAGATAACAGAGGCATTCGCCTCGGTCACATGTTTCGCCTCGTGGACCGAGTTGAAGACCGGCAGCTCAAGATGCGTCTGCCCGCCTTTGCCCGGCGTCACGCCGCCGACCATCTTGGTGCCATAAGCGATGGCTTGCTCGGTGTGGAATGTGCCCTGCGAGCCGGTGAGGCCCTGACAGATCACCTTGGTATTTTCGTCGATTAGGACTGCCATCTGGCGTGCTCCTTAGCTTATAACGGTGATGCGAAACTCACGCGGAGCCAACTTTTCAATGAAAAGATGGCTTCCACCCTTCGCGTTTCCGCGTTCATAGAATTCCCGGACTGTTCCGGTCTTGCGAGGTGTTTTCTTTGTTTTGTAAAGATCTGTCACAACCGGTTCCTTTACGCCGTCCAGATGTATCGTCACCAAAGCGCCGGGGTCGGTCGACCCGTTGTCGCCTCCAAGGCAATCAGGTGGAAACATCTGGATCACGTGGCGGAGAGGGATGTACCGATTTCGAACATCGGACTCTGTAATCTGGACGGTATTGTCATCAATCTTTACAGACACAACAGTTACCCTTTTACCGCTTTCACGATCTTCTCGGCGCCATCTTTGAGGTCGTCAGCCGCGATCACATCAACGTCGGAATTGTTGATGATCGCTTTGCCTTCTTCCACGTTGGTGCCTTCCAGACGCACAACCAGCGGAACCTTGAGCCCGACCTCTTTCACGGCGGCGACAACGCCCTCGGCGATCACATCACAACGCATGATGCCGCCGAAGATGTTGACCAGAATACCTTTGACCTGCGGGTCCGAGGTGATGATCTTGAACGCTTCGGTCACCTTCTCCTTGGTCGCGCCACCGCCCACATCGAGGAAGTTGGCAGGCTCGGCACCGTAAAGCTTGATGATATCCATCGTCGCCATGGCAAGACCCGCGCCATTCACCATACAACCGATTTCACCGTCCAGAGCGATATAGTTGAGGTCATATTTCGATGCCTCAAGCTCTTTGGGGTCTTCTTCGGTCACATCGCGAAGCTCGGCCACATCGGCGTGGCGATACATCGCGTTGCCGTCAAAGCTGACCTTGGCGTCCAGCACCTTGAGGTTGCCTTCGTCGGTCACGATCAGCGGGTTGATCTCCAGCATCTCCATGTCCTTCTCAAGGAAGGCTTTATAGAGGTTGCCCATCAGCGCGACGCATTGCTTGATCTGCACGCCCTTGAGGCCAAGCGAAAAGGCGATACGGCGACCGTGGAATGCCTGATAGCCGGTGGCGGGATCAACGCTGAACGACAGGATCTTTTCGGGGGTCGCCTCGGCAACCTCTTCAATGTCCATGCCGCCTTCGGTCGAGCAGACAAACGACACGCGGCTGGTCTGGCGATCGACCAGCAGGGCGAGGTAAAGCTCGGTTTCGATGCCCGAACCGTCTTCGATATAGATGCGGTTCACTTGCTTGCCGACCGGTCCGGTCTGATGGGTGACAAGGGTGCGGCCCAGCATACGCTTGGCTTCTTCGGCGGCTTCTTCAACCGATTTGGCAAGGCGCACACCGCCTTTTTCGCCAGCGTCTGCTTCTTTAAAGCTGCCTTTGCCGCGCCCGCCCGCATGAATTTGCGCTTTGACAACCCAGAGCGGACCGTCCAGCTCGCCTGCGGCGGTTTTGGCGTCTTCCGCACGGGTGACAACGCGACCGTCGGAGACCGGCGCGCCATAGGTGCGAAGCAAAGCCTTCGCCTGGTATTCATGGATGTTCATCGGGCATACCCTTTGATTGCTACACTTAACCCCAGCTAGTTGCATAAGGTTGATGTAAAGCTAAGCGATTTCATGCAACGCGCGGGAATTAGCGTCATTTTTCACTATTTGTGATCACAGCTTCAAAACGTGTGATCACATGCGGCGCATTCACGCAGCCGTTGCGATTTCAACTAGAATCACCCACCACAGACCCTGTCGTCATATCCGCCAGCACCTGTGGCTGTGGGCGGGCAGGGGATAAACCCCGCCCGCTGCCCGCGAAAAAAGCCCGCCTTAGTTAAAGAAAAGCGAGAACATTCCGGCCCGCCCGTTGGTCATCCGGTTGAACCGTTGCCAGTTCTGCGCCGAAATCCGCGGCCCCTTGGCGGCGTGCTCATAAAGCCCAACCCCATGGATCAAGCCGAGAATATCAAGCCGCGTCGGGAATTGCTCGTAATGCGCAAGGCTGATCCCATAGCCCTTGGGCAAAAGCGGGTGCGGGATAAGCAAGCGCCCGGTCAGAACCGCCTCGGCGTCTTGCAGCACGGCTTGCCATGTCTCGGCCATTTGCGGGTCAATCTCGACCCCAAGCGCCTGAGTCTGCTGGGCGTTGGGAATCCACTCGCGGTCGTTGTCGGTCTCTTGCGCAACCAGCGCCCAAAAGCGTTTGTTTTCGGCAATCATAGCCCGCCAATGGGTCATCATCGCCTTGATCCGCGCCGCGTCCGGCTCCTGTCTGAGCGCGGCGAGCGTGACATAGATCGCGTCAAAGGCGGGGCGGAACTCGGCCACCGAATTCCGGTTCGAGCCGGTGTTGGTCAGCTTGCCCTCTGCGGCGCGCAACTCGCGTCTGAGCGACGAGCGGGCGCGCGAAAGCTCGCGACTGCGCGTGCGATAGTCGGCCATGGCGGCGGTCTTGGCTTTGATCTTTGCGTCGATCTCGGCACGCAGGTCGCGGTTCTCGGGCTTGCGCCGCTCATTGCGCAGCTCCTGAAGCGTCTTGTTGTGCGGCCTCATTTCGGTGCGCAGCGCGTCGGCCTCTTGCTTGACGCGCGCCTGCTCGGCCTTGAGCGTGGCGATATCGGCCTGCACCTCGGCCTGATCGTAATACTCCGGCAGTTGCGGCGCGGCGTCGAGGATCTTGCGCTTTGCGGCCATATCGGCCAGCACCGGCGACGGATCAAACGCAAGCAAGCCATTGCCCGCCCCCGACAGCATATGGCTATAAGCCACCAACCACGCGAGATCGGCGTCGTCAAAGCGCACTTCCATCGGGCCCGCGCCGGATTTGGCCAATTCCCGCGCCGCGCGACGGCCCAAAAGCATCGGCCCAAGCGTTTCAACCACACCTTCGCCACGGTCGCGGCGGCTGTTCATGTCGGCATCAAACCACACGTCGTCAAGCACGAGGGTAAAGGGCTTCACCCCATCCGCTTTTGCGCGTTCAAGCGTGGCGCGCACCGCGTCCATGTCATCAAGGAAGGTTTTCATAATCGTCGAAAGCGTGTCCGGCCCGGCGGGTTTCGCAAACGGATTGCGCGCGCTGCCCGCGCTCAGCCGGAGCAGCGGAATGTTCAAAATGCTTTCGCCTAGCCCGTATTCATACCGCGCTTGCAGCGACTTTTCGACCGCCCGCAATGCCTCCAGCGCACCAAGCTCGAACAGGTTGGTATCGGGTGCCGCCTTCAGAGCGGCAATCTGCCCTTCCAAACCGCGCAGCGCCAGCTCGCTCTGCGCCTGCGTCTGAGTTTGCGCCATCACAGCGCCGCCAGACCCGACAAAAAGCCCGGTCGTCAGCCCCGTTACAATCCCCGTTAAAACCCCTGTGCAAAGCGCCGTCGTCGTCACCGCCCGTTTGAGTGTTTTCAACATCATCTGGCACACCTCATCATTTCGCTCGATCCGGCGGGGGCTGGCCCCGAACGCCTCAACAATGGACCGCTGTGCGCGGGCGGTGCAACCCAAAGGCGGGCCGTGCCGCCCAATTACACTGTCAAACCCGGACAGGTCTCAAACCCGCTGCCCTTAATCGCGCGCCAAACACCGGCCTCAACCAGCGCCCAACAAAAAAGGCACCGGTGCAAGCGCACCAGTGCCTTTCATGTCACTGCAATACTGGCTTAGGCCAGCGTGCCGTCGATCTCTTTACAGGCTTTGACAAGCCCTTTGACCGCATCAACCGATTTGTCGAACATCGCTTGCTCGTCTTTGTTGAGCTTGATGTTGATGACCCGCTCAACACCGCCCGCGCCGATGATGGTCGGCACGCCGACATACAGCCCGTTCAGCCCGTATTCGCTGTCACAATAGGCCGCGCAAGGCAGCACGCGCTTCTGGTCTTTGAGGTAAGCCACGGCCATTTCGATGGCGCTTGTGGCGGGGGCGTAATAGGCGCTCCCGGTTTTCAGCAGGCCAACGATCTCGGCGCCACCATCACGGGTGCGCTGCTCGATCTTGTCCATCTTCTCCTGCGTGGTCCAACCCATCTCAACCAGATCGGGCAGGGGGATGCCACCAACGGTGGAATAACGCGCCAGCGGCACCATCGTGTCGCCATGCCCGCCCAGAACAAAGGCGGTGACATCGCGCATCGACACGCCAAACTCTTCCGACAGGAAATGACGATAGCGCGCGCTGTCCAGCACACCGGCCATGCCACAGACCTTCTCGGTCGGCAGACCGGAAAATTCGCGCAGCGCCCAAACCATCGCGTCAAGCGGGTTGGTGATGCAGATGACGAAAGCGTCGGGCGCATGGGCGGCAATGCCCTCACCGACGGATTTCATGACTTTAAGGTTGATGCCAAGCAGGTCATCGCGGCTCATGCCGGGTTTGCGCGGCACACCGGCGGTGACGATGCAGACGTCTGCGCCCGCGATATCGGCGTAATCCTGCGTGCCTTTCAGCGCGGCGTCAAAGCCTTCCGACGGGCCGCTTTCCGCGATATCGAGAGCCTTGCCCTCGGGAATGCCTTCGGCAATGTCGAACAGGACGATATCGCCCAGTTCTTTCATCGCTGCCATATGGGCGAGGGTGCCACCAATCATACCCGCGCCGATCAGCGCGATTTTAGGTCTGGCCATGGGAAATGTCTCCGCTTGGTTTGTTTTGTCGCGCATGGCCTAAGGCTTCTGACGGCCACACGCAAGAGTGCCGCAGCGCAGCAGGGCCGCTTCCCCCCTAGGCGCGCCCCCGCATTAGCGCTAAACCGTTTACGAAACCGTTACTTACAAAAGGCAAACCCATGTTTGCGCCAGATCCAAGCTTTTTGGCCATCGCGGCGCCCGCTGTCGTTTTTGCTGGCATTTCCAAGGGCGGTTTCGGCTCTGGCGCGGCCTTTGCCTCGGCGGCGATTCTGGCTTTGGTGATCGCACCGGGGCAGGCGATCGGGATCATGCTGCCGCTTTTGATGCTGATCGACGCCGCCACGCTCAAACCCTATTGGAAGCGGTGGAACACGGGGGATGCTTGGATATTGCTGTCCGGCGCGCTGCCCGGCGTGGCGCTTGGCGCAGCGTTTTATCGCGCCGCCGATCCCGACCATTTGCGTCTGCTGATCGGCGCCATCGCCGTGTTGTTCGTGCTGTGGCAAATCGCGGCCCGCGCCGGGCGCTTGCCAATTGCCTCGCGCCCGCTGCCGCGCTGGGGCGGCGCGCTCGCCGGGCTGGTTGCTGGCTTCACCAGCTTTGTCGCCCACGCCGGCGGCCCTGCGGCGGCGGTCTATCTGCTGTCCAAACGCCCCGCCAAGACCGAATTTCAGGCCACCACCGTGATTGTCTTCTGGGCGACCAACGTGTTCAAAGCCTTGCCCTATGGCATGCTCGGCATCTTCACTTTGGAAACCCTCCTGATCGACCTCTGGCTCGCCCCCTTCGCGCTCTTGGGCACTTGGCTCGGCGTCAAAGCGCATTACGCAATCCCTGAGCGCGCCTTTTTCGCGCTGACCTACGTGCTGCTCACCATCACCGGCAGCAAACTCATCTGGGACGGCCTCACCTAACCGCCTCGCTCGTGAACGCTGCCCAAACCCACCATCGCGACAGCACCCAAAACGTGCCACCCGAAAGCCCCCCGAAAAACCACCGCCAAGACCGCAATCTCAAAGCGCCCCGCCCAGCCCTTCATCTTGCTGTAAATACTCCGGGGGTGTGGGGGCTGGCCCCCACTTATACCTGCGTGTGTCGCACCGAAGGTGCGCCTCAAACCAGTCTGGCCCCCACTTATACCTGCGTGTGTCGCACCGAAGGTGCGCCTCAAACCAGTCTGGCCCCCACTTATACCTGCGTGTGTCGCACCGAAGGTGCGCCTCAAAACCAGTCTGGCTCCCACTTATACCTGCGTGTGTCGCACCAAAGGTGCGCCTCAAACCTGCCTGTCCCCCACTCTAACCTGCGCGCAGGGCCTGCCTTCCCTCCCACCGACACTCTCACCAGCCCGCTAAAACCGGCAAAGCCACCCCTCAAGCATCATTTCCCATTGCCGGCAGCGCTTCGGCCAAGGCCTCAAACGCCTGCCCCGAGGCCACCAGACACGTCACCCCATTGGGCATCGTCACCGTGATCGTCCATGTGCCGCTTTCGGCAGAGGCGAACACCTCGACCACGGCGTTATTCGCTCCAAGCCCCATCGACTGGCGGGTTTCCTTGTATTTCTCGGCCAACCGCCGGACCACCATGTCGCGCGGCGCACAGTTGCGCGCGCTTTGGGCGTTGGCGGGCAGGGCGCTGGCCACGATCATCATTGCGCCGGTCATCAGGGCGGCTTTCGCAGTAACGCATCTCATCGCATCAACCTTTCGTCGTGCTGGCCCGGCCATCGCTGGGCCGGGTTTCCGGCCTGTGGCGGGCGTGAAGTTTTACGCGTCAAAGATCTGCTGTATGTCTTCCGTCTTGCTGGCTGATCCGGCGGGGCTTTGCCCGCCATGCCTTGACCCTTTGTCGGGGTATGCTTGGGCCTTGACGCAACCAAATCCTGCTCTAATCCCTATGAAAGCGAGGTTAACGCTGCGTCCGATACGCTGAATTAAGCAAAGATTCTGCGGTGCAGCGGCTTTTGACTTGAACAAAACCGGCAAAAAATGCTTCATCCGCGCAAGAATATTACCCCGCACACCACGTGCAGACCACCGGAGAGACTCGCCATGACCCGCCCTTATCGTTCCGTTCTTTATATTCCCGGCTCAAAAGAGCGCGCCTTGGACAAGGCCCGTGGGTTGGCCGTGGACGCGATCATCTTTGATCTCGAAGACGCCGTCACCCCGGATGCCAAGGTCGACGCCCGCGCTACGCTGGCCGCGGCCCTGAAACAGGGCGGCTATGGCGACCGTGCCCGCATCGTGCGTATCAACGCGCTCGATACCGAATGGGGCGCCGAGGATGCCAAGGCCGTGGCAGCGATGGAGGCCGACGCCGTGCTTTTGCCCAAGGTCAATAGCGCCGCCGATATCGACGCGCTCGCGGCGCTGGTCGGCGATATGCCGATCTGGGCGATGATGGAAACCTGCCAAGGTATCTGGAACGCGATGGAAATCGCCGCCCATCCGCAGGTGCAGGGCTTTGTCGCCGGCACCAATGACCTTGCCAAGGAACTCAACTGCCGCGCACGTGCCGACCGGCTGCCGATGATGACCTCGCTGCAGATGATGCTGCTGGCGGCGCGCGCCCATGGGGTGGTTGCGGTCGATGGCGTCTATAACCAGTTCAAGGACGACGAGGGGCTGGCGCTCGAATGTGATCAGGGCCGCGACCTGGGCTTTGACGGCAAAACCCTGATCCACCCGGCCCAGGTCGAGGTAACCAACGCCGCCTTTTCCCCGTCCGAGGCCGAAATCGACCTCGCCCGCCGCCAGATCGACGCCTTTGACGAGGTCGAGCGCACAGGGCAGGGGGTCGCCGTGGTCGATGGCAAGATCGTCGAAAACCTGCATGTCGAAACCGCCAAGAAAATCCTCGCCATGGCAAGCGCAATCGCCGCGATGTAGGGTGGGGTTTCACCCCACCATTCGCCCCTAGATCACAAGGTAGCCCCCAATGATCCTTCTCATCCTCGGCGTTCTCCTCTGGAGTGCTGCGCATCTTTTCAAACGTCTTGCCCCCGGTGTCCGCGAACCGATGGGCGAAAAAGGCAAAGGCCCGGTGGCGCTGGCCATTGTCGCCTCGATCGTTTTGATGATCATCGGCTACCGCATGGCCGATGGCGCGTTCTTTTGGGGGCGCACGCCGATGATGACCGGGATCAACAACCTGTTGATGCTGATCGTGGTCTATATCTTTGCCGCCGACGGCATGAAAACCCGCGCCAAGGGTTGGCTGCGCAACCCGCAACTCACCGCGTTCAAACTCTGGGCCGTGGCGCATTTGCTGGTGAATGGCGATGTGGAATCCTTCGTTCTGTTCGGTGGCCTTCTGGCTTGGGCGGTGGTCGAGGTGATCTTGCTCAACCGCGCCAACCCGCGCCCCGCGCCGCCCCCGCCCGCACCGATGGGCAAGGAAATCGGCGCAGCGGTCGGCGCCGTCGCCGTGTTTGGCGTGATCGCTCTCATCCATTCCTGGCTCGGCTATAACCCGTTCGGCTGACCCAACTGACACTGCTGGAGACTTACCCCATGGCGAAAACCAATGCCAAAACCAATCCTGGCCGGTTTTTTGAGGATTACACCCTTGGCGATGTGATTGAACACGCCGTTCCGCGCACCGTTTCGGGGGGCGAGCGTGCGCTCTATCATGCGCTCTACCCGGCGCGCCACGCGCTGTATTCATCCGATGAATTCGCCCGCGCCAGCGGTCTGCCATGCAGCCCGATTGACGATCTCGCCGCGTTCCATGTGGTGTTCGGCAAAACCGTGCCCGACATTTCTCTCAACGCTGTGGCCAATCTCGGCTATGCCGAAGGCCGCTGGCTCAAGCCCGTGTATTCCGGCGACACCCTGCGCTCGACTTCCGAAGTCATTGGGCTGAAGCAGAATTCCAACGGCAAATCCGGCGTTGTCTATGTCCGCACCCGTGGGCTGAACCAGCGCGACGAAGTGGTGATGGACTATGTGCGCTGGGTCATGGTGCGCAAATCCGACCTTGATGCACCCGCGCCCGAAACGGTGATCCCCGAGCTGAAAAAGACCCTCTCAGCAGAGGATCTTGCGATCCCTGCAGGGCTTGATTTTACCGCCTACAACACGACCCTCTCGGGCGAGCCGCATCGCTTTGGCGACTATGACATCGGCGAGGTGATCGACCACGTCGACGGCGTCACCATCGAAGAGGCCGAGCATATGATCGCCACCCGCCTGTGGCAAAACACGGCCAAGGTGCATTTCGACGCCACCTTCCGCCCAGACGGGCAGCGGCTGATCTATGGCGGCCACGTGATCTCGATGGCGCGGGCGCTGTCCTTCAATGGTCTCGCCAATGCACAGATGATCGTGGGCCTGAACGGCGGCGCCCATGCAAACCCCTGTTTCTCTGGCCTCACGGTCAAGGCATGGTCCGAAGTGCTCGACAAAGCCGAAACTTCCGCCCCCGGCGTCGGTGCGATCCGGCTCCGGCTGGTGGCAACCTCGGATGGCTCGGTCGGCGCGTTGAAGGGCGAGGATGGCAAATACCTGCCCGGCGTGCTGCTTGATCTGGACTACTGGGCGTTGATGCCGCTCTAGTTTCGCGCGTTGTATTTGCCAGTTGAAACCATCAGCCGAAACCTTGGCGCCCGCTCGGCCCGTTATTGCAAACGGGGCGGGCGACAAAAGCAGCGTTGCAAAAGGGATGGCGGGGCGATGTTTCAACTTGTGATCACATAAACCAACGGTTTTACTCAATTCCAAGGGATTTCAACGGCAACCACCCCGTGACCCGACTCGATGCGCCCCATAAACCGGCAACACCAAACCCACCCACAGACCAATCTGGCGGGGTAGGGGGCTGATTTTGTGATCACGCTACCGATATCAGTGATCACAACCGGGGACATAACGCCGCGATACGCGGAAAAATCCCGATCCATGTGCGAAGAATGCGTGACACCGCGCTTGAAACCGTTATCAAAGGCTTCAGCGATTGCGCCTATAAGGGCGCCTGCCAACGATATTCAGGGGGAACTCCCATGGCCACTGAAAAACCAGTAGAGCGTCCGCTCAGCCCGCACCTTCAGATTTACCGCTTCCAGATCACCATGCTGAGCTCGATCCTGACCCGGATCACCGGCAACGCCCTTGTGGTGTCGTTTATGCTGGTTGTCTGGTGGCTTCTGGCGGCGGCGACCTCGGAAAGCTCTTTTGCCCTTGCCAACGGGGTGCTGACCTCGTGGTTCGGCGATCTTGTCCTCACGCTCAGCGTGCTTGGCCTGTGGTATCACTACCTCGCCGGGCTGCGGCACCTTTATTACGATGCCGGTCACGGGCTTGAAATCGGCACCGCCGAAAAACTCGGCTGGGCCTGCATCATCGGGTCGGTCGTGCTGACCATCCTCACCCTTCTGATCGTGTAAGGAGAGAACACATGCGTTACCTTACCGCCCGCAAACGCGCCGAAGGCAAAGGCGCCTCGCACACCGGGACCGAGCATCACTGGCATATGCAGGTCTCTGCCGTTGCGCTGGCCTTTCTCATCCCGACGCTGGTCATCATTCTGGGCCGCGCCATCGGACAGGATCAGGCAACGGTGCAGGCCACCTTTGCCCGCCCCTTCCCGGCAATCCTTGCTGGGCTCACGCTGTTGGTCAGCATGATGCACTTCAAAAACGGTGCCCGGATGATGATCGAGGATTATTGGCACGGATCGCTTCGCAAGGGGCTGATCATGCTGGTGATCGGGCTTTCCTATACCATCACAGCCACCGGGCTTTTCGCCCTTGCCAAGATGGCGCTCTGAGGATTTTTCGATATGGCCGAATACGAATACGAAACACATGACTATGACGTGGTTGTTGTCGGGGCTGGCGGTGCTGGCTTGCGCGCGACTTTGGGTATGGCCGAACAGGGGCTGCGCACCGCCTGCGTGACCAAAGTGTTCCCGACCCGCTCGCACACCGTTGCGGCACAGGGCGGCATCGCCGCCTCGCTCTCCAACATGGGCCCGGACCACTGGCAGTGGCACATGTATGACACGGTCAAAGGCTCGGACTGGCTCGGCGATACGGATGCGATGGAATACCTCGCCCGCGAAGCGCCCAAAGCGGTCTATGAACTCGACCACTACGGCGTGCCGTTCTCGCGCACCGAAGAGGGCAAGATCTATCAGCGCCCGTTTGGCGGCCACACCACCGAATTCGGCGAAGGCCCTGCGGTGCAGCGCACCTGCGCCGCCGCCGACCGGACCGGCCACGCCATCCTGCACACGCTTTACGGTCAAAGCCTGAAAAACAACGCGGAGTTCTATATCGAATACTTCGCGATTGACCTCATCATGTCCGATGATGGCCAATGCCAAGGCGTCGTCTGCTGGAAGCTGGACGACGGCACCATGCATGTGTTCAACGCCAAGATGGTCGTGCTGGCCACCGGCGGTTATGGCCGGGCGTTCTTCTCCTGCACCTCGGCGCATACCTGCACCGGCGATGGCGGCGGCATGGTCGCCCGTGCCGGCCTCGCGCTTCAGGATATGGAGTTCGTGCAATTCCACCCGACCGGCATCTATGGCTCCGGCTGTCTCATCACCGAAGGCGCGCGCGGCGAGGGGGGTATCTCACCAACTCCGAAGGCGAACGCTTTATGGAGCGCTATGCGCCCCAGTATAAAGACCTCGCGCCGCGCGATTACGTGTCGCGCTCGATGACCATGGAAATCCGCGAAGGGCGCGGCGTGGGCAAGGACGGGGATCACATCCACCTCAACCTCTCCCACCTCCCGTCCGAGGCGTTGGCCGAACGCCTTCCCGGCATCTCGGAAAGCGCCAAGATTTTCGCCGGTGTCGATGTCACGAAAGAGCCGATCCCGGTTCTGCCCACCGTGCATTACAACATGGGCGGTATCCCGACCAACTATTGGGGCGAAGTCCTCAACCCCACTGCCAAAGACCCCAACGCCGTTGTGCCGGGCCTGATGGCCGTGGGCGAGGCGGGCTGCGCCAGCGTTCACGGGGCCAACCGCCTCGGGTCCAACTCGCTGATTGACCTTGTGGTCTTTGGCCGCGCCGCCGCCATTCGCGCCGGTGATGTGGTTGACCCAAGCACGGCCAACCCGGCGCTGAATCAGGCTTCGGTTGATGCCGCGTTTGACCGCTTTGACGGGCTGCGCCACGCCAAGGGCGCAACGCCCACGGCGGAACTGCGCCTTGAGATGCAAAAAACCATGCAGGCCGACGCGGCCGTGTTCCGCACCGACAAATCCCTCAAAGAAGGGGTCGAGAAGATGGGCGTCGTCGCGGCCAAGCTGGATGACCTGCAAGTCACAGACACCTCGCTGGTCTGGAACTCCGATCTGATGGAAACGCTTGAGCTGACCAACCTCATGCCCAACGCGCTGGCCACCATCGTCGGTGCCGAGGCACGCAAGGAATCTCGTGGCGCCCACGCGCACGAGGATTACCCCAAGCGTGACGATGAAAACTGGCGCGTCCACACCATCGCACGGGTGAGCGGCAACAAGGTCAGCCTCAGCCAGCGTGACGTGGTTAAAGACCCGCTCACGACCGAGAAAGAGGGCGGTATTTCGCTGAAGAAAATCGCACCCAAAGCGCGGACATTCTGATGCGTCTGGCTCTGGCAACACTCGCGCTTATGGCGCTCACGGCATGCGACGTGGCCCAACAGGCCGCCGATGACATGGCGCGTGGCCGCGCCAAAACCGCCGTGAACGGTGTCGTGGCCGAAAAATTCCCCGGCGTGAACGCAGCACCGGTCACCGACTGTATCATCGACGCCGCCAGCGCTCAGGAAATCCTGCAAATCGCAGGCAGCGCGGCCACCGGCGCCCACGCCGATGTGACCGAACTGACGCTCGCTATCGCCAAACGCCCCGAAGCGTTGCAATGTATCACAAAGGCCAGCATCTCGCTGGCCCTCAATTAAGCAGAGGACCGACCCCATGGTTCAACTGACCCTTCCAAAGAACTCCCGCATGGTGACGGGCAAGACATGGCCCAAGCCCTCCGGCGCGACCAACCTGCGCAAGTTCCAGATCTATCGCTGGAGCCCGGATGACGGCCAGAACCCACGCGTTGACACCTACTTCGTTGATCTCGACGATTGCGGGCCGATGGTTCTGGACGGGCTCATCTATATCAAGGACAAGGTCGACCCGACGCTGACCTTCCGCCGCTCCTGCCGCGAAGGGATCTGTGGTTCCTGCGCGATGAACATCGACGGGCTGAACACTCTGGCCTGTATCTATGGCATGGACGAGATCAAAGGCGAGACGGTCAAAATCTATCCGCTGCCGCATATGCCGGTGGTCAAGGACCTGATCCCCGACCTCACGCATTTCTATGCCCAGCACGCCAGCATCATGCCGTGGCTCGAAACCAAAACCAACCGCCCGCAACGCGAATGGCGCCAGTCGATTGAAGACCGCAAGAAACTCGATGGTCTTTATGAATGCGTGATGTGCGCGTCCTGCTCCACGTCCTGCCCGTCCTACTGGTGGAACTCGGACAAATACCTCGGCCCGGCGGCGCTCTTGCATGCCTACCGCTGGATCATCGACAGCCGCGATGAGGCCACGGGCGAGCGTTTGGACGATCTGGAAGATCCGTTCAAACTCTATCGCTGCCACACCATCATGAACTGCACCAAGACCTGCCCCAAAGGGTTGAACCCGGCCAAGGCGATCTCTGAGATCAAGCAGATGATGGTCAATCGGGTGGTGTGATGGGCGACCCCGCGGAACCCTCTCTGGAATTCAAATCCAAAGAAGAGTTCCGCGCCACCTGCCACGCTCTCGCGTCGCGGATGCATTACCTCAATCGCGTTGCCATGGGCGAAAGCGGCTTCTCGTGGGAGGTCGCCGAGATGCTTAAACAGCTCGGGCGCGTGTTTGAAAGCGACTATGCCTCTCCCGAGACCCAAGCCGCCTTTGGCAACGGCTATAGCGCGGGCACCCTTACCAAAGCAGAGCGCCGCGCCCATCTGATCAAACGGCTCACCGACGACGCCTGATCCCGGCGACCCCACCATGCCTGCACCGCCACCCCTTACACCGCCACGCCTGCACGAAATCTGCTGAAACACCCCTCAAAGCCTTGCGCAATCGCGCCGCTAATCCTGTCTGCATAATTCAAAATGCAAAAGGACAGTGCATATGCGTAACTCCCCCGGTCTCCGCTTCCTTATCGTTGGGCTCTTAACTCTTCTGATGTTCATCCCCGCCTTTTTCGTCTCGGAAATCATCAACGAACGCGCCGGCTATAACCGCTCCACAATGCAAAGCGTCGGTCACGAGTGGGGCGGGCGGCAAAAGCTTAGCGGCCCGGTTCTGGTCGTGCCGGTCCAGGAAACCGTCACCGTGCGCGAGAAACACGAGCTGACCGACCCGGCCACCGGCGCGCAAAAGCTTGATGGCAAAGGCAACCCGATCTTTGTCATCCGCGAGGTTGATCGCGTGCAAGCCCGCGCGCCGGTTTACCTCTATCCCAACCGCTTTGACGCCGACGTCACAAGCAAAACAGAAGAGCGCCACCGCGGCATTTTTCGCGTGCCGGTCTACCGCGCCGATCTGGCGCTGGCCTTCGATTTTCCCGTCGATCAACTCGCCGACCACCTCACCGGCGAAGAGATCGCGCTGTGGGATCAAGCACGCCTGCGCGTCCACGTTAGCTCAAACCGCGCCCTGCGCGGCGCGGCAACGCTCAAAGCGGGGGGCAAGACCCTGATGCTCGAACCGCTCGGCGCCGCCCAAGGTGACATGCAAGGCATCGAAGCGGCGACGGGTGATCCACGCAAGCATGGCACCTATCACCTCAGCCTCGCCATCAACGGCGCGCAATCGCTCACGCTCACCCCGCAGGGCGTGAAAGCCGGATTGCAATGACAAGCGACTGGCCGCATCCCAGCTTTATCGGCGCCTTCCTGCCCGACACGCGCGAGGTGTCCGAGGCCGGTTTTACCGCCTCATGGACCATTCCCCACCTTGCCCGCGCCGTGGCCCAAATCGCCCGTCAGGATCACGAAGCCGACGCCCGCCGCCATACCAGCTTTGGCGTGCGCCTCTATCAACCCAATGATTTTTATCAAAAAAGCTACCGCGCGGCGCATTACGGCGTGCTGTTTATCGGCCTGACCTTCCTTACGATTTTCCTGATCGAAGGACAGACAAAGCGCCCCGCACATCCGGTGCAATACATCCTTGTCGGGCTGGCTCAATCGGCGTTTTTCCTGCTGATGCTGGCACTGGCCGAACAGATGGGGTTTGCGCTGGCCTATCTGATCTCTGCCGCCGCGACGGTGGCGCTGATCGCGGGCTTCGGGGCGCTCGCGCTGGGCTTGGGGCGGCGCACATGGCTGCTCGCGGCGTTGCAGGGCGTGCTCTACGGCGTGCTCTACCTGATCCTGCGCAGCGCTGATTACGCGCTTCTGGCCGGGGCGGTGCTGACCTTTGGCGCCATCGCCGGCACGATGTTCGCCACCCGCAACGCCAATTGGTATGGCGAGGGGCGCACCCGCCGCCGCTGGTTCACCCGCCCGGCGCGCGCACAGGCCCCGGCCACGGCAAGCGGTCCGGCAAGCTGACCCAACCGGCGGCGGGGGTGAGCTCCCCGCCGCCGACCAGCGCGCATGGCTGCCGCGCGCGGTGGCGATGCAACGACTGATTGGGGCAATTTATGCCAGCCAAATCCGACCACGATGAATGGCGCACATGACAGCAGCCAATCGCCGCCGCGTGGGAGCGCGGCAGTGATGCGCGGCGGCCCAAAGGGCCGCTATTCGCGCCCGGTGCCGCATCCGAAAGCCTCATTTCGTTACTGCCCTTGCACGGGAACAAGGCCGCAGGCCGCCGTGCATCGCCGGCGCGCCCCAACGCGGCGGCGATTTGGCTGAGGACAGGCGCGACGGTGAAGGTGTTCGGACTTGGCATAGTTAAAACATGCGATAATACCGTCGGGTCGCCCCCGCGCGCGCCGTCAATGCACGGCATCAAACCCGCAAGCCACCCATTGCCGAGAGGATGCATCGCCAGACCGCCCCCCCCGGTCCGCCGCCGCCCGGCTTTCCACTAACCCACCGTCAACATAGACAGACCCGCCCCAAACCTCCTACGCTCGGTCTCAAACGGGGAAGAGGGACAAACATGCCAGACGCAGACATCATCATCGTAGGCGGCGGCCTTGCCGGGCTGGCCGCCGCCCACGCCGCCACCAACCGGGGCCGCAAGGTGCTGATGATCGAACAGGAAGGCGAGCAAAGCCTCGGCGGTCAGGCGTTCTGGTCCCTCGGTGGCCTCTTCATGATCGACACGCCCGAGCAACGCCGCATGGGCGTCAAAGACAGCCGCACGCTGGCCCATAACGACTGGATGGGAAGCGCCGGTTTTGATCGTCCCGAGGATGATAACCCTCGCCAAGTGGCCGAGGCCTATCTCGACTATGCCGCCGGGCCGATGCGCGATGATCTCGCCGCGATCGGCATGCGCTGGATCCCGCTTGTGGGCTGGGCCGAACGCGGCGGCGGCTTTGCTGATGGGCATGGCAATTCGGTGCCGCGCTTTCACATCACATGGGGCGCGGGCGAAGGCATCGTTGCGCCCTTTGTCGACCTCGCCCGCGCGGCCGAAGCGGCGGGCACGCTGCGCTTTGCCTTCCGCCACCGCGTGACCGGCTTCGTTGTCACCAACGGGCGCGTCACGGGCGTGCAGGGCGAAATGCTCGCCCATGATCACGCGCGGCGCGGGGCCTCGACCAACCGCGAGGTGACGGGCACCTTTGAATACCACGCCGAGAACGTGATCGTCGCCAGCGGCGGCATCGGCGGCAACCACGACATGGTGCGCAAAGTCTGGCCGGTCGACCGGCTAGGCCCCGCGCCCGCACGCATGGTCGCCGGCGTGCCTGATTACGTCGACGGCCAAATGGCCGAAGCCGCCAAAGCCGCCGGGGCAGGGGCCATCAACGAAGACCGCATGTGGCACTATACCGAAGGCCTCGCCAATTGGGATCCGATCTGGCCCAACCACGGCATCCGCGTGCTGCCCGGCCCGTCCTCCATGTGGTTCGACGCTCTGGGCGAGCGGATGGAGGCGCCCTGCCTGCCGGGCTTTGACACGTTGGCGACCCTGAAACGCATCCTGCAAACGGGGCACGAGCACAGCTGGTTCATCCTCACGCAAAAGATCATCGAAAAGGAATTCGCCCTCTCCGGTTCCGAACAAAACCCCGATTTCGTGTCTGGCAAGCTTTGGGAGGTGCTCAAGGCGCGCACCTTCAAGAAGGGCGCCACGACCGAGGTCGAAGCCTTCAAAAGCCATGGTGAGGATTTCGTTATCTCTGATGACCTCGACACGCTGATCAAAGGCATGAATGCGCTGACCCCCGATGCGCCGCTCGACCCGGCCCGCATCCGCGCCCAGATCGAGGCCCGCGACAGCCAGATCGCGCATAAATTCTCCAAGGATGCGCAAGTGATGGCGATCCGCTCGGCCCGCAACTACCTCGGGGACAAGATCGTGCGCGTGGCCAAACCACACCGCATCCTCGATCCCTCCAAGGGGCCGCTCATCGCCGTGCGCCTCAACATCCTGACCCGCAAATCGCTGGGCGGGCTGCACACCGATATCGACGCCCGCGTCTTGCGCCCCGATGGCACCCCGTTCGAGGGGCTCTATGCCGCGGGCGAGGTTTCGGGCTTCGGCGGTGGCGGCTATCACGGCTACAACGCGCTCGAAGGCACCTTCCTCGGCGGCTGTATCTTCTCGGGCCGTGCGGCAGGGCGCAGCGCCTGACGGTTGCGATCATGTGAAAGGGACGGGGGCATGGCCATGCGCCCTCCCGTCTGAAACTTGACATTTCGCGCCCATACGCGCCTCATCACGCCATGATTTTTGCCCTCGCTGGCGTCGTCATCGCCATCATTCTTATCGCGATCTACGCCAATCCCGCCGCGCGCCACTGTCGCTGGCGCGAAGACCGCCGCCGTGGCGATCCGCGCGCGCAGGGCGCAGAACGCCACTATGTGTGTGTCGCCTGCGGCGCACAAACCGTGACAACAACGGGCAAGCCCCCCTATGACTGTCGCCGCCCGGGCACAGATAAGGCGAGTTAAACCCGGGCACGCAAAAAACCACCCGCCCGCGCATTTTACCACTTGCGCAGAATCGCGTTTGGCCCCAATTGCGCGATCAAGACGCCAACGCACGCGCCTCTGGCGCAAGGGGCCACATCCCCTATGGTTACGCAGCGACGGTAACGTCTCCCTTTGAACGGATCGGCCTATGCAAGGCCATTGTCTTTTGGAGATGACCATGAACGCTTTCGTAACCGACCTTGGGGTCGCCCGTCGTGCTATGCCTGTTTCGCGCGTCGAAACCTTCCTGCAAACCGCCCGCTTTGATCGCCCGACGCTGGTGATCGACACCCAAGCGGTGGCCCGTCAATACGCCGCTCTGGCGGCGGGTCTCGGCCCGGCGCACATCCACTACGCGGTCAAGGCAAACCCCGCGCGCGAGATCATCGAGACGCTGGTAAACCTCGGCTCCGGCTTTGACGCCGCCAGCCGCGCCGAGATTGAACTCTGCCTCAGCCAAGGCGCCGAGCCGTCGAAAATCTCTTTTGGCAACACCATCAAACGCGCCTCCGACATCGAATTCGCCTATCACGCGGGCATTCGCCTCTTTGCGGCAGATGCCGAGCAAGAGCTTGAAAAGATAGCTGAATTCGCACCGGGGTCCGAGGTTTATATCCGCCTGATCGTTGACGCCTCCGAGGCCGACTGGCCGCTCTCGCGCAAATTCGGCTGTGGCCGGGACAAGGCGATTTCCCTGCTCGACCGCGCCCGCGCATTGGGCCTCGCGCCGGTGGGCTTCTCTTTCCACGTCGGCTCGCAAACCCGCGAGGCGCGCATGTGGGCCGCCACCCTCGATCAAATCGCTGCCCTCTGGCACGCGGCGCGCGCGGCGGGGCATGACCTCTCGCTGCTCAACATCGGCGGCGGCTTCCCGGCGTTTTACGGCGAGGCGATCGAAGCCCCCACGCCCTACGCCGCCCGCGTCATCGCCCTCATCAACGAACGCTTCGGCGACGTGCCCCGCATCATGGCCGAACCGGGCCGCGGGCTGGTCGCCGAAGCGGGCATGATCGCCGCCGAGGTGCTGCTGGTCTCGCGCAAATCCGAGGACGAATTGCACCGCTGGGTCTACCTCGATATCGGCAAATTCTCGGGCCTCGCCGAAACCATGGACGAGGCGATCCGCTATCAATTCGTGACCGAGCGCGACGCCGAACGCCGCGGCCCCTGCATCATGGCTGGCCCCTCCTGTGACAGCGCCGATGTGCTCTATGAGAAACGGATGGTCGATCTCCCCCTTGGTCTGCGCTCCGGCGACCGCGTGTTGATCCGCAATTGCGGCGCCTACACGTCGAGCTATGCTTCCGTCGGCTTCAACGGCTTCCCGCCGCTGGATGTGGTGGTGATCTGAGCATCTGACGAGAGGTGTAATTGCGCGAAAGACTCCGGGTGCATCCCTGAAAAAGCGAAGCACCCGGCGCGACCGCGCCATGCCCGACCTCCCCCCGGGGAGGGCATTCATACGACGACCGCTGCGCTCGGGGCGATGGCATTCGGCATCACAACGGTCGCGCTCGTCTGTCTGGCCCTCCCGAGGTCGGGCATGCCCCGTTCACACCTCTCCCGTCCAGACCTCCCCAGCCAACCCATTGCGCTCCCCGCCGGATCGCCTACGATCCGGCATGCGCCCGCCATATGGCCGGCGCATGCCTGCTGTTGCGCTTGGCTGCAATTCGTTGGACTGTTGGCCCAATCGCAAGGAGCCGCGCCATGCCAACACCACCCGATGCCGCCCAACGCCGCGCCGTCAAACCTGTCATCTGCTACCCCAATGAAACGCTGCCCAAGCCCGATCTCGCGCTCTACGCCGCCGCCCGCGCCGGTGCGATCAAAACGGCCGAGGTGCTGGTCCCTCCGCGCGATGCCAGAACCTTCCGCGCCCCGGCCGGGCATTTCTTTCGCATCTCCTCGGTCGATGGCCCACAGGTCGGTGACCTCAACCTCTGGAACGCCAATGACCTCAGCGAGCGGTTCTACTCCGGCAAATCCCGCGCCCTTCACGGCACCCACCTCACCACGGGCGAGCGGATGTGGAGCAGCTTCCCAACCCTGCGCCCCATGGCCACCATCACCACCGACACGCTTGGCTGGTATGGCATCGACGCCTTCGGCGGCTCGGTGCATGACGTGATCGGCACGCGCTGTGACCCTTACACCGGCAACCTTCTGGCCGGCACGCAGTATCACCATTGCTGCCACTCCAACCTCACCCGCGCTCTGGCCGCCGAAACCGGCATGAGTCTGCACGAGGCCGAACCGCATGTGCATGACGTGCTCAACGTCTTCATGTGTACCGGCTTCACCCGCGACACCGGGCAATATTTTATGAAAGCTTCTCCGGTGCGCCCCGGCGACCACCTCGAATTCTTTGCCGAGATTGACCTGCTCGGCGCGCTCTCCGCCTGTCCCGGCGGCGATTGCTCGGCCGAGCATTCGTCCGATACCGCCGCCTGCTTCCCGCTGCTGGTCGAGGTGTTCGCCCCCGACCCGGAGGCGCTCACCGGCTGGACCTCCCCCGCGCCCAACGGTTATGACCGTAGCCATGGAGGCTAGGCTGCGGTTCAAAAGGTTACCAAACGCTGCGTTAACCAATTTTGCGTTAACCAACGGTTCACTTAAACGGCAGCCGGAAGTCAGCCGAATGTCAGCCGGGAGTCATACGTTTTGATTTCGCCCCGATTGCCCCGGTTAACCCCCGTGAACGTAGTGTATACGATTGAATAACCCGCGATATTTTGCGGTCTCCCCGGCCAGCTCTTCGGGCTTGTTCGACCTCAAAGCCGCCGCGATCCGCGCGCCCAATTCCGGCATGTCAGACGGCGTCATCCCCCACCGGACAAGCTCTGGCGTGCCAATTCGCAACCCGTTGAGATCATGCGCTAATTCCTTGATCGGAAGGCCGATGCCACAGGCCAGAAACCCGGCTTTTCGCAGGGTCTTTGACGCCGCTTGCCCGCCGCCAAACCCCTCGGCCAGAACCGCAAACTGGTGGCTTCGGGTCGGCCCGTCGCGCCCCTCGAACAGCGCAATACCGTTGTCTTTCAACGCCTTGGCCAAGGCGTGCGCCGTGTCGATCATCGCCCGCGCGTAGGCTTCGCCGTGGTCCTTCCAATCCAGCATCGCCATCGCCAAAGCGGCCGATTTCGCCGCGTCGAAATTCGCCGTCATGCCCGGAAAAGCGATTGAATCCAGCCGCTTGGCGATCTCCGCCTCGTTGGTCACGATCAAACCCGAAGGCGGCCCGCCAAGGCTCTTGTAGGTGCTCATCGTCATCAGATGCGCGCCCTCTGCCAGCGGGTTCGACCACGCCTTCCCGGCGATCATCCCGCATTGATGCGCCGCGTCAAACAGCACGTAAGCCCCTGTTTTATCTGCGATTTCACGCACCTTACGCACCGGATGCTCATACAGGTTGAGCGAACCGCCAACCGTGATCAGCACCGGCTTCACCCGCCGCGCCAATGCCTCCAACCCGTCAAGGTCAATCGAATAGCCATCGGCATCGACCGGCGCCTCATGGATCTGCAACCCATAAAGCCCGGCGCACCCGGCCATGTGATGCGTCACGTGTCCGCCAATTTTGCCAGGCGGAACAATGATTTGGTCGCCCGGCTTGCACAGCGCCATAAAGCCATAAAGGTTGGCAATCGCGCCGGATGGCACCCGGATTTCGGCGTATTTCGCGTCAAATACTTCGGCACAAAGCTCGGCGCAGATCACCTCGATTTCCTCAATCGCTTCCAGCCCCATTTCGTATTTGTCACCGGGATAGCCCAGCGAGGGGCGCGTGCCTAACCCACTGGAAAGCAAGGCTTCTGCGCGTGGGTTCATCACGTTGGTCGCGGGATTAAGGTTAAAGCAATCTTTTTCGTGGATGCTCTTGTTGTCCACTGCCAAGCCCTCGATCCGCGCGGCGATGGCGTCACTTGTCTGGTTTGACACATCGGCGGCGACCGTTTGAACCAGCGTTTCGGTCGTTTTTGGCACCCAGCCGCGTTGAACAAGGTTTTGCATGACAGTCACTCCATTGGTTAATCGGAAAAGACCTTGAATAATTGCCCTTTGCAAACCAGTATTTCTGAAAATTAGGGCTAGAAAAACTGAGTCTTCGATATGGCCGTTAACCCACCCCGCCCGCGTGGCCCGTCGCTCAACGCCTTGCGCGCTTTCGAGGCGGCGGCGCGTTTGGGCGGCTTTTCCAAAGCGGCAGAAGAGCTTGGCGTTTCGCCCGGTGCTGTTGCCCAGCATGTGAAAACCCTCGAAGATTGGGCAGGGGCGGCTTTGTTCGCGCGTCACGCCCAAGGGCTCAGCCTGACAAGCCTTGGCAAACAAACCCTCGCCCCTCTGGTGAGCGCCTTTGACCAGATGGGACGCGCCGTGCAAGGTCTGCGCGCCTCAGCCCGACCAGAGCGGGTGCACATCGCCGCCTTGCCCGCAATTGCCCAGCTTTGGCTCTCTCCGCGCTTGCCCGCGCTGCGCACCGCCATGCCAGATCTTGACCTGTCGATCACCGCATTGGAAACCCCGCCGAACCTGATGCGCGAGCCGTTTGACCTGTCGATCTTCTTGGGTCATGATGAAGGGCAAGCCATTGAACCGGATGTCATTTTCCCGGTTTGCGCCCCGCAAATCGCCGCCACCATCACCACCCCCGCCGACCTTGAAGATCACGCCTGCCTGCGGGATGCCACATGGGCCGAGGATTGGTCAGACTGGCTCGCTTACGCCGCGCCGCAACGCCGTCTCTCCCTGTCCGGGCCGGCGTTTTCGCTCTATGCTCTCGCCGTTCAGGAGGCGGTCAACGGGGCAGGGGTGCTCATGGCGCATGGCCCCCTTGTGCAACCTCACCTCGACGCCGGTCGCTTGGTCGCGGTTCTGTCGCCCGTGCTTGAAACCGGCAAGGCCATCACGCTAGAGCGCCGCCCCGGCCCGCGATCAGAAACGCTCGACAAGATTTGTGCCCAGCTCTCAGGCGAAAGCAGCGGTTAGCGCAATTTCAACCATGTCGCCAAAGCTGCGCTCGCGGTCTTCGGCGGGCAATGCCTCATGGGTCAGCAAATGGTCCGACACGGTCAAAACCGCCAGCGCGCGCGCCCCGAACCGCGCCGCAACAGTGTAAAGCTCGGCTGCTTCCATCTCGACGGCCAAAATCCCATGGCGCGTCATTTGTTCATTCAAATCAGGGCGTTCGTCATAAAACACATCCGCCGAATAGATCCCGCCGACATGGGGTGTGACCCCTCTGGCCTCGGCTGCCGCCACTGCCCCGCGCAGCAATCCGAAATCGGCGCAAGGGGCAAAATTCAGCTCTTTGAAGAACCCCCGCGACGGGGTCGAAAGCGAACTCGCCGTCATCGCCACGATCACATCGCGAATGCCCACGCTCTCCTGCATCGCCCCACAAGAGCCGATGCGGATCAGGGTCTTCGCCCCGAAATCCTTGATCAGCTCATTGGCGTAAATCGACAGGCTCGGCATGCCCATGCCCGATCCCTGAATGCTGACGCGGTGGCCATTCCACGTCCCGGTAAACCCAAGCATCCCCCTTGTTTCATTGACGCATTTAACGTCCGTCAGGAATGTCTCGGCCGCCCATTTCGCGCGCAGAGGGTCGCCCGGCATCAAAACGGTTTCGGCAATCTCTCCGGGCTTGGCCCCAATGTGAATGGTCATACTCACGCTCCCTTGCTTCGCGCCAGAATACACTGGCGCGGGGCAGGGGCAATCGCTTGTCTTGGGCTTTTTATTCGGCGGCTGCCGCCTTGGGATCAGCCAGCGTGACGATATCCATCATGATCGTGTTCAGCTCGAAATCCTTGGGCGTATAGACCCGCGCAACCCCTTGTTCCAAAAGGCGCTTTGCGTCGTCATCCGGGATAATCCCGCCAACGATAACCGGAATATGGCCCAGCCCCTCGGCCCGCATCCGTTCCATCAAATCCTCAACCAGCGGCATGTGCGACCCGCTCAGAATAGACAGGCCAACCACATGGGCATCCTGCGATTTCGCGGCATTGACGATCTCTTCCGGAGTCAGGCGGATTCCCTCGTATTCAATGTCCATCCCGCAGTCACGCGCCCGAAAGGCGATCTGCTCGGCGCCGTTGGAATGGCCATCAAGCCCCGGCTTGCCGATCACGAATTTAAGTCGTCGACCCAGCCGATCCGACACCGCATCAACGGCCTCGCGAATGTCGTCCAAGCCTTCGGTCTTGTTGGAAACGCCCCGCGAAACCCCTGTCGGGCCTCGATATTCTCCGAAGACAGCGCGCATCTGCGCGGCCCACTCGCCGGTTGTCGCACCCGCTTTGGCTGCCTTGATCGACGGGCCCATCACATTGGCCCCCAATGCCGCCGCCTCGCGCAATTCTGCCAACGCTGCCTGCACCGCAGGTTCGTCGCGCGCCTCGCGCCATTCGTTGAGACGGTCAATCTGATCCTGCTCCATCGCCGGATCGACGGTCATGATCCCGCCATCGCCGGTCATCAGCGGCGAGGGCTCGCCCTCGGTCCAGCGGTTCACGCCGACCACGGTGGTTTCGCCCGCTTCGATGCGGTTCAAACGCTCGGCATTTGAATCCACCAACCGCGATTTCATATATTCGATCGAGGCCACGGCCCCGCCCATCCCGTCAAGCGTGGCCAACTCGTGCCGCGCCCCGTCTTTCAACGCCTCAACCTTGGCGTCCACCGCTGGGTTGCCATCAAAAAGGTCTTCGTATTCAAGCAGATCGGTCTCATAGGCCATGATCTGTTGCATGCGCATCGACCATTGCTGATCCCACGGGCGCGGCAGGCCAAGCGCCTCGTTCCAGGCGGGCAATTGCACGGCGCGGGCGCGGGCTTTCTTGGACAAAGTCACCGCCAGCATCTCGATCAGAATACGGTAAACATTGTTCTCCGGCTGCTGCTCGGTCAGACCGAGCGAATTGACCTGCACACCGTAACGGAACCGCCGCAGCTTTGGGTCCTCGACGCCATATCGCTCAAGGCAAATCTCGTCCCAGAGATCAACAAAGGCGCGCATCTTGCACATCTCGGTCACGAAACGGATGCCCGCATTCACAAAGAACGAAATCCGCGCCACGACACCGGGGAAATCGCTTGCCGGTACCTTGCCCTTCAGCTCGTCCAGAACCGCAATCGCCGTGGCCAGCGCAAAGGCCAGCTCCTGTTCCGGCGTCGCGCCCGCTTCCTGCAGGTGATAGGAACAGACGTTCATCGGGTTCCACTTGGGCACATGGGTATAGCAATACTCGGCGACATCCCCAATCAGCTTGAGCGACGGCTTGGGCGGACAGACATACGTGCCCCGGCTTAGGTATTCCTTAATGATATCGTTTTGTACTGTGCCCTGAAGCTTGGTGATATCCGCGCCTTGTTCTTCGGCCACCGCCACATAAAGAGCGAGGAGCCAAGGCGCGGTGGCGTTGATCGTCATCGAGGTGTTCATCTGATCCAGCGGGATCTGGTCAAACAACGTGCGCATGTCGCCCAAATGGCAGATCGGCACGCCAACCTTGCCGACTTCGCCACGGGCAAGGATATGATCGCTGTCATAGCCTGTCTGCGTCGGCAGGTCGAAAGCGACCGACAGGCCGGTCTGCCCCTTGGCAAGGTTGGAGCGGTAAAGCGCGTTAGAGGCTTTGGCCGTGGAATGCCCGGCATAGGTACGGATAAGCCAAGGGCGGTCGGCTTTGCGGTCATTTTGCGTCTGCGACATGGGCGGGCCTCGTGAATCAGTTTGGGCAATATTGTTGCGCTTGGGCGTTGATACTTGGAATTTTGTGGCGCTGTCAATTCGCTGCATTGCGGCATGGGCCTGTTTGCGCTCTGTCCACGCGCTATTTACGCAAGGGCATATCCCTGCCACGCTGCCTATATGTTCACCACTGTGCAAATGCCGCTTTGGCTTCTGATCCTTATTCTGCTGTTTGCCGGGTATGCTGCCTTGGAAAAGGTCATGCTGCCATCGGTACGCTGGTTCTTTCGGCGCCGAATGGAGCGGGTGGTGGCGCGGCTCAACGAGAAGCTTGAGCGTCCGATCCAACCGTTCAAGCTGGCGCGGCGGCACGATATGATCCAGCGGCTGATCTATGATCCCGAGGTTTCCAAGGCGATCGCACAGCATGCAGCCGAAGAAGGGGTGCCCGAAAACGTGGCCTTTGAACAGGCCCAGAGGTACGCGCGCGAGATCGTGCCATCGTTTAGCGCAACGCTCTATTTCGGGTTTGCGATTTGGCTGGCCAAGCTGATCAGCACCGCGCTTTACCGCGTGCGCTTGGGCAATTATGCCGAACGCCGCCTTGCCGCGGTAGATGAGGACGCCACCGTGGTGTTTGTCATGAACCACCGCTCCAACATGGATTATGTGCTGGTGACCTATCTTGCCGCCAAACGTAGCGCGCTCAGCTATGCGGTGGGCGAATGGGCGCGCGTTTGGCCGCTTAGCCGGTTGATCAAGGCGATGGGCGCTTACTTTATCCGCCGCAAATCGCGCGGCGATCTCTATCGCAAGGTGCTGGCGCGCTATGTCCGTCTGGCCACGGATGGTGGCGTGATGCAAGCGGTGTTCCCCGAAGGTGGGCTTTCGCTTGATGGTGCATTGGGCGCGCCGCGCATGGGTATTTTGAAATATGTGGTCGAGGGGTTCGATACCGCGTCGCGCGACGTGGTGTTCGTGCCTGTCGCACTCAACTATGACCGGGTGTTCGAGGACCGTATCCTTGTCGCGGCGGGGCAAGCAGGCGAGCGGCGCTTCCGCGCACGCATATCGCTGATCGTGAAATTTCTAATGAAGCAGCTTTGGTTGCGGCTGCGCGGAAAATACCACCGCTTTGGCTATGCCGCCGTTAGCTTCGGCGCGCCGGTCTCGCTCAAAGAGTTCATGGCGGGTCAGAAAAGCATCGCGACCAACGATATGGTTCAGCCTTTGGCCGAAGAATTGATGCGACGGATCGGAGAAGAAGTGCCGGTGCTCCCCGTGCCGCTTGTGGCCACGGCGCTGTTACAGGCCGACGCCCCGCTGTCGCGTGCGGAGTTGGAAGAGGCTGTTAATACTCTTATGGCAAAACTCCCCAATGCGCATGTTCACATCCCGCGCGGCGATCAAAGCTATGCGGTTGAGGTGGGAATTCGCAACCTGCGCCGTCGGCGCATTGCAGTCGACAACGACGGAAAGTTTGCGGTGTCCCCCAAAGATGCCCCGATCATGCAGTATTACGCGGCCTCCATCGCCCATCTGTTTGCAGGCGCGGCGTAATTCGGTCGATTTTTCTGCGGTCGCAAGGTTATAAAATTTCAAAACATGCATTCCGGGCATTGCATTATTGCGCGGCTCAGAATATTTCCTTGGTGATTCACCGCGATTCTGCATCGCGGCAAGACCACTAGGGAGCTTATCATGGCACTGGATACCGACACCGGAATCGCGGCATACGACGCGCCTGAAAAAGAACTGTACGAAATCGGTGAACTGCCGCCTCTCGGCTTTGTGCCGCCCAAGATGTACGCTTGGGCGATCCGCCGCGAGCGCCACGGCGAACCGGACAAGTCGTTTGAAGTCGAAGTCGTTGACACATGGCAAATCGACAGCCACGAAGTTCTGGTTCTCGTGATGGCTGCGGGCGTTAACTATAACGGTGTCTGGGCTGGTCTGGGCGTTCCGATCTCGCCTTTTGACAGCCACAAACAGCCTTATCACATTGCCGGGTCCGATGCGTCGGGCATCGTTTGGAAAGTCGGTGACAAGGTAAAAACCTGGAAGGTCGGCGACGAGGTTGTCATCCACTGTAACCAGGATGATGGCGACGACGAGGAATGTAATGGCGGCGATCCGATGTTTTCGCCGACGCAGCGGATCTGGGGTTATGAGACCCATGACGGATCCTTCGCGCAATTCACCCGTGTGCAGGCGCAGCAACTTTTGCCGCGCCCCAAGCATCTGACCTGGGAAGAAAGCGCGTGTTATACGCTGACGCTGGCCACCGCGTACCGGATGCTGTTCGGCCATCACCCACACGAACTCAAGCCGGGTCAGAATGTTTTGGTCTGGGGGGCGTCGGGTGGTCTTGGGTCGTTTGCGATCCAGCTGATCAACGCCGCAGGGGGCAACGCAATTGGCGTCATCTCGGATGAGAGCAAGCGTGAATTTGTGATGGACCTTGGCGCCAAGGGCGTGATCAACCGCAAGGATTTCAAGTGCTGGGGTGCGCTTCCCGAGGTGAACTCGGACGAATACAAGCAATGGTTCACCGAGGCGCGCAAGTTCGGCAAGGCGATCTGGGATATCACCGGCAAGGGCAACAATGTCGACATCGTGTTTGAACACCCCGGTCAGGCGACGTTCCCGGTGTCTACGCTGGTTTGTAAAAAGGGCGGTATGGTCGTGATTTGTGCCGGCACATCCGGGTTCAACTGTACCTTTGACGTGCGCTATATGTGGATGCACCAAAAGCGTCTTCAAGGCAGCCACTTTGCCCACCTCAAACAAGCAGCTTCGGCCAACCGCTTGATGGTTGAGCGGCGAATTGATCCTTGCATGTCCGAGGTCTTCCCTTGGGCGGAAATCCCCGATGCGCATGTCAAGATGATGAAGAACGAACACAAGCCGGGCAATATGGCCGTGTTGGTTCAAGCGCCAAAAACCGGCCTACGCACGGTTGAAGAAGTCCTGGAAGCCGGAAAAGCATCCTAACAGGATTTAAAAACATCAATGGAAGCCCGCGACTCACAATAGTGTTTCGCGGGTTTGCGCGTTGCTGGACCCGGCATAAAAAAACAATGCCTTGTATTTAAGCGCCTCGCTATTTTTGGGGAGTATAATTGCGTGAGTTTCCAAAAAACCTCAAACTGCTAAGGTTGTGTTAATCCTTCATTAACTCTTTAAAAGCGAGACTCGTTATGAAAAAGGACTGGATATTGGACGTTCTCGCGGATCTAAAAACGTTTGCTCAAAACAATGGACTTGCCAGTTTGGCAATTCAGTTGGAGGAAACGGCGCTTGTTGCCACTGCCGAGATCGCGTCCTCAGGGGAGGGCCAGCTCATTGACGCGAAGTCTGAAAGCAAGCAATTTGAACGCAATCTTGGAAGGCTTGGAACGCGCCACTAAACCGGAGGCGCTTCAGTCGTTTTCAGAGCGCGTTAGAGATCACTTTGAAGTCGATCACCTTATCTATCATTGGGTCAGTAGCGCAGGCGATCAATATGGCTGCGGAACCTATTCGCCTGAATGGGTGCAACGCTATCTGGAAAAGGAATACCTTCGCGTCGATCCTGTTGTGCAGGGGTGTTATCAACGGTTTAACCCCGTTGACTGGAAGCGCCTTGATTGGAGCAGCAAAGCGGCGCGGGCTTTTCTAGCAGATGCGCTTGCCTATGGCGTCGGGAATCAGGGGTTTTCTGTTCCGATCCGTGGGCCAAATGGCCAATTCGCGGTGTTTACAGTTTCGCATTGCTGTGATGATGCGGCATGGGCCGAGTTCACTGAAAAGAACTGCCGCTCGCTCATTCTGATCGCTCACTTTTTCAATCACAAGGCGCTTTACTTTGAGCCGAACCGGACACCGGCCCAGGTACAAACCCTGTCACCGCGGGAAGTCGACGCGATGACATTTCTGGCGATGGGATACAGCCGCGCTCAAGTCGCGGACACGCTGTCGATTTCCGAACATACGCTTCGGGTTTATATCGAATCCGCGCGTCTAAAGCTTGGCGCGTCGAATACGACACACGCAGTGGCGCGGGCGCTGACACGCGGGCTTATCGTTGTCTAAATGATATGGCGTGCGGTGCTGTAGGGCTGGCGCCAGACACTCCTATTAAGGATCGGACCTGCACCGGACATCCTTGGATGCCCGGAGAATGAGCGGGAGCTGACCAGTGGTGGATAGTGGAGCTTCCACGAGGTGGCCCTGCTCAGGGGGAAGCGGAACGACCGGGTTTCTCAAATGCTTCTCAAGGCTGCTTCGAGCATAGTTTCGGCTCACAAATGCAGGAAAAACTCAGTGTCTGATGGTCGCCCGTTGTGATTGGATCACCGCGAGGATAGGGTCTTTTCATGTCGTCCACCCCCATCACTTTTTCGCATGATCAAGCCGATGCGTTTGACCAGATAACCGAGGCGCTGCGAGGGCAGGGTGTCGATCTGGAAGATGGCGCTATGGTTCCTGCGAAAGAGCAAAGCGGGATGGTCATGGCCGTGATGGGCAAGGCAGGTTCGGGCAAAACCATGCTTCTTTCGAAACTGTTTGATGCCCTCGAAGACAGCGGCGTAGAGATCATTAGCGGCGATTATGAAAGCCGCCGTCGCAAAGAGCGTCGATCCATGGCGATCCTTGCCCCGACCAACAAAGCGGCGAGCGTTTTGCGCATGCAGGGCGTTCCGGCAACCACGATCCATCGCATCCTGTATACGCCGATGTATGACCCTGAATATGAGCGCATGGCCGCGTGGCTTGCCGGCGAAGGGGACAAGCCCGAGATCGAAGGCCTGACCGAAGTGGCGCTTGAACGAGCGATGGCGTTTTACAAGCAGAACCGCTCGATCCCGGCGCCTTGGCTGCCGCGGGGTTGCGGGGATCAGATTTTATCACGGGTTGGAAGCGACGAGATGAACCGCTCGACATCGGTTTTGTCGATGAGGCGTCGATGCTTGATGACAAGCAATTCGATGATCTAAAAGAGATTTTTCCCGTTCTTTTGTTGTTTGGAGATCCGGCGCAGTTGGCTCCGGTCAAACAGTCCGGGACGATGGTATTCGACCGTTTGAACGCACCAGCCAAGCTTGAGCTTAGCCGGGTACACCGGCAGGATGCGAGCAACCCGATCCTCGATCTCGCCCATGTGCTTTCTGATCCTGAGGTCGGATTTCAAGACTTCGAAGGGCTTGTTGAAGAAACAGCCAAAAAGGATGATCGCGTGATTTGGGGGCAGCGGGTTGAGGTGGACCTGATGGCACGCAGCCCCGTTCTTGTTTGGCGCAACGCGACGCGCATCCGGCTGATCAATGCGTTTCGGCGTGTTCATGGCGCGCCAGAGGACGCGCTTTTGTCGGGTGAGCCGTTGATCTGCGATGGGATCGAACTGCCACTCAAACACCGCAAGCGTCGGCTTGATCTTGAGGCACGAGGGCTGATCAAAGGGGCGCAGGTCGTTTATCTCGGACCGGGGCGCAAGCCTGGATTTTCAAAGCTGCACGTTGTGGGCGCGCCGGACCCCAGAGTCTCGGCGGCCTCCATCGTTAAGATTGAGAAGCCAGACGAAGAAGAGCCGTTTATCCCCTTTGCCGCCGGCATGGGAGCGACGTTCCTGCACGGGGCTGCGGTGACGATTCACAAGGCGCAAGGCTCACAATGGGAGAACGTGCAGGTTTTTGCGCCGGACCTGTTTGTCGCGGCTCGAATGGGGCGCGTCGAAGCCGGACAACCGCTTTGGAAGCGGCTGGCCTATGTGGCCATTACACGCGCGCAAGAGCGGCTTTTCTGGGTCGTGCGGAACCGACTGTCAAAACCAGAATATCCCCTGACCACAGAGGACCTTGTGGCGGCGCCACCACCGCTCGAGCTTGATCAGGAAGACGCTTGAACTTAGCTGCGGCGAAACACTTGAAACACAGCCGACGCGCCCCAGCCCGCGATAATCGCAATCGCGAGAGACAAGAGCCCATAGATCAGCGGTTGTTCACGCGACAGGTTGAATAGAAACCGTTCCAGACCGACTTTCTGAACGTCGATTTGTGTTTCATACTGCGAAATGACATTGCCATCGCGGGTCAACAGGATGCGGGTTTTATACACCCCTTCGGTGAGGTTCGATGGAAGGGCGATCGAGGTTTTGAACAGCGTTTGCGATTGAACGTCGACCGCGTTTTCAAGCAGCTGGTAGAGGTTGTTTTTTCGCCTGATACGGATCACGGCCTTGCTGAACTCCGGAGCGTCGAGCACCCCTTCAGGTGCGCCCACCGAACGGATGGCGCGTGGGATTGATAGGTGATGGCGCAGGTCCTCAGTGTGGCTGACGATTTCGTTGAAGGGACCACTTGTCGCCACGGCGTAGAAGGCGGGGGCACTGTCGATCTCGACCTTGTCGGTGTTGATCCAGATGCCGTATTTATGCTCTTTGCGGCGGACAGTTACGGGGTGGCTCGGTCCTTCGACGGTGATGATCACGCCAATCGGGTCACCCGCAGGTACGGGTTTTTCGCGTTTGATTGCCCCAAAAATCAGGATTTCCGAGCCGTCAAAGTTTGCTGTGATCGCCACGCGATTCTGGCTCAACCCTAAGACCACTTCTTCGGCCTTGAGCGGCGAAATGGCAAAGAGGACCAGCAAAAGAGAGGCGAATACCCGCTGCATCAATGGCCCCCGGATTTCCCGAGCGAATAAAGCTCGGCCGGTTGCAAAAGAAGGTCGAGCGCAAGTTTGCCGCAGACCAGAAGAACCATCATAGCCAGCAAGATACGAAGCTGCTCTGCCTTGAGTTTTACGCCGATGCGGGTGCCAATCTGCGCCCCGATGACCCCACCAATCAGCAGCAGAACGGCAAGCGCCATGTCGACTGTGTAATTGGTCGTTGCATGTAGCAAGGTGGTGAATGCAGTGACGAAAATGATCTGAAGCAGCGAGGTGCCAACGACAACTTTGGTTGGCATGCCGAGGATATAGATCATGGCGGGCACCATGATGAAGCCACCGCCAACCCCCATAATCGCGGCCAGAATACCAACAGCGACACCGACCAAGAGCGGTGGAATGACCGAGATATAGAGGCCAGAGGTGCGAAAACGCATTTTAAAAGGCAGGGTGTGGACCCAACCACGCTGCCGCCGTTTGGCTGCAGGAGCGGTTCCGGCTTTCTTGGCGCGGCGGATGGCGTTGAGGCTTTCGAAAAACATCAACCCGCCGATAATTCCAAGGAACACTACGTAGCATAGTTTGACCAGCAGATCGACTTGTCCAAGAGAGCGAAGGTAGTTGAACAGCAACACCCCTACAGCCGCCCCGGCAAGCCCGCCGACCATCAACACCATACCCATTCGTAAATCGACGGTTTTTCGCCTGAGATGGGCAAGGACGCCGGAAAATGACGATGCGACAATCTGATTCGCCTCGGTGGCAACAGCCACGGCGGGGGGGATACCGATAAAGAAAAGCAGCGGAGTCATCAGAAACCCGCCGCCAACGCCAAACATACCAGACAGAACGCCAACCAGCCCGCCAAGTCCCAGCAGCAGAAAAGCGTTCACAGAGACTTCGGCAATGGGGAGGTAAATCTGCATGTTTGTAAGTAGCGCCGCGCGAGGGGAGGAATCAAGCGTGAAGCGGGAGAAAATGTTGCTGGTGCAGAAAACCAGCTGCAAGCAGGCAGAAATAGCCTTCTGGGACTAGCGCTCTTTCACGTAGGGCTCTCCACCCGCGCGTGGAGGGATCGCTTTGCCAACAAAACCCGCGAGAATCACAACGGTGAGAATATAGGGCAGGGCTTCCATGAATTGGACAGGAATCACCACGCCACCAAGGTCGATATTCTGGAACCGAACCGCGATCGCCTGGAGAAAACCAAACAGAAGTGTGGCCGAAAGCGCATACCAAGGGCGCCATTTCGCAAAGATCAGCGCCGCGAGAGCGATAAATCCGCGCCCAGCCGTCATTTCGCGAACGAAACCAGCCTGCAAGGCGGTTGCGAGGTAAGCACCCGCGATTCCGCAGAGGATACCAGCGATGGCAATGGCGGCGAACCGAAGGCCGATGACGGAAACACCGGCGGTATCAACCGACTCGGGGTTTTCACCGACGGCGCGAAGCCGCAGGCCAAAGCGGGTCTGAACAGGATCCACCATGTAAGAGGCACAGCGGCAAAGGCGATGTAAACGAGGATCGTGTGTCCCGAAACTAGCTCGGAATAGATCGGGCCGAGCACGGGAATATCGTTGAGTTTATCGGCGAGGGGTAGGGTAATCGGCTCAAATCGGGCGCCTTCGGTCAGCGACGGTGTGCGCCCGCCTTGCTTGAACCAATCCTGCGCGATCAAAACCGTTATGCCGGACGCGAGGAAGTTGATCGCAACTCCAGAGATGAGCTGATTTCCGCGAAATGTAATTGATGCGAGCCCATGGATCGCAGACAGCAACATTGAGGATAGGATGCCAGCGATCAGCCCAAGCCAGACGGGACTGAGCGGGGAGTGATAGCCAACAAGCGAGGTCTGGCAGTTTCCACCACTTGGGTCGCAGACAGTTGTTTCATAAGTGAAAAGTGGGTTTGCCGAATAGTGATACGCCACCGCTGCAGAGAAAAACGCAGCCATGAGCATTTTGCCTTCGAGGCCGATATCAAACACTCCGGCGCGCTCGGAGTAGAGCCCGGCTAGACAGGCCAGAAGCAGCGGCGTTGCAAGGCGGATCGTGCTGTCGAGCACCTGAAGGAGGGTTGCGAAATCCATTACCGGGCCTCCTTCTTGCGCAGCGCGAGGAAGAGCTTTTCGAGCGGCATGCGCACCATATTGTCGAGCGCTCCGGTGAAGAGGATGACAAGCGCCTGTATCACGATGATGAGCTGAATTGGAATGCTTGTCCAAAGCGCAAGCTCGGCTCCGCCCTGATAAAGAAAGCCAAAGAGGATCGCCGCGATAAACACGCCCAGCGGATGGTTGCGCCCCATAAGAGCCACGGCGATGCCGATAAAGCCCGCGCCTTCGGTTGAGTTGAGGATCAGACGCTCGGCCTCGCCTTGGGTCGTGTTTACAGCCATCAGGCCGGCCAGCGCGCCGGAGATCAGCATCGTTACGATGGTGATCTTGACCGCAGAGATGCCAGCATAATTGGCCCCGGTGTCGGAGTGGCCAAAGGCACGGATTTCAAAGCCCAGACGCGTGCGCCAGATCAGTATCCAGACCAGAATACAGGCCAGAACCGCAAGGAAAAATGAAACATTCACCGGTGCGCCGCGAAACAGTATGGTCTCCGAAGTCGAGAACATATCGCGAAAGGTTGGCAGATGCGTGGCTTGAGGGAATTTCGGTGTGGCGGGGTCCATTGAGCCGATGGGCCGCAGCAAGTTTACCAGCACATAGTTCAACACCGAGAAGGCGATATAGTTGAACATGATGGTGGTGATGACCACGTGGCTGCCGCGTTTTGCCTGAAGCCAGCCGGGCATGAACGCCCAGAGAGCACCAAAAACGGCCGCGCCAACGGCTGAGCCGATAAGTGCAAAACTCCAATGCGGCCAAGGGATGTAAAGGCAGACAAGAGCGACGCCCAATCCGCCCAGCATGGCCTGTCCTTCGCCGCCGATGTTGAATAGGCGGGCATGAAATGCGACCGAGACCGCAAGCCCTGTGAAGATAAAGTTTGTCGCGTAATAAAGCGTGTAGCCCCAACCTGCGCTGCTCATCAACGCGCCGTCGATCATTAACTTATAGGCTGCAATCGGGTCTTCGCCGATCGCGAGGATCACGAAGGTTGATAGGATCGCCGCCAACAGTAAGCTAATCAACGGCACCAGTACGGCATCGGCCCAGCGTGGCATTTTTTCCATCAGGCGGCCTCCTCGTTGATGCCAGCCATGAGCAAGCCCAGTTCTTTTTCATCCGTATGCTGGGGAAGGCGTTCACCCATAATCCGCCCGTCGAACATCACCGCGATCCGGTCGGAGAGGGACATGATTTCATCCAGCTCAACAGAGACAAGCAGGATCGCCTTGCCCGCGTCGCGCAGGGCGACGATTTGCTGGTGAATGAATTCAATCGCGCCAATATCGACACCGCGCGTGGGTTGGCCGATGAGAAGCAGGTCGGGGTTACGCTCGATTTCGCGGGCGAGGACAATTTTCTGTTGGTTGCCGCCTGAGAAATTTTTGGCCGAAAGGCGCGGGTTGGGAGGGCGCACATCGAAACGGTTCATCTTGTCTTGGGCGACATCGACGAGCGCGGAGTTGTTCATCATTAGTGGGTTGGCCTGATAGGCGGGATCGTGATGATAGCCGAAAACCGAGTTTTCCCAAGCGGAGAACTCCATGATCAGGCCTTCGCGCTGGCGGTCTTCGGGGACGTGGGCGATTCCTCTTGCTCGACGAGACCTGCCGTCTGATTTCAAGCCACTCAGGTCGATCTCAGCGCCATTCATGCGCACGGTGCCGGTGCCGCGGCGCATCCCGCCGAGCACTTCTAGCAATTCGGACTGCCCGTTGCCGGCAACGCCAGCGATGCCAAGGATTTCACCCGCACGCACATTGAGAGAGACGTCTTGAAGACGCTCGACGCCGTTTTCGTCAGAGACATTGAGGTGTTCGATTTCAAGCACCGGAGCGCCGGGTTTTGCGGGGGTTTTATCCACCTGTAACAACACCTTGCGCCCGACCATCAGCTCGGCGAGCTCCTCGGGGCTGGTCTCGGCGGTTTTGACGGTTGCGGTCATTTCGCCACGGCGCATCACGCTGACGGTGTCGGTAATGTCCATGATTTCACGCAGCTTATGCGTGATGAGAATGATGGTTTTGCCTTCTTCTTTAAGCCGCGCGAGGATGCGGAAAAGCTGATCCGCTTCGGCTGGGGTCAAAACCCCGGTTGGTTCGTCTAGAATGAGGATCTCGGCCTGACGATAAAGTGCTTTGAGAATTTCAACGCGCTGTTGCTTGCCAACGCCGATGTCTTCGATCACCGCATCGGGATCGACGTTGAGGCCGTATTCTTTTTCAAGCTCAATCAGGGACTTGCGGGCCTTGGCCAATGAGGGGCGCAAAAGGCGGCCATCTTCGGCACCAAGGATGATGTTCTCGAGAACGGTAAAGTTGCGCACCAGTTTGAAATGCTGGAACACCATGCCGATACCAGCGGAAATCGCGGCCTGGCTATCGGGGATGGATGTGTTTTTGCCATTGATGAAAATTTCACCAGAATCGGCTTTGTAAAAGCCATAGAGGATCGACATCAGGGTGGATTTTCCGGCCCCGTTTTCGCCGATGATTCCGTGAATCGTGCCGGGCATGACCCGGATAGAGATGTTTTTGTTGGCTTGCACCGGGCCAAAGGCTTTGGAAATGCCTTTCAGCTCAATCGCCGGGTGGGGCGCTGGGTGCTGGTCAGTCGGGGCGGCAGTTTCCCGCCGCCCGTTGGTGTCATCCGCCTGCATTTGCGAGGTTACTCGACCGGGCAGGTGTTGTCGGACATGTAGTCATGCACCACCAGGTCGCCGCTTGCGATCTTGGCTTTGGCGGCGTCGACGGCTGCTTTCATCTCTTCGGTAATGAGCGGCTCGTTGTATTCATCAAGCGCATAGTCGATGCCGCCATTGGCCACGCCCATCACGTTGATGCCAACTTTGAGATCGGTACCGGCTTTCATCGCGTCGTAAACCGCGTTGTCCACGCGTTTCATCATGGATGTCAGCACCTTACCGGGGTGCAGGTAGTTCTGGTTGCTGTCAACGCCGACCGAAAGGATGCCTTCGTCGGCGGCAGTTTGCAGAACGCCAACGCCGGTGCCGCCCGCTGCGGCATAAACCACGTCAGCTTTCTGGCCGATTTGCGCTTTGGTAAGCTCCGAGCCTTTGACCGGGTCGTTCCAGGCGGCCGGGGTGGTGCCGGTCATGTTCTGGATCACAACCGCGTCCGGGTTGACCGCTTTGACGCCCTGTACGTAGCCGCAGGCAAATTTGCGGATCAGCGGGATGTCCATACCGCCGATAAAGCCGACGGTGCCGGTCTTGGAGGCTTGAGCGGCCATCATGCCAACGAGGTAGGAGCCTTCGTGCTCGTTAAAGACAACCGAGCGCACGTTGGGCAGATCGACAACCATGTCGATGATGGCGAATTTGGTGTCTGGGTAATCCGGCGCCACTTCGGAAAGGACGTTGCCAAAGGCAAAACCGGTCATCACGATCGGGTTGTTGCCAGCTTCGGCGAAACGGCGGAGGGCCTGTTCGCGCTGCGCTTCAGACTGAAGCTCGATCTCGCGGAACTTGCCGCCGGTCTCTTTGGCCCAGCGTTCTGCGCCGCCAAAGGCCGCTTCGTTGAAGGATTTGTCGAATTTGCCGCCGAGATCGAAGATCAAGGCGGGGTCGGCCAGCGCGGTACCCGCGGAAAGGGCCAGAGTCGCGGCAGCGCCCAGAAATTTTTGCATCAGGGTCATTGGTTTCTCCCAGTTGGTCAGGTTTCAGGCGGCAGGTTGCTCCCGCTTCGCCCCACAATTTAGCAGATCGGGTTTGATCACGCTCGATTTAGGACGGAGTCGCAGGGCAGCGTCAACAGCAAACTTGATCATCTGGTCAAGGGCTTGGCCATTAGAATGGCATCCGCACGCATTCCGTTGGGTAAGCTATAGTAATCAGCACGCCGACCGGTCGAAGTGAAACCAAAGCGCCGATAGAGGGCAAGCGCGGCGGTATTCTCGCTATCGACTTCGAGAAAACACTGCGCGGCGCCGCGATCAACGGCGGCGGTTTCAAAGGCTTTGAGGCAGGCGGTTCCCATGCCGGAGCGTTGATGCGCCGGGTCGGTGGCGATGGTCAGAAGTTCGGCCTCGTCCGCGACGGCGCGGCCAAGGGCGAAGGCATGTGGCAGGGTTACAAGAAACACATGCGGCGAGGTGAGCAGAGATGCGAACTCGGGCGCTGACCATGGTCGCAGACGCGCAAAAGCGCGAGCGTGCAAAGTGGCAAGGGCGTCAGGCGTCATGGTTTGAGGACAGCATCGCAACCGGAGGCGTGGACGACGGCGCCGCATCTGCCGGTTTGAGGTAGAGCGGGGCAGGGGCGGGGATGTCTTTGGCTGCAACGCCTTGGAGCCGCTCAGCCGCGATGGACGCGATGGCAACCGGCAAGGGAAAGAGCGGATCTGTGACGCTTTCGGGGCGCAACGCCATAACAGTTTCTGCGCCCGGTCCGACGAGGGAAGGCAGAGCGCCAGCGGGATAGATCGGCAAGTCATCCGCTGAGCGCACGAGGCGGGGGCTTGGGTCGCCGCCCGCAACAAAGGCCTGCACATAGGCGCTGTCGCGGGGCGCGGGCCAACAGGCGATGACGTTGCTGTACCCGTGGGTAAGCGCCTCGAGCCCGCTGACGCCGATGGCGGGGATGCCGAGGCCGAGACTCAGCCCACGCGCGGCGCTGACGGAAATGCGGATGCCGGTAAAGTTGCCGGGGCCGATGCCGACCCCGATGGCCGCAAGGTCCCGCCACGCCAGACCGGCGTCGCGCAGGGTTTCTTCCAGCAGCGGCATAAGGCGCTCTGCCTGTCCGCGGGTCATGTCCTCGGTCCGGTGGGCGAGGGTTTCGGGGCCTTGAAGCAAAGCGACCGCGCAATGCGCGGCCGATGTGTCAAAGCCCAGAACGATAGGATGGTCAGACGGCAACTGGCCGCACCTCGGTCACCTCGGGAATGTAGTGCCGCAGCAGGTTCTCGATCCCCATCTTGAGAGTCAGGGTCGAAGAAGGGCAACCGGCGCAAGCCCCTTGCATATGCAAATAGACAACGCCTTCGTCAAAGCCGTGGAAGGTGATGTCGCCACCATCCTGCGCCACAGCAGGGCGCACGCGGGTATCAAGCAACGTCTTGATTTGGGTGATGATCTCGCCATCGGGGCCGTCTTCTTGGCTGGTGTCGGCGGGTCTTTCCATGCCTGCGGCCATGACCGGCTGACCGGATTGGAAATGTTCCATGATCGCGCCCAGAATGGCGGGCTTCACATGGTCCCACTCAACCGCTTCTTCTTTGGTCACGGTGACGAAGTCATTGCCAAGGAACACGCCCTTGACGCCATCAACGGCGAAGACGCGCGCCGCCAGCGGCGACGTGTCAGCGCCTACAGGCGCAGGGAAATCAGCCGTTCCGCTGCCCATCACGGATTGACCGGGCAGGAATTTCAGGGTGGCCGGGTTCGGCGTGGATTCTGTTTGAATGAACATTGTTCGCATTCCTTATCTCTACGCTCAGATATGCGTCCGGGCGGGGCGAATGTCAATGTTTAGAAGTGTTCTAATCTGTGTCGAGAACGAGGATGTGAGAGGGCGCACACCGCTCAGGTGATGGCCTCGAGCCTGTCCTTGGACAAGTCGCCCGGTACGATTGTGATCGGAACAGGCAACACGCCAGAGCTGCGTGTGAGTTGGGTCACAAGCGGGCCGGGGCCTTTTTTGTCAGTGCCAGCGCCAAGAACCAGAACGCCGATATCCGGGTCTTCTTTGACCTGCTCAAGGATCTCGGCAATCGGTTCGCCCTCGCGGATCACCAGTTCGGGCTCGATGCCGTGGCGGTCGCGCATCCACTTTGCAAAGACTTCGAAATGGGCCTCGATCCGCTCGCGGGCTTCTTCGCGCATGATATCACCGACGCCGATCCAGTGGTTGAACTCTTCGGGCGGAATCACGGCAAGCACCTCGACACCGCCGCCGGTATTCTCGGCGCGCATGGTCGCAAAGCGCATAGCGTTCAGGCATTCGCGGCTGTCATCCAGCACGACCAGAAATTTGCGCATCTAAGCTCTCCTCAGCTTGGTAGCGTGATGATGGGGCAGGCGGCGGGCGCTGGCAACAGGTGAGTTGCCGGATGCCGACTAGCGATTTGACGCAGCCCAATCCCAATACATTTCGCGGACCCGGCGGGTTACGGGGCCGACCTGATATTGGGTGTCGTCAAACGCCGTGACCGGCGTCACCTTGGACATATTGCCCGACAGGAAGACCTCATCGGCATCATGGAAGTCATCGAATTTCAAAACGGTTTCATGGACTTGCACCCCGTCAGCGGCAAGGTTCGCGATATGGCGGGCGCGGGTGATACCCGACAGGAAGGTGCCGTTGGCAATCGGGGTAAAGACCTCTCCGTCTTTGACCATAAAGACATTCGCGGTGGCGGTTTCAGCGACATTTCCCATCGCGTCGGCCACCAGAGCATTGCCAAAGCCCTTGGATTTGGCCTCGCGCAGCATCCGCGCATTATTGGGGTAAAGGCACCCTGCCTTGGCATCGACCACCGCGTCTTCGAGGACGGGACGGCGAAAACGCGTGCGGGTGAGCGTGGTAGAGGCCTCGGGCGGGGCCATCGGCACGGTTTCAAGGCTGATGGCAAAGCCGGTTTCATCGGGGTCCGGCGCAATCGCGCTTGTGGTCATATCGCCGTCGATGCCCCAATACATCGGGCGGATGTAGACGGCTTCGCTCTTGTCGAATTGGCTCAGGCCATCATGCACCATGTCGATCATGTCTTGGGTTGTGACGGTGGGCGTGAGCAACAGCGCCTCTGCCGAGCGGTTGATCCGGGCGCAGTGGGCATCAAGATCAGGGGTCAGCCCATCAAAGAAGCGCGCGCCGTCAAATACGGTTGTGCCAAGCCATGCGCCATGATCGGCGGCGCGCATGACCGCAGGGTTCCCGTCGTGCCAAGTGCCGTTGAAATAGGTGCGGATTTTGCTGCCAATTGCCATGCGGTGTCTCCTTCAGGCCGGCGCGTTCAATCCGGCGCGGTCCGGCGTGTTCTGGGCGCGAAAGTAGGGCCGGCAGGCGGGGGCGTAAAGGGCGATTTGACAGGTGAGGGCAGGCGATTGCTGTGGCAATGCGGGCAGGCACGTTCAGGGGGACAACGGTCGGGGAGGGGCAGAGGGCAATTGGCGCCCTTTGCCGGTTTCACCGTGCCGCTGTGCAAAGCTTGCTAAGCGGTTAACAAGCGCCCCCTAGAAGTTAATCAAAGCTTAACGAACCATGCCGACAATCTCATATGTGCGCTTCAGAATTGGCGCGGCGATCTCGCGGGCGCGTTCTGCGCCTCGGCTCAGGATGCGGTCAATTTCGTCGACATCGCCCATCAAACGCGACATTTCGCCCGAAATCGGTGCCATTTTATCAACGGCAAGATCGGCCAGAAGGGGTTTGAATTCCGAGAATTGCTTGCCGCCCATCTCCTGCAACACCTGATCAACGCTTTGGTCGGACAGTGCCGCATAAATGTTAACAAGGTTTCGCGCTTCCGGGCGGTCCTCGAGCCCTTTGGCTTCGGAGGGGAGAGCTTCGGGGTCGGTTTTGGCCTTGCGGATTTTCTTGGCGATCGTGTCGGAATCGTCGGTCATGTTGATCCGGCTGGCATCCGAAGGATCGGATTTCGACATTTTCTTTGACCCGTCACGCAGCGACATCACGCGGGTTGCCGCGCCTTCGATCACCGGTTCCGTAATGGGAAAGAAATCAACGCCATAGTCGTGGTTGAACTTGGTCGCGATGTCGCGCGTCAGCTCGAGGTGCTGTTTCTGATCCTCGCCCACCGGCACATGGGTGGCGTGATAAATCAGGATGTCAGCGGCCATCAACGACGGATAGGCCAGCAATCCGAGCGAGGCGTTCTGCTGGTTTTTACCGGCCTTGTCTTTCCATTGTGTCATGCGCTGCATCCAGCCCATGCGCGCAACGCAGTTGAAAATCCAAGCAAGCTGTGTGTGTTCCGCAACTTGGGATTGGTTGAAAAGAATGGATTTTTCCGGATCAACGCCCGAGGCGATGAAGCCGGCCGCCAGCTCGCGCGTTTGGCGACGCAGCGCCGCGGGATCCTGCCAGACGGTGATGGCGTGCAGGTCGACCATGCAATAGATCGTCTCGATCCCCTTGTCTTGCGCATCGGCAAAACGTTTCAGCGCGCCAAGGTAATTGCCAAGGGTCAATCCGCCTGATGGCTGAATCCCTGAGAAAACACGGGGGTAAAGGCCATCTCGGTCATCGGATACTCCGTCTGGATTTATTGCTGCGGCTGGCTTACCCATGGGGGAAAGCCCCGTCAAGGAGAGGCAACATGAGCAGTGATCCTAAAGTGAGAGCCGTCAACCCGGTCAGCCCGGTTGTGGTGGTGTTTTTCCTCGTCATGCTGGGGATTGAATTGGCGTTTACCCTTGGCGCTCAAGGGGTTGTTGGCGGGCCTGAAGCGATCGGCTGGCGTTTGGGCGCGGTGCAAGATTACGGCTTCAGTGGTGGAATTTTCGACCAGATGCGCGCGCGCAACCTGTGGCCGAGCGAACATTTGCTGCGTTTCGTCAGCTTTCTGTTCGTGCATGCGAGCCTGACGCATATGATCGTGGCGGGGGTCATGTTGCTGGCCTTGGGCAAATTCGTGGGCGAGGTTTTTGCCGGCTGGGCGGTGGCGCTGGTGTTTCTTGGGTCGGGCATGGGCGGTGCCGCGATCTGGGGGCTTTTGTTGAATGAGCCTGGCTATTTATATGGCGCGTTTCCAGGTGTTTACGGGCTAATCGGTGCGTTTTCTTACGTGCTTTGGCTGCGGCTTGGGGAAAGCGGCGAAAACCAATGGCGGGCCTTTGTGCTGATCGGGTTCCTGATGGGAATACAGCTTTTGTTCGGCATCCTGTTCGGGGCGCGCAGCGATTGGCTGGCTGATCTGGGCGGCTTTGTCTGCGGTTTTTTGCTGTCTTTTGTGGTGAGTCCCGGCGGTTGGAGCCGGGTTTTGCAACGGCTGAGAAACCGCTAGCCTCCGGTCGCGTTAACGCTTTTGGCACGGCCCGAAAGAGGGGGTGACATCCGGCTGACTCCCGGCTGACATCCGGCTGTCCCCTGACGCAGTAATTCTTAATGCGACATTAAGTTAATCGAGCGTGCGCTGATGTTTTTTTATTGGTGAAAATACCCAAATCCCATCCGTGGCCGCACGCGCTGTGATGGGAGAGGTCACACCACCGCTGCCGCTTGCGCAATTGCCGAGCGAAGCGAGGCCCCCCGCGACGCCGAAGGCGGCGCAATCCTTTTTGAAACTGCTGACGCCGAAGGTGGCGCAACCCTTTTAAACCTGCTGACGCCGAAGGCGGCGCAATCCCCTCATCCCCTACGCAAGGCCGAGCGCAATTCTCGCACGTGGAAGGCGCCGAGCATTTGTCCGGCGAGCGCATAGCTCAGCACGCCCGCGCCGACCAAAAGCAACAGAGCGAGATAGCGCCAGCCCGCCGCCGTGATGAGCGGGCCCAACAGAAGGTTCGTGCCCCAGAGCACCGCGCCCATCACCGCCGAGGCGAGGATGATCCGCCAGGTGCGGCGTTTGAAGCGTTTGTCGAACCGCGCCATGTCGCCCATGGGCCGCGCGCCGCGTGCCAGCATCCAAACCATCGCCCAGCCCGCAAGCGTCGTGGCAAAGGCCGGTGCGATCCAGCCGATGTAGGTATGCAGTCCGACCGCGACCGCGGCGTTGATGACCATCGCCCAGACGGCAAAGCGGAACGGCGTGCGGGTGTCTTCGCGTGCGAAATAGAGCGGTTGCAGCACTTTTTGCAGCACGAAGGCCGGCAGGCCCAGCCCGTAGACCGCGCAGGCCAGAGCAATTGCCGCGCTGTCATCCGAGGTTTGTGCGCCGCGTTCAAACAGCACCGAGACCAGCGGCATCGGCACCACCACCAACGCCACGGCGCTGGGGATTGTCAGGGCCAGAGAAATCTCACCCGCGCGCGAGAACGCCTCGCGAGAGCCGGGGCCGTCGCCATCTCGCAAACGGCGCGACAGGTCGGGCAACAGCACGATGCCGACCGCAATCCCGACCACGCCCAGCGGCAATTGATAGAGCCGGTCGGCGGCAAACAGCCAGCTGACCGCGCTTTCGGTTTGCGAGGCAACTTGCTGACCGACCAGCAGGTTGATCTGCATCACCCCCGAGCTGAGCGCCGCAGGCAGGGCGACGACCAACAGGTGCTTCATGTCGGGCGTCCAACGCGGGCGTCCCGGACGGATGCGCACCCCGGCGCGCGCGGCGGCGGACCAGACCAAAGCAAGCTGGGCGATCCCGGCGATCGGCACGGTCCAGATCAGCCAGATTATGACTTCCTGTCCCAAGGCGTGCGCAGCAAGCATGGCCGTGACCACAAAGATGTTCAAAAGCACCGGCGCGGCGGCGGCCGCCGCGAACCGTCCGGTGGCGTTGAGCACGCCGGAAAACAACGCCGAGAGCGACATGAACACGATGTAGGGGAACACCACCCGCCCGTAACCAACCGTGAGGTCAAACCGCGCGTCTTGGGTGTACCCTTCGGCGGTGGCCCAGACGAACGCAGGCATGAAGATCATCGCCAAAGCCGTGAGCGCCAGCACGGCGAGCGCCAGCCCGTTGAAGGCCTCTTGCGCGAACCCTTGGGCGTCTTCGCCTGCTTCGTAGCGTTTGGAAAACATCGGCACGAAGGCCGCGTTGAACGCCCCTTCGGCAAAGAACCGGCGAAACATGTTGGGCAGGCGGAAGGCGGCCACGAAGGCATCCATCACCGGGCCGGGACCGATGAGGCCGAGCAGAAGGATCTCGCGGACAAGCCCGAGCACGCGGCTTAACAGCGTCCAGACCCCGACAGTAAGGAAGCCGGCAACGAGGCGGATGGGTTTCATGGGTATGCTCTGCCTTTGGTTTGCGCTCTTCTTAGCGCGGCGGACAAGGGCGGGGGAAGAGGGGGCGGCGCGATTGGCGGCGGAATGTGGGATTTCGGGAGAGGGGTTGGCGGCCAAAGCGTTCCGCGCATGCGGCGTGCAGCGAAGGGCAGCTAGGAGCCCAAGTTGCAGATTTTCTGCAGCTCCGCGAAAGTCGCGGTTATAAGATTTTCGGGTATGGGAATGCGAAGAAAACTTAAACGACGCCCCTGATCTTATGGGGAAAGTCGGCTTTGATTACTTTTGAGAAGCTGCTGCGAACAAGCCATTCCGTGAGAGTTCTCGCCATAAGATCGTCCCCCGTTAGAGTGATGTGACCTTGCTCGATTTCCACCGCGAAGGACGTGTGTCCCATCCATGCAGAAGTCAGAGCCCGGAGTTCGGCGACGACGAACAGGTCCACCTCGAATTTGGGATCGGTGTAACAAAGATCGGTCTCCTCTCCCGGTTTCGCCACCAACCAGTAGTTAGCCGTTTCTTCCGTTGGATTTTGAAGAATGAACTGGATGATGCTTTTGCGCTTCGGCATTTCAAGAAGGTCGATTTTGCTCCTGATCTTCCACATCAGTAGGCGCGCATTAAGATCCTGAAGTGAGACTTCACAGTCAATGTTGCGATGCGCCCATTCGCCGAGTCCCCTGATTAAAGGTTCAAGTTCGTCTGCAAGCGGGGTGGTCAAGTATTCAGTATGGCTACCACGCCTGTTACCTGCTCGCGAGACAAGGCCTTTCACTTCCATTTCTTTAAGACGTTTGGACAGCAGCCCCGGAGACATCCCGGGAACGCCACGCTGAATTTCATTGAAACGCGTTGATCCAGACCACATTTCGCAAAGTAAAAGCATGGTCCATCGCGGTTCCAAAATACTGGCGGCCATCGCGACGGGGCAAAAACGTGGATAAGTTGAACCTGACATTGCGGCACCTCCAACCCGAATTAAGCACTAGGGCGTTATATCGTCCACTGCAGAAAGTGTAGTGGGTTTACTACATTTGCAGAACTGGAACGGCTTGCGCTTTGAGTGTGAACCTCGTGCCAGAGAAACAAACTGCAAAGGAATAGATCATGCCACTAGTAGATATCGAGGTAATCGAAGGGGTCTTCGACGAAGAGCAAAAGGCCCAGATGATCCAAAAGGTGACCAACGCGATGGTCGACATCGAAGGCGAAGCCATGCGCTCGGTCACTTGGGTGCGCGTCAAAGAAGTCCGCAGCGGACATTGGGGCATCGGTGGAAATACTCCGAGCTCTGACGACATCAAAGCAATGGCCGCGGGTTGAGAACAAAACCCACGCCCGGAAAAGATGAATGGAAATCGAAGGACCACAACCATGCAACATTATGAAACTCCAGACATCAAGCGCCACCCGAATGGGTCGATAGATACGGCTTACTATATGCTTTTTGGTCGAAAGATGCGTTCCGAACAGGCACACAAATTGGCGAAGGCCATTTTGCCCAAGAAAAAGACCTTCTCCTTACGGATTTGGTTTCCTGAAACAATTAGGGCTTAGTTAGGACATTTGGTCAGTGCACCAGTTCCCGAGGTTTGAACAACTTAGGACGTATACAGGGCCTGAGCCCCAGAGGCCGAAAGGCGTCCGCAACGGACATCTCTACGGTTTTTGGGGCAACTATTTTACTCTACGCGTTATCGCTGAATTCTGAAAGCTGCCATTGATGAAAGCACTGCGAAAGCGCGCTAGGTCCGCAAAGCGGACCACTGCTCGAATCGCGGCGAAGGTCTGCTTTCCGTTCTTGATGTCGATGTTCACGAACGGCCCATTGCAGACAGTTGAAGGGACCGCAGCGAACGGCGGCTTTGAGCCCAGACCTACCTGATGCTGCACTGCGCACCAACGTCCATTCCCCGAACAGGTGCGCCGTGCAGCTGACCTCTTTCAACTGGTCAGAGGTGCCACTCAAACCCGACGGCCGTTTCTGACTCATTCCAAAGCCGAGCCATGACGGCTTTGTCGTGAGCATGAGCGTTCAGCGTGCCCTTGCCAACAGGGCCGACCGCTTCCATTCGACCGGTTGGGCCGTAAAGGGCGCGTTGCTCGGTCAAAGCCTCTTCGGTCGCGCACATGACCTCAGGGTACGAGCCCTGTTCTGCCGTCTGAACCATTGGCGTCTTGGTCATCAGCCACCAGATGAAACGCATCGTGCGGCTGCCACTTGTTGTGATCAGCGAGGTTGCCGAAGAACCCGGATGACAGACATAGATCTCTACATCTTTGCGCCCTGCAGCAGCCAGCCGGTCCTGCAATTCGTAGGCAAACATCATCTGCGCCAGCTTGCTTTGCGAATAGGCGGTGTTTGCGCCGTAGCCCTCATCCCAATTCATATCATCGAACTTGATGGTCTTGAGACCCATGTTGTAGCCGAGGCTGGCCACGACCACGATTCGGCCCTTGCTTTGTGCGATGCGGTCAAAGAGCAGACCATTGAGCAGGAAATGACCGTAGTGGTTGGTGCCAAGCTGGCTCTCGAACCCGTCGACGGTCAGCTTGCGCGTCGGTACCTGCGCGATGGCGGCGTTGTTGATCAGCGCGTCGATGCGGGGCACCGTCTTCAGAACGTCTACGGCAGCCTCGCGCACGCTGTTCAGAACGGATAGGTCCATGCGGATATAGCTCACGTCGGCTTTTGTGCCGAATTCCTGTTTCAGGTCCGCGATCGCTGCCTCGGATTTCTCGGGCGAGCGGTTCAGCATCACCACCTTGGCGTTCTTCTTCAGAAGCGTCCGTGCGGCCTGAAAGCCAGCACCGGCGTTGGCGCCAGTGATGATGTAGGTTTTGCCCGAAAGGTCGCCGAGGCGTTCGGGTGTCCAGCCTTTGGGTCCAAATGTTGTATCCGCCATTTTCTGTCTCCTGCCAGCGCAGGCTGGCGGTTTGGGATGTCATTGTTTGAAAGCACAGATAGCCCCCCGCAGGATACAGAAACAGGCGATATCATCTCGATTACTTGCCCAATCGTCTCAACCGTATTGCAATCAGGAAATTTCTCTGCCAGCTTGGATACATGAGCAAAGACCTGATCAAAGCCCTGATTGAACGCCATCTGCCCGAAGCAGGCCTTGTCGATACCGCGTTGAAGGGCGTCCAGCTTTTCCGGGTAACCGAGGCCATGCCCTGCGTGCCTGCCGTCTATGAGCCCACGGTGGTGGCCATTCTCGGTGGCACAAAGGAAGCTGTGCTGGATGGCAACCACCATGTCTATGGCAGCGACAAATACCTGCTTTGCCCGATGACCCTGCCGGTCGAGGCGGGCACGCCGCAAGCGTCCGAAGAGAACCCTCTCATTGGTGTTGTGATCACTTTGGAGCCACGCATGATGCGCGCGCTCACGCTGGATATCGAAACGGCTGCCGGTGGCACCAAACAGTCTCTGGGCGTAGCGCCGTCTGCTTTGGCATTGGCGTATTGGGACGCGGGGTTCACGCAGGCTTTGTTGCGACTTTTGCAGTTGCTCGACGCTCCTGTCGATCTGGAAGTGTTAGGAGCAGGGCGACTGCGCGAGTTGTATTACGCGGTGCTCAAGGGCGAGGCCGGGGCCGCAGCAAAACGGTCCTTTGGAGTCGGCAACGAAATTGCGCGCACGATCGACTATCTCGCGAACCATCTGAACGAGCAGGTCACCATCGACGACATGGCCGACCATGTCGGCATGAGCCGCGCTGTCTTCCATCGGCGTTTCAAAGAAGCCACGACGATGTCCCCGATCCAGTTCGTGAAATCCATGCGGCTGAACAACGCCGCCATGAAGATCGCGGAAGGAAAGACCGTGTCCGAGGCGGCATGGGATGTGGGATATCAAAGCGCATCTCAATTCAGCCGCGAGTTCAAAAGGATGTACGGCCAGTCACCCCGGCAATGGAGCAACGATCAACAACTTGCGACGGGGAGGGCATAGCGGACCTATAAGAAGGCAAATCAAACGGCAGCTACGTCCCGCAAAGCTGCCCTCGGCGTGGCAAATCTTACCAAACAACATCCGCAACCGCAGCGAAAAACCGCTATGAGCCCGGAGGCACAGATGCTGCGACTTGTCCGAAGCACAGCTTCCTATAGATTTTTGTCGGAGGTTCGCAAGCGGCTCATTGTGACAGGAGTGACGCCCAAAAAGGACGCAATCAGCGTATGGGGAAAAATGTCTTCGTAACCTGGGAATTCTTTGCGAAACCAAGCGAGCCGTTCAGCCCCACCAAGTGCCGCGAGGCACCACTCTCGATCCACCTTCCGGCTTAAAGCGTCCCGCAGGATACCATTGGCCCAATTTCGAACGGGTTCAGAGGCGATCATCCTGTCTGAAAGCTCATCACTTTCGATGCGTGCCAGCCGCGTGTCGGTCAACGCCACGATAGATACGAGCGACAGCCCGTTGCGCGTTCTGGCTATGTTGGGCGTGATGACGCATGGCCCCACATAAAACCCGACGCAAACTTCTTTGCCGTCTTGGTCACAAATACTGCTCGCCAAACACCCTTGCAAAAGAATGAACTCATCTGTTTGGGAGTGTTCCTGCTGCGTCAGCTGTGCGCCCTTGTTCAAACGAATTTGCTTCCAAGCAGATGCGAATGCGTCGGTGTTGGCCCAGTCCGACAGGTCAGGGGACTGCATCAGAAACGTCCGGAGATCCATCTTGGCGTCCCTTATCAAATGATAATGCAGGTGAATGCGTTGGAGGGCATGTGTGGCACAGATCAAGGAGTTTATAAAATGATGAAAAGAAGTCTGTCAAAACATGCTGGAGTTATTGCGGTTGGTTCGGGGTTGATTGCTGCCTCTCTCTATTGGCTGATGACAACTGTCACGCTCGCCCATATCCAAGCGGTTTCGGGGCAGGTTCCCTTTGACATGCGACCGTTCGGCTATGGACCGATAGAGGCCGCCACGCTTCTCGGCTCCTTGGGAGCGGACGGCCGCGCGTATTATATTGGTCGACAGATCGCTTTGGACACAGCCTATCCGGCACTGCTCGCGCTCACCCTGATTTCGACGCTTCTGTGGTTTGGGCAACGCGTGCCAAACAGACGGCTGATCCACGCTGGCGTTATCCTTTCGGTTGGAAGCGCTTTGTTTGACTATGCCGAAAACCTTGGAATTCTGGCCATGATCCAGAGCTGGCCAGAGGTTTCTGTTCCTCTGGTAGTTGCCGTCAGCACAGCAACAATTCTTAAGTCTATTGCAACAACCTTGGCTGTGGTGCTGGTTCTTCTCGTCGGATTTAGCTGGGCGCGGCACTGTAAAAGCCGACATTCGTTGATGGCAAGGTAACGGCAAACCTGTCCCGCATTACCGCGTCGCAAGGCCTGAATGCCGCGACCCCGCCTTAGCCTTGGGCTCGTTCGACACCCTTTTCAATTGCCTCGCGTAGCTTTTTCTCGAGCGAGCGCTGTTTGGCTTCGGAGTGGAATTTCAGCCCGAAAGCGTCTTTGACATAGAAGCTGTCGACCACTTGTTCGCCGTAGGTCGCGATCACCGCAGAGGCGATGTAGACGTTGGCGTTGGCCAAGGTGCGGGTCAGATCATAGAGCAAGCCGGGGCGGTCGCGGGTGTCGACTTCGATGATGGTGTAAATCTCGGACCCGTCGTTATCAAAGGCGATCGTTGTTGGCACGCGAAAGGCGCGTTCGCGTTTCTTGAGCTTTTCGCGGCTTTTGATGGCGTCGCCGGTGACGACCTCACCGCTGAGCGTTTTTTGGATCATCGCTTCGAGGCGTTTGAGTTTGTTCACCTCGTAGGGGTGGCCATCGGCGTCTTGGATCCAGAAGGCGGCGGTTGCAAAGCCGTCTTTGGAGGTAAAAGTGCGGGCGTCAACGATATTGGCCCCGACCAGAGCGAGCGCGCCGCACATGCGGCTGAAGATGCCGGGATGGTCGGGCATGGCAAAACAGGCGCGGGTGGCGTCGCGGTCGTCATCGGGGTGCAGGTCGATGCGGATTTCATCATTGCCAAGCCCGCGCAACAGTTTGGCAAAAACCACATGGGCGGTGACATGCATGCCCTGCCAATAGGGCGCATAGTGCCGTCCGGTTTCGAGTTTGAGATCGGCGGCGTCCCAATCGGGCAGGGCGGCGCGCAGCAGTTTTTTGGCCTCCGCGCCGCGCACCTCGCGAGAGAGCGCCTCCATCCCGTCTTCCAGCGCGACACGGGTCTGGCGATAGAGCGCGCGCAAGAGCACCGCTTTCCAGTTGTTCCACGTGGTCGGGCCAACGCCGCGAATATCGCAGACGGTCAGCAGCAACAGCAGGTCGAGCCGTTTGACCGAGCCGACCGCCTTGGCAAAGTCGCGCACGGTGCGCGGGTCGGCGATGTCGCGTTTCTGCGCCATGTCGGACATCAGCAGGTGATAGCGCACCAGCCATTCGACGGTATCGCAATCGGCCTTGGACAGCCCCAGCCGGGGGGCGACGCTGCGCGAGATTTGCGCGCCAAGCACGGAGTGATCGACGGCGCGCCCCTTGCCGATGTCATGGCAGAGCATGGCGACCATCAGCACCTTGCGATTGAGGCCGTTGTTGATGATTTCGGACGAAACGGGCAGCTCTTCCTTCAAGGCGCCGTCTTCGATTTTCTCGAATTGCGAGATCACTTGGATGGTGTGTTCGTCAACCGTATAGGCGTGATACATGTTGAATTGCATCATCGCCACGACCGGCGCGAATTCGGGGATGAAGGCGGCCAGCACGCCGAGTTCGTTCATCCGGCGCAGGGCGCGTTCCGGGTTGCCATGTTTGAGCAGAAGATCAAGGAAGATACGGTTGGCTTCCTTGTTGGCGCGCATCTTGTCGTCGATCTTGTCAAGATTGGCCGTCACCAGACGCATGGCGTCGGGGTGGATCAACATGCCGGTGCGCAGGCCTTCTTCGAACAGGCGCAAGAGGTTGAGCGGATCCTCTAGGAACGTCTTTTGATTCTGGATCGCAAGACGGCCATGCACAACCATAAAGCCGGCTTTCAGCTTGCGGCGGCGTTTGAACAGACGCTCGAGCAGCGGTTCGCCCTTGGTGTGGGTCGCTTCAAGTTTGGTCAGGAAGATGCGGGTCAGGTCGCCGACGCGGGTGGCGTGGCGGAAATAGTCCTGCATGAAGTGTTCAACCGCGCGGCGACCGCCCTTGTCGGTATAGCCCATACGTTCGGCGACTTGGACCTGCATATCAAAGGTGAGCTGTTCGTTGGGCCGCCCCGAGGCGATGTGCAGGTGGCAGCGCGCCGCCCAGAGGAAGCTTTCGGCTTTCTCAAACTGGCTCATTTCTTCGGTGGTGAAGAATTTCAGTTTCACGAGGTCGCGCACGTCACGCACGTCATGGATATATTTGGCGATCCAGTAGAGCGATTGCAGGTCGCGCAAGCCGCCTTTGCCTTCTTTGACATTGGGTTCGACGACGTAGCGCTCGCCCTGTTTGAGGTGGCGGGCGTCACGCTCGGCGAGCTTGGCTTCGGTGAAGTCGCGCTCTGAGCCGATGAAGAGGTGTTGCGCAGGGTGTTGCGCAGTTCGGTCGCAAGCTTGGCATTGCCGACGAGATGGCGCTGTTCCAGCAGAGCGGTGCGGATGGTGTAATCCTCGCGCCCAAGGCGCAGGCAGTCTTTGACCGTGCGGCTGGAGTGGCCGACCTTGAGGTGCAGATCCCACAGCATATAGAGCATGGATTCGATCACGCTTTCGGCCCATGGGTTCGTTTTGCTGTTGGCTTTGGCGCCGAGCTTGGAGCCGCTTTTGTCGGGTGTCAGAAAGAGCAGGTCGACATCTGATCCGGGCGCCATGTCACCACGGCCATAGCCGCCGACCGCAAGGAGCGAGAGCCGCTCTGCCGGGGTGGCTTTGGCCAGCGGGTTCATGGCGGTCGAGGCAACGTGGAAGGTGCAGGCGACGAGGCAATCGGTCAGCCATGCATAGGCGTGGATGGTCGGGCGGGATTTGAAGGGCGCATCGGTGAAGGCGGCGGCGATCCGCTCCATCCCGGCGTCGCGCGCGGGAGAGAGGATATCGACCACGGTCGCCCGCAGGGCGGTGTCGTCTTCGGGTTGCTCCTTGGCCGCGGCGCATGCGTCGATGATGGCCGCACTGATGGCGGCCCGGTCGAAGATCTCGTCCGGGTCGCAAATCAGGTCGGACTTGGGGGGCAAGTCCGGGTAGAAGCTGGGAAGTCGGGGTGGCCGGATTAGAATCCGGCGCCGCCGAATCCGCTTGGTGCTGGGTCAATGACGACGACCTTCCTGTCGCGAATCTGGGCGACGGCAAGCCCGCGTTCATTTGTGCCGTCCGAGCGCAGGCGGAAAATGCCAGTTGCCCCTTGGAAGCCTGCGCCCTGTGTCAGGGCCGCGCCGGTGAGCGCGTTGGATTTGCCGGATTTGACCAGCGCGCCAATCGCCGCGATGCCGTCATAGGCAAGGCCCGCAATCGGGTGCGGCGCAGTGCCGTAGGCGGCGTTGAAGCGCGACCGGAAGGCGTTGGTTTTGCCGGGGTCAGGCATGGCGAACCAGCCGCCCTGAACACCGGGGAGATCAAGCGTTTGCGCCGGGATGTCCCAGCGGGTCAGGCCGATGTATTGCGTGGTCGCGGTGCTAAGACCGGCTTCGGGCAGCATTTGCGCGAACAAGGGCAGGGCGCCTGCGGTGTTGGCCGTCAGGAAGATCGCATTGGCGCTGCCCGAGGCGGCAGCGGATTTGATCTTGGGCACGGCGGCGACAACGCCTTGTTGGGAGAATTCATAACCGACGGTGCCGGCCAGTGTTGCGCCACTGCGCGAGATCGCGCGCTGAATGGCTTGGCTGCCAAGCTGTCCCGCGACGTTCTGGGAATGCACGACGAGGATGCGCCCTTTGCCCTGACGCGCGGCATAGCCGGCGAGGCGGCTGGCAGTGTTGTCAAAGGTCGGCCCAAGCACATACACGTTGCCGCCCGCGATGGTCGTGTTGTTGGAGAACGACAGGACATTGATGCCTTTGGGTGCGGCGGCGACTCCGGCGGCGTTGGCGGCTTCGCCAAACACCGGGCCAAGGATGATTTTCGCGCCATCGGCCACCGCCTGAGACGCGGCGGATTGCGCCTGAGCGGCGCTGCCTGCGGTGGCATAGACGCGCAGGTCGATCTGAACGCCGCTCAGGTCGGCGATGGCCAAGCGGGCTGCGTTTTCGAGGCTTTGGGCGAGGAATTCATCGCTTTGGCTGCTGGACCCACGAGGCAAAAGCAGCGCCACGGGCACGGGGGCTGAAGGATCAATGTTGGGACCACCGCCAGAGGCAAGGCCACCACCGCCAAGCGAGATCGGCTGACAGGCGGCCAATCCGAGTATTGCGCCCGCCGCCAACAGACGGGTGGCGGACTTGCGGATTTTGGTTAAAACGGCAAACATGGACGACCTCTCGCTCCCTCGTGGTTTTCGCCCGTACCGGTGAGGGGCCGGGACGGAAGGTTGCCGGGAATAATAAACGTCCAACATGCGGGGTCTAGGGTGAATTACGACAGCGGCAAGTCACATACGCCCGAAGGGGGGATTTGAGCCCCGGACTCTACCTTGTTGCAACACCGATTGGTGCTGCGCGCGACATCACCTTGCGGGCGTTGGATATTTTGACGACGGCGGATGTGATTGCCGCCGAGGACACGCGCAGCATGCGCCGGTTGCTGGAAATCCACGGCGTGCCGTTGGGGGCGCGACCGCTGGTGTCCTACCACGATCATAGCGGGGATAAGGTGCGCACAAGGCTTTTGGCGTCTTTGGCCGAGGGCAAATCGGTGGTCTATGCGTCCGAAGCGGGGACGCCAATGGTGTCTGATCCGGGCTATGATCTGGTGCGGGCCGCCCGCGAGGAAGACGTGAAAGTCACCTCGGCTCCGGGGGCGTCGGCGGCGATCACAGCGTTGACGCTGGCGGGGCTTCCGACTGACCGGTTCTTTTTTGCCGGGTTCCTTCCGAATAGCTCGGGCAAGCGAAAATCCGCGCTGGCGGCGCTCTCTGAGGTGCCCGGAACGCTGATTTTTTACGAATCGCCCCATCGGATCGCCGCCTGTGTCGCGGATGCGGTTGCGGTCTTGGGCGGCGCGCGCCCGGCAGCGATTTGTCGGGAATTGACCAAAAAATTCGAGGAAATTCTGACCGGGAGTCTGGAGGAATTGGCCGCTTTGACCACCGAGAGACGGTTGAAGGGGGAGATTGTTTTTCTGATCGGCTGGGGGATTCGGGAAATATTAGGGAAATTGATTTAGATTCGGAGTTGGAGGGGTTGCTTGGGTCTGTGTCGGTGCGGGATGCGGCGGATCAGGTGGCGGCAAAAACCGGCTTGAAGCGGCGCGATGTGTATCAACGGGCGCTTGAATTGTCGAAATCTAGGAAGGGCGACGGATGACGGCGCATGTGGCAGTTGAAGAGTTTTGGGGTTCGCCGGTGTCTGCTGCGATGTCAGCGTCGCGCAGGCGACGCGGCAAGCGGGCCTATTGTGCCGGGATCGCGGCGGAGGAGCAGGTCGCAAGCGACTACTTGCGCCGTGGATTTAGCGAGGTGGGGCGACGTTGGCGCGGTCAGCGCGGCGAAATCGACCTTGTAATGCGGACTGGTGACGCGTTGGTTTTTGTCGAAGTCAAACAGAGCAAGACATTTGATCGCGCCGCAGAGAGTTTGAGTGCACGCCAGATTGAGCGCATTTGCGGCGCGGCGGAAGAGTTTCTTGGCTCTATGCCTTTGGGACAGCTGACCGAGATGCGGTTTGATGCGGCGTTGGTTGATGGCACTGGCGCGATCCGGATACTGGAGAATGCCTTCGGCGGGTTCTGACATTGCACAATCTGCGGGCTTGGGCCATGTAAGTGGCAGCCAAATTCCAGAGGATTGCCGCGCGATGAGCACCACACCAGCCCCTGCCAAGCGATTGAAAATCGCATTCCAGATGGACCCGATCGGGCCAATTGATATCAATGCCGACAGCAGTTTTCGGCTGGCCGAAGAGGCGCAGGCGCGCGGGCATGAGTTGTTTTATTACACGCCCGAGCAGCTTTCGTTTCGCGAAGGTCGGGTGATGGCGCGCGGTTGGCCGTTGGAGGTGCGCCGGGTTAAGGGGGATCATTATAGTCTGGGGGAATTGCAGGACGTTGATCTTTCCGAGTTTGACGTGGTTTGGCTTCGGCAAGATCCGCCGTTTGATATGTTTTATATAACCACGACCCATTTGCTGGATCGGGTTCACCCCGATACATTGGTTGTGAATGACCCGTTCTGGGTACGTAATTACCCGGAAAAGCTCTTGGTTCTGGATTTTCCCGATCTGACGCCGCCCACAACCATTGCCCGTGATCTTGACACGATCCGCGCCTTTAAGGCCGAGCATGGCGATATCATTCTGAAACCGCTTTACGGTAATGGCGGGGCCGGGGTGTTTCGGTTGACCGAGGCGGATCGCAACCTGTCGTCGTTGCATGAGTTGTTCACCGGATTTTCCCGTGAACCGTTGATTGCGCAGAAATTTTTGCCCGATGTCTCCAACGGCGACAAGCGGGTCATTTTGGTGAATGGTGAGCCGGTTGGCGCGATCAACCGGGTGCCGGCGGCGGGTGAGACCCGGTCGAACATGCATGTCGGCGGGCGGCCAGAAAAAATCGGGTTGAGCGAACGCGACATGGAGATTTGCGCCGCGATTGGCCCGCTGTTGCGCGAAAAGGGTCAGGTGTTTGTCGGTATTGACGTGATTGGTGACTATCTGACCGAAATTAACGTGACCTCCCCGACGGGCATTCAGGAGCTGGAGCGGTTTGACGACGTTAACATTGCCGAGAAAATCTGGACCGTGATTGAGGCCAAACGCGCATGAGCTTGCGGGCACAGGTGATCAACCTGTTCTTGCGGTTGGTGGAGAAGCGCCGATTGATGCGGGCGGATGATCCGGCCGATCTTCGTGCCGGGTTTGAGCGCAGTGCGCGGTTGTTTTTTCACGGGCCACGGGGGGCGCGTTATGAGGCGGCCACGCTCGGCGGAGTTGGCGGCTTGCGCGTGACGGGGCCGGGTGCGGGGGATGCTCAGGTGCTGCTTTATTTTCACGGCGGCGGCTATGTCATGGGGTCGCCCGCGACGCATAAGGCGATGTTGGCGCGCCTGTCAAAGCTGACCAAGCGGGTTGCTTGGTTGCCGGATTATCGCAAGGCGCCCGAGGCCCCGTTTCCAGCCGCGGTCGAGGATGCGCTGGCGGTTTATGAGGCGCTCTGTGCGACGGGCGCGTCGGAGCGGATCGTGATCGGTGGGGATAGCGCGGGTGGCGGATTGGCGCTGGCGCTTTTGGGCGAGATTTGCCGTCTGGAATTGCCACAACCCGCTGGCATATTTGCATTTTCACCGCTTACCGATATGACATTTTCCGGTACGTCCTTTGCCGAGAACGCTCGGGCCGACGCTGTGCTGCCCGTCGGGCGCGCGCGCGATATGGAAGAGATGTATATGGCCGGGGGGGATCCGACCGATCCGCGTGCCTCGCCGCTTTGGGCGGAGTTCACCGGGGCGTGTCCGGTTTGGCTTTGTGTCGGGGACAGCGAAATTCTTTTGGATGACACGCGGCGCATGGCCGAGCGGTTGCGCGCGCAAGGCGTCAAGGTACGCGAGAGCGTGGCGCACAACCTGCCGCATGTTTGGCCGCTGTTTCAGCCGGTGATGCCAGAGGCGAATGCGACGCTTGACGATTTGGCCGGGTGGATCAGCTCTCTTTCATCGTCATCAGGCGAAAGCTGACCGCTTCGGCCACATGCGGGTAACGCACATCGGCGGAGCGCTCAAGATCAGCGATGGTACGCGCCACGCGCAGCACCCGGTGATAGCCGCGCGCGGAAAGGCCCATCCGCTCGGCCACTTTGACAAGCAACTCGCGGCCTTGGGTGTCCGGGGCGGCGATCTCTTCGAGCAGTTCGCCTTCTGCGTCGGAATTGAGCCGCGCCTCTGGTGTGTTGGCAAAGCGCGCCTCTTGCAGCTGACGCGCTGCCGCCACGCGCGCGGCCACGTCGCCAGACCCTTCGCCTGCGGGGGGAGGTCAAGGTCGGTATAGGCCACCGGCGGTACCTCGATGCGAAGATCAAAGCGGTCCATCAGGGGGCCGGAGATCCGCCCGAGGTAGTCTTCACCGCATTGTGGAACGCGGGCGCAGGCGCGGGCGGGGTCGGGAAGATAGCCGCATTTACAAGGGTTTGCAGCCGCGACCAGCATGAACTTACAGGGGTAGCGGACATGGGCATTGGCGCGGGAGATGACCACTTCTCCGGTTTCGATCGGCTGGCGCAGGGTTTCCAGAACCGGGCGCGGGAATTCGGGAAATTCATCCATGAACAGCACGCCATTATGGGCGAGGCTGATTTCTCCGGGCTTTGCGTTGCGTCCTCCGCCGACGATCGCGGCCATGGAGGCGGTGTGATGCGGCTCGCGAAAGGGGCGGGCGCGGGAAATGCCACCCTCGTCAAGCAAGCCGGAGAGCGAGTGGATCATCGAGGTTTCCAGCGCCTCGACCGGGGTGAGCGGCGGTAAAATTGAGGGAATGCGCGCCGCGAGCATGGATTTTCCCGACCCGGGCGTGCCGACCATGATCATGTGGTGGCGCCCTGCTGCGGCGATTTCTAGCGCGCGTTTGGCGCGTTCCTGGCCTTTCACGTCGCGTAAATCGCGCGCGTGCTGGCTGAGCGAAACTTCGCCCGGAACGGCCGGGGCAAGGGGGGATTGTCCGGTGAAATGGCGCACCACATCGGCCAGTGACGCGGGCGCCAGCACTTGCGCCGCGCCGACCCAAGCCGCCTCGGCGCCGGATGCGGCAGGGCAGACAAGCGTGCGGCTTTGTTCAGCGGCTGACATGGCGGCGGGTAGCGCGCCAAGCACGGGCACAAGCGAGCCATCAAGCGATAACTCCCTAAGCGCTGTGATGGATTCCACGGCGTCGCCCGGAATGATTTCCAACGCGGCGAGCAGCGCCAGTGCGATGGGTAAATCATAATGGCTGCCCTCTTTGGGCAGGTCGGCAGGGGATAGATTGACCGTGATCCGCTTTGACGGCAGCGCGATCGACAGCGAGGAAAGTGCAGTGCGCACCCGGTCACGCGCCTCGCTCACCGCTTTGTCGGGCAGACCAACAATTGAGAAGCCGGGCAGTCCGGGGGTGACGGCGCATTGCACTTCGACGGCGCGGGCCTCGACCCCTTCAAAGGCGACTGTATAGGCGCGAGCGACCATGTGATTTCCCAACCATCGTTAATCATGGTTAAGAGTGACCTCAGATGGTTGAAGAAAGGTTAACGCGCCCGCCCGCGTTTCTTAAATGGTAAAAATACCCATTCCACGATCCGCCCCAAGCAAAGCATCGGAGCTTTTATCACCCCTCTGGCCACATGCGAGGGCCGAGCGAAGCGAGGCCCCCCCGGCGACGCGCAACGCGCGGCGCAACACCTGTAGATCAGAGCAACGCCATAAAGGCGGGCCACGCGCCCGGATCATTCACCGTTTTGTCGCGACAGGTTGGATTGCAAAACCCAAAGATGCGGCCATCAAGCGATAGAAAATCGCGCACCGGTTTGCCGGAATAGGGGCAATCGGCGTTTACCGAGAGGCCAGTGGCGACCGCATGGGCGCTGATCGGGACCGGGCCGGGCCAGTCGCGGGTGGTGAGCGGCAAGGCATATGGCACCGGGTCGTAAGATTTGGTGAGGCCCAATGAGCGCCAGCGGCGAAACGCCGGGTCGGCCAGCGTGGTGGCGACATAGGCTTGGGCAGGCGCATCCACCGGCAGGTCATAGCCCGCGATCCGGGCCGCCACCGGCGCATAGAACGCATCTGCAAGGCAATAGTCGCCAAAGAGCCAACCCCCCGACGCCCCGTGGCGGTCGCGTGCCAGTGACCAGAGCGTTTGCAGTCTCTCCAAATCGGTCTTGACCGCATCGGAGGGGGCAAACCCTTGATATTGGTGCAAGAGTTGCATCGGGCACTCTCCGCGCAATCCGGAGAAGCCGGAGTGCAATTCCGCCACCATCCAGCGTGCCAAAGCCCGCGCCGCAGGGTCGGCAGGCCAGAGACCGGCCTCGGGGTGGCGCTCGGCCAAGGTTTCGCCCATGGCGAGGCTGTCGCCGATCACGATCCCTTGGGCATCGCGCAATACCGGCACAAGGCGGGCCGGTGCCAGCGCCGCGAGATCTTGGGCCATTGTGCCATCATAAAGCCCGACCATATGGGTGCGAAACGGCAGGTTGAATTGTTCCAGCATGAGCCAGCCACGCATGGACCAACTGGAAAAGGTGCGATCACCGATGAAAAGATCATAACTCATGAGACGAGGTTATGCGGTGCGCGCAATATTCACCAAATGAATATTTGCGGGGGCTCTAATCACGGGTGGTGATTAAAGCGTGCGGCGGACCAGCCGCCATCTGCGTAGTGCAGTTCAGTGACCGAAAGGTTGTCGATCTTGTGCGAGAATGCCTCGTAAGCGTCAAGCTGTAGCGCCTGTTGCAGCTGGGTCAGGATCACCCCGAAATGCGCAACGATCACAACGTCTTGGGCCGGTTCAACGGCGAGCAGACGGGCGACGGCGTTATCGACGCGGGCGCTCACCTCGTGCCAGCTTTCGCCGCCGGGGGGGCGAATGTCACCGGGGTTTTCCCAGAAGGCGCGGGCGTGGGCTTGGTCTTCGATCTCGTTAAAGCGTTTCAGCTCCCATTCGCCAAAGTGCATTTCGCGAAAGCCGCAGTCATGGGGCAGGCGCGGCCGCGGTCCGGCAATGGCATCGGCGGTGGCCGACGCGCGCGACAGATCCGAGGAAATCACCGGCGCGTCGCGCGGCAAAAACCCTGACACCCGCGCAATTTGTGCCACGTCAGACAGATCGGCGGGCAGGTCGGACCAGCCGACCATGGTTTTGGCATGGGTTGGCCCGTGGCGGACCCAGAAAACGCGTCTCATGCTGTGCGTCCTTTGAGCGTTTGCGGCAGGCCCGCCGTGACGAGGATCACGCGGTTTGCCAGCGACGCGAGCGCTTGGTTCAGCCGCCCTTGGGCATTGGCAAACCGCCGGGCGAGGGCGTTTTCAGGCACGCCGGACAGCCCGACCTCGTTCGAGACAATGACAAGATGGGCCGGGCAGGCGGCAACCGCGTCGGTGAGCGCGGCTTGTTCGACCTCAAGATCATGATCGGCCAGCATATGATTGCTCAGCCACATGGTGGCGCAATCAAACAGCAGCGCGTGGTCGGCGGGCGCATCGCGCAGGATTTGAGCGGCGGCGAGCGGTTCTTCGATGGTGCGCCAATTGGTGCCGCGGGTGGCTTGGTGGCGGGCGATTTTGGCCTGCATTTCGCTGTCGAAACCTTGGGCCGTTGCGAGGTAGAGCATCGGCAAGCCGGTGGCGTGCATCAGGGTTTCGGCATGGGCCGATTTACCGCTTGCGATACCGCCGAGGACGAGTGTGCATTGTGTTGCCATGATCCAGCCCCTAGTTTCGCATCTGGGTAGCAGAGGCCGGGAGGCGAGAAAAGCATGCGACGCTTAATAGTGATGATCTGGGTCGTGATCGCGGGCGCGGCAATGGCGCAGGATTTGCCCGAAGGCATGGCGGGTGCAGAGGTTGTGATCTTGGGCGAAGTCCATGATAACGCAGCGATTCATGCGCGTCAGGCAGAGTTGGTTGCGGCGCTTGCCCCGAAGGCGGTGGTGTTCGAGATGCTGACCAGATCACAGGCCGAGAGGGCGAAGCCTTCGCTGCGGTCGGAGGCTGGCAAGTTGGAGGCGGCGCTGGGCTGGAAAGACACGGGTTGGCCCGGTTTTGCGATGTATTACCCGATTTTCCTAGCCTCGGGAGAGGCGAAGTTTTACGGCGCGGCGGTGCCGAGGCGCGAGGCGCGGGCGGCAATGAAAGCGGGGATCGCGGAGAGCTTCGGACCAGAGGCCGAGGCCTATGGTTTGAACACCGCTCTGGCAGAGGCAGAGCAGGCCGCACGCGAGCAAGAGCAGCATCTGGCCCATTGCGAGGCGATGCCGCCAGAGATGCTGCCTGTGATGGTCGCGTTGCAGCGCCTGCGGGATGCCACATTGGCGCGGGCCGTGGTGCAGGCCTTGCACGAGACCGGCGGGCCGGTTGTGGTGATCACCGGCAATGGCCATGCGCGGCGCGACTGGGGTGTGCCCCGGCTGGTTGAAAAAGTCGCGCCGGAGGTGACGGTTTTTGCGCTGGGGCTGTTGGAGGAGGGCAGCGGCGATGCGGCGCGTTTTGATGCGAGCGAGCGGTTTCCCGAGGCAGAGCGCGACGACCCTTGCGCGGCGTTTCAGAAAGGTTGAAGCCATTGTGATTGTGGCGATTGCCGCTTAGTTTGGCGCAAGTCGCATGGGGAGAGCCGGAATGCAGAGCATGGGGTTGGCGGGCAAGCGTGTCCTGTTGATAATCGGGGGCGGGATTGCCGCGTTCAAATGTCTTGATCTGATCCGGCGCCTGCGCGAGCGCGGCGCGGCGGTGACGCCGGTTTTGACGCGGGCGGCGCAGGAGTTTGTGACCCCTTTGAGCGTTGCAGCCTTGGCCGGGGAGAAGGCCTTTACCGATCTGTTTGATCTGACCGACGAGGCCGAGATGGGGCATATCCAGCTCTCTCGTGTGGCGGATTTGGTGGTGGTGGCCCCGGCGACGGCGGATTTGCTGGCCAAGATGGCGGGCGGGCATGCGGATGATTTGGCCACGACGTTGCTGATGGCAACGGATACGCCGGTTTTGGTGGCTCCGGCGATGAATGTGCGGATGTATGAGCATGCCGCCACGCAGCGCAATATCGCGGTATTGCAGGGCGATGGCCTGCGGTTTGTCGGCCCGAATGAGGGCAACATGGCCTGTGGCGAGTTCGGCCCCGGCCGGATGAGCGAGCCGATGGAGATTGTCGAGGCGATTGCCGGGGTTCTGGCGGATGGGCCGTTGAAGGGCAAGCGGGTGTTGGTGACGAGCGGGCCAACCCATGAGCCGATTGATCCGGTGCGCTATATCGCCAACCGGTCCTCTGGCGCGCAGGGCACGGCGATTGCGACCGCCTTGGCGGCGCTTGGGGCGGAGGTGGTTTTTGTCACCGGCCCGGCGGAGGCCGCGCGCCCGCAAGGTGTTGAGATCATTGAGGTTCAAAGCGCGGCAGAGATGTTGGCGGCGGTCGAGGGGGCCTTGCCCGTGGCGGCAGCGGTGTTCGCGGCGGCGGTGGCGGATTGGCGGGTGAAGAGCGCGTCGGGTTCGAAGATCAAGAAACAGGATGGCGCGTTGCCGGTGCTGGAGTTTGCCGAGAACCCGGACATTTTGAAAACGGTAAGCCGGATGGGCGAAGGGCGGCCGGGGCTGGTTGTAGGCTTTGCGGCGGAGACCGATGACGTGATTGACAACGCCACAAAGAAGCGGGCGCGCAAGGGGTGTGACTGGATCGTGGCGAATGATGTGTCGCCGGAGACGGGGATCATGGGGGGCGCGGAAAACGCGGTGCATGTGATCTCGGAAAGTGGCGTCGATGCGTGGCCGCGGATGGGCAAGGATATGGTCGCGCGGCGGCTGGCGGCGGCGATTGCGGCGGCGTTGGAATGAGTATTTTCAGCAAGATGAAGGGCGGGGCGTGGTTGAAATCAAGCTGAGTTGGGTTGCGGGGGCGGACCGGGAGGTGTTGCTGCCGTCTTATGAAACGCGCGGATCTGCGGGGGCGGATGTGCGGGCGAATTTTGTGGATCGCCAAGAGGTTCGCATTGCGCCGGGGGCGCGGGCGCTGATTTCGACGGGGGTGCGGATGGAGATTCCGCAAGGGTTTGAAGTGCAGGTCAGGCCGCGTTCGGGTTTGGCGTTGAAACACGGGATTACGCTGGTGAATGCGCCGGGGACGATTGACAGCGATTATCGCGGTGAGCTTGGGGTGATCCTGTTGAATACCGGGGCGGAGACCTTTGTGGTTGGCCATGGCGAGCGGGTGGCGCAATTGGTGGTCGCGCCGGTGGTGCAGGCGGCGTTTGCGGTGGTTGACGCGTTGAGCGAGACGGCGCGGGGCGCTGGTGGCTTCGGCTCGACCGGGCGGGGGTAGCGCGGGTGCTGCTGGTTTTTGGCATTGCGGCGATGATCTGGGGCGTGGGGCGGTTGTTCGGACTGTCGGGCGCTGTGATCTGGGTGCTGATTGCCCTGTTGTGGGCGGCGGTTTTCGGGCTGCATCTGCTGTTGCCGGAGGGGCATGGGCTGCGGATGGCGACGGGGGAGAGCGCGGTGCTTTGGGGCATTGTGGGCGCGCTTGCCGTGGTGGTTTTGAGCTATGCCAAGGGGTTGTCGTGGTTGAAGGCGCGGGCGGTGGTGCCACAGGACGAGGTGCCGGTTGCGGTGACGGCAGGGGCGTTTGCGCCGGGCGAATTGCCGCGCTATGCGCGTCATATCGTGCTGCGGGAGCTGGGCGGGCCGGGGCAAAAAAAGCTTAAGGAAAGCAAGGTGTTGGTGGTCGGGGCCGGCGGTTTAGGCTCGCCCGTGTTGCTGTATCTGGCGGCAGCGGGCGTGGGCAGGATCGGGGTGATTGATGACGACACGGTTGATGCGAGCAACCTGCAAAGGCAGGTGATCCATTCCGAAGGCGCGATCGGCCTGCCCAAGGTGCAATCGGCGATGGCGGCGATGAAGGGGGTGAACCCGTTTGTCGATGTGCGCCCCTATGGGCGGCGGCTGAGTACGGAGATCGCCGAGGCGCTGTTTGCCGAATATGATGTGATCCTTGACGGGACGGACAATTCTGACACGCGGTATTTGGTCAATCGCGCCGCAGTCGCCACGGGCAAGCCGTTGATTTCGGGGGCAATTACCCAATGGGAGGGGCAATTGTCGGTGTTTGATCCGGCCCGGGACGCGCCCTGTTATCAATGTGTGTTCCCCAAGGCGCCAGCGGCGGAATTGGCGCCCTCTTGTGCCGAGGCGGGGGTGGTTGGACCGCTGCCCGGCGTGGTCGGCACGATGATGGCGCTGGAGGCGATCAAAGTGATCAGCGGGGCCGGGCATGTGTTGCGCGGGGAGTTGCTGATCTATGACGGGTTGTGGGGGGAAAGCCGCAAGATCGGCGTGAAACGGCGCGCGGATTGCCCGGTTTGCGGCGCGGCGCGTTAACCTTTCTGTTAAGGTTTTCGCCGCGATGTTCACGATTTGGCAAGGTTTGTTAATCACGCTCTGCGGTGGCTTTTGGGGGGGTGACTCCCGGCTGACATCCGGCTGACTCCCGGCTGCCGGGGGGATGGGTCCGGGGGCGCCGAATTTGGTTAATGGAGCGTGCGTTGTTGCGTGATTGCACCATGGGCCGAGGAGCGTTTGGTTGGGACGGGAGCCTCCGGCGGGGATATTTGGGGTCAGATGAAGACATGCGAACAAACGCGCGGATCGAATTGCAACTGGCTGCGCTCAGACTTAACGTGACGCGAAAGAAGCGCGCCTTTGCGCAACCGAGGAGATGAGCGATGACGAACCCCCTTTTGCAGGAATGGACCACGCAATTCGGGCTGGCCCCGTTTGATGCGATTTCGGATGACGATTTTGCGCCCGCTTTGAAAGAGGCATTGGCGGCGCATGAGGCCGAGATCGCGGCGATTGCAGCGGATACATCGGAGCCGGGGTTTGAAAATGTGATTGGCGCGTTGGAGGCGGCGGGCGAGGCGCTCGACAAGGTTCTGTCAGTGTTTTTCACCGTGGCCGGGGCGGACAGCAACCCGGAGCGCGAGGCGTTGCAGCGCGACTTTTCGCCCTTGTTGGCGCGCCATTTCGCAGCCGTCACAGCGAACAAGGCCCTGTTTGCGCGGATCGAGGCCGTGTGGGCGGCGCGCGACAGCTTGACGCTCAACCCGGAGCAGGCGCGGGTGTTGATGTTGACGCGGCGCAGCTTTGTGCGGTCGGGCGCGGCGCTTGACGGGGCGGCGGACGCGCGGATGAAGGAGATCAAGGCGCGGTTGGCCGAGTTGGGCACGGCGTTCACGCAGAACCTTTTGGCGGATGAGCGGGCGTGGTTCATGGAGCTGGGCGAGGGCGATCTGGAAGGGTTGCCGGAGTTTGTCATCGAGGCGGCGCGCGAGGCGGGGCGCGAGAAGGGGGCCGCGGGGCCGGTGGTGACGCTGTCACGCTCGCTGATCGTGCCGTTTTTGCAATTTTCGCCGCGCCGGGATTTGCGCGAGAAGGCGTTTGCGGCGTGGGCCGCTAGGGGGGCCAATGGCGGCGAGACCGACAACCGCGAGGTGGCGGCGGAGATTTTGGCGCTGCGCGAGGAGCGGGTGAAGCTGCTTGGCTATGAAAATTTTGCGGCCTTCAAGTTGGAAACCGAGATGGCCAAGACGCCGGAGGCGGTGCGCGAATTGCTGATGGCGGTTTGGGAACCGGCCAAGGCGCAGGCCGAGGCGGACGCCGCTGTGTTGGAAGAGATGATGCACGGCGATGGTGTCAACGGAGCGTTGGCCCCGTGGGATTGGCGGTATTACGCAGAGAAGCGGCGGCGGGCGGAGCATGATCTGGATGAGGCGGCGTTGAAGCCTTACCTGTCGCTGGACCGGATGATCGCGGCGGCGTTTGCCTGTGCCGGGCGGCTGTTCGGGTTGGAGTTCAAGCGGCTGGACGTGCCGCTTTACCATGCCGATTGCCGGGCGTGGGAGGTGACGCGCAATGGCCGGCATGTGGCAGTGTTCATCGGCGATTATTTCGCGCGTGGGTCAAAGCGGTCGGGCGCGTGGTGTTCGGCGATGCGGTCGCAAGCGAAGTGGCCGCGCGCGCAGGCGCCGGTGGTGATCAACGTGTGCAATTTTGCGCGAGGAGAACCGGCGCTGTTGTCTTATGACGATGCGCGGACGTTGTTCCACGAGTTCGGTCATGCGCTGCATCAGATGTTGTCGGATGTGACCTATGAGAGTGTTTCGGGCACCAGCGTGGCGCGGGATTTTGTTGAACTGCCAAGCCAGCTTTTTGAGCATTGGTTGGAGGTGCCGGAGGTGTTGCGCGAGTTTGCGACCCATGTGGAGAGTGGCGAGGCAATGCCCGAAGAGATGTTGGAAAAGGTCTTGGGCGCGGCGAATTTCGATCAGGGGTTCCAGACGGTGGAGTATGTTGCCTCGGCGCTTGTGGATCTGGAGTTTCATGGCGGGGCGGCGCCGGGCGATGTGATGGCGAAACAGGCGGAGGTTCTGGAGGCGCTGGGGATGCCGAAGGCGATCACCATGCGCCATGCGACGCCGCAGTTTGCGCATGTCTTTGCCGGGGACGGCTATTCCTCGGGTTATTATTCCTACATGTGGTCGGAGGTGATGGACGCGGATGCCTTTGCCGCCTTTGAGGAGGCGGGGAGCGCGTTTGATGCCGCGACGGCCAAGGCGCTGGAGGCGAATATCCTGTCCACTGGCGGGTCGGTCGATGCGGCGGTGCTTTACGAGCGGTTCCGCGGGCGGTTGCCGGGGGTTGAGGCATTGCTCAAGGGGCGCGGGTTGGTTGGGGCGTGATGGGTGCGGTGTGCAACGGTTGGAAAAAGGGGGTGCGTGATGCTAGCTAGGGTTGCGGGCCATCCCCACGCGCCGGTTTAAGTGGGGCCAGACAGTATTATGGCGCACCTTCGGTGCGACACGCACAGGTTAAAGTGGGGGCCAGCCCCCACACGCAGGTTAAAGTGGGGGCCAGCCCCCACGCCCCCGAGATATTTTCAGTCAGATGAAGACGCGGGCTCTGTAATGCGCTGAGCGCGGGTGCTTTAGAGGCCGAGTTTGGCGCGGGCGGCTTTTACGTTGGCTTGGAATTTGTAGCCGCGTTTTGGGCCTGAATAATCGTCGATCGGCCACCATTCGGCGCTATCGGCGTAGTTGCGGTAGGTGTTGCCCCAGCGTTTGTCGACATGGTCGATGCAGCTGGTTTGTTCGGCGCTTACCCCGGCGCCGGAGCCTTGGGGGTAGTACCATTTCAGCTTGTGGCACAGTTGGCCCTGATTGGTGGCATACCACGTGCCGGCGCCGAGGGTATCGGGGTTGGTGGCGCACCAGGCGCGGGCCTGGCCGTTGGGGCCGAAGTAGATGCCGCCGCCGCAGTCTGTGTCCCAGACATCAGTTTTGCCAGCGTAGATCTTGGTGATTTTCGCAGCCGTTGCGGGCTGGGCATTTCTCGGTTTGGGATCAGCGATCCCGAGAGAGGGAACCGCGACGAGAAAAGCGGAGATCAGCATTCCCTTGCTAAAACGTGTCATTGGCGTCCTCCATGATGTGCATTGCGATGGCTCGAATTCGCCTAAAAGTGTTGGCTTTTGAGGTACCTGTCAAGCAAATCAGCTAGGACAGTGTGTTTCCATATTTGGAATTGAGGCAGCCAGTCAGGCGGATTTTGAGCGCGGCGGGATAAGCGAGTGGAGGTGGAGCGCGCCTTTTTCGTAGTGGCCACGGATGAGGTGGCCTTTCTTGTGGACCTCGGGGAATTGATCGGCCCAGTCGCGGTAGCGGTCGTTGGTGACGATGCGCGTGCCAAGGTCGCGGGCGGATTTGAGGATGTATTCATCTGCCACCGTGCCCTTGGGGACGACGAAGCATTCTTCGACCGCAATGCCGAGGCGGGCGGCGAAGGGGGCGTCGTCGAGGTAACGCCCGAAGAGGACGTGACCGGCGGAGGCGTCAAAGATGACGCCGATCTGGTAGCCTTTGGCGTGCAGCAGGGTGATGAGCTCGATGACGGTTTCGAGCTTTGGCGTGTTGTCGCGCCAATACATCACGTTGGAGCCGTCGATGACGAGGCGTTTGGCCGGGTCTGCGGCGGTTTGGGCGGTGGTGGCGCCGGGCGGCGCAGGTTGGAGAGCCAGAGCCAGCCGCTGGCCAAGCCAATGGGCACTGCCAGCAGCAGGATGTCGGAAAGCTCAGGGCGGACGAGCGCCAACCCAACGGCGACCAGTGAAGCCAGCAGCATGAGGGGCAGGAATAGGCGCATGGGTCGGTCCGGTTAGAAGGGGTGGTTAGAGGGTTTGGTCAGAGGGTTTGGTCGTAGTCACCCACGCCGGGTTCGGTGCGGATGACCGCGTCGATGTCGGCGAAAATGGCGCGGAGTTCGGCCTCGGATTGGCTGCTTTCGCAGACAACGACGAGGTTGGGTGTGTTCGAGCTGGCCCGGACCAGACCCCATGAGCCGTTATCTAGGATCACCCGCGCGCCGTTGACGGTGACCACCTCTTTTATGGGGCGGCCGCCGAGGGTTTCGCCGGCCTCGTGTTTGGCGACGAGCTTTTGCACCAGCCGGTCAAGGATATCGTATTTCTCGGTATCGGCGGCATAGGGCGACATGGTGGGCGAGGCCCATGTTTTGGGCAGGGCGCGACGCATGTCGGACATCGACATGTCGGGGTTGCGGTCCATCATTTTGCAGATTTCGACCGCAACGCGCATGCCGCAGTCATAGCCACGGCCCACCGGTTCGGCGAGGAAGTAATGGCCGGATTTCTCAAACCCCGCCAGCGCGCCGATTTGCTTGACCCGGCGTTTCATGTGGGAATGGCCGGTTTTCCAGTAATCGGCTTTGGCCCCGTGTTTGATCAGTTCGGGATCGGAGGCGAAGAGGCCGGTGGATTTCACATCGGCGACGAAGGTGCGGTTTGGGTAAAGCTTGGCAAAATCGCGGGCCATGATGACGCCAACCTTGTCGGCGAAAATCTCTTCTCCCTCGTCATCGACCACGCCGCAACGGTCGCCATCGCCATCAAAGCCAAGCGCGAAATCGGCGCCGGAGGCGCGCACGCTGTCCGACATATCGTGCAGCATTTCCATGGCTTCGGGGTTGGGATTGTAATGCGGGAAGGTGTAGTCGAGCTCATTATGGGAGGGCACAACTTCGACGCCGAGACGCTCAAACAGCTCGGGCGCGAAGGCGGCGGCGGTGCCATTGCCGGTGGCGCAGACCACCTTGAGCTTGCGGGTCATTTTGAAGTCGCCAATGAGGTCGTCGAGATAGGCCTCGCGCACGCCATCGACAAATTCATAGCCACCGCCGGGGGCGGTTTGACCTTCGCCGTTCAAGACAATGTCGCGCAGTTCGCCCATTTCGTCGGGGCCGTGGGTGAGGGGGCGTTCAAAGCCCATTTTCACGCCGGTCCAACCGTTGGGATTATGCGAGGCCGTGACCATGGCAACGGCGGGCGCATCAAGGTGGAATTGCGCGAAATACGCCATGGGGGAGAGGGCGGGACCGATGTCTTTGACATGGATACCGGCCTGCATCAGGCCCAGCATGAGGGCGTTTTTGATCGAGAGCGAATAGTCGCGGTAATCATTGCCGACGGCGATGACCGGCTCGATCCCGCGGCGGCGCATTTGCGTGCCAAGGCCGAGGCCGAGGGCGGTGATGCCGGGCAGGTTGATCGCTTCGGGGTATTGCCAGCGGGCGTCATATTCGCGGAAACCGGTGGGGGCGATCATGGCGTCGCGCAGGAAATCCCAAGTGTTGGGCGTGACGGTGGGAAGCGGTTTTTTCAACGGGAATACTCTCTGCTCGGAACTATGGCTCAGGACTATGGGTCGAGGTTACATGATCAGCGAAACGGTGCAAGGCGGGGCGGCGCAGAAAACCGGCGCGTTGTGCCGCCGCCGCCCATTGTTGCCGCACACGCTCGCGTCACGAGGAGACCTGTTCGCGCAGGATCGAGGAGGTCAGCGAGACCATGAGATAGATGCCGGCAAAGATCAGGAAGGCCAGCACCGTATTCTCGAATGCACGCGGGTAGGACGCCTCTTCTGCCTGTACGGGCAGGACCGGGACGGTCAGGTAGCGCACCTGTTTTGAGGCTTCAAGCTCGGCCTGTTTGGCGGTTTGCAGGGCGTTTTGCAGGAACAGGTCGGCGGTGGTGAGGTCGGCCTGTGCCATTTGCACGCGGGCGGAGCGGGAGGCGAGGCTGTCTGAGCTGTCGCTGCTGCCGGTCATCCGCGCGTTGAGGGTTTTGATCAAGGCGTTGAGGCGGGTGATATCGGCGCGCGCGCCGTCAACCTTGGCCCGGTTGGGGCGCGGGTTGTCGAGCAGGGCGGCGAGTTGCAGTTCCTTTTCAAGCAACTCTGTCTCGTAGCTTGAGATCTGCTGACGCAGCACGGCGAGCTGTTCGGTCGGATCGACGCCTTGGGTTTCCTGAAGGTTGACCAGCGTGGCCTGTGCGGCGCGGCGTTCATCGCGGGCCTCTTTCAGGCTTTGATTGGCCGAGGCCATCGCGTCTTCGCGTTTCTCGCGGCTGAGTTCATCGACGCGCTCTTCGGCGAAATCGACCAGCAGTTGCGAGAAATCAAAGGCGACCTTGGGACTGGCGGCGATAACCTCCATCCGGACGACGCCTTCGGTCGGATCATAGCCGATCTTGACCATCTTTTTATAAAGCTTGTGCGCCTTTTCGTTCGAGGCATCCGCGGCGAGGCGTTGGATCGGGTCGATCGACGGGTCGGAGAAATGCGATTTGAACCCGTGTTCGGCGTCAAGCCTGAGCATGGCGTCCTTGGACAGCATATAGGATTGCACCGCGATGCTGTCCTGACTGTTGGCATATTGCGAGGGCAAAGGGAGCGCCCGGCACCGCCGCCGCCGTCATTGGAGAGGATCATGAATTCGGTGTGGGTGGCATACATCGGCGTGGCGAGGACGAAGTAATACCAACCGGCAAGGATCGTCGGGATGAAGACAAAGGCCGACAGGCGGGTAAAGAGCAGGGCGAGACGGCGGCGGCGACGCCGCGCGATGTCGCGCTGGATCTCGGTGATCTCCATCTCGCGGCGCTGGGCCGGGGTCATGGTATCGGTCGAGGGCAGGGTGGATTTTTGCGCCTGCACCGTTTGGGGCAGTTTGGCGTGGCCCATATCGGGCGGCTGGCCGCCATTGTCGACGGGCACACCGCCCTTGCCACCACCGCCACCGGCCCCGCCGGCGCCCTCACCGGGGACGACGAGTTCGAGCATGTTGGCGCGTTGGAAGGGGTCGATGCCACGGGTGCGCAGCTGTCTTACGGCGTCGAAATCAGAGATCGGGGCGAGCCCGTGTTTCTGGGCGACGCGGCGCGCCATGCGGAGTTGGCGTCCGGTCAGCCCCTCTTTGCGGATGGCGTCGATGTCGGTTTCGGCGCGGGTTTCACGCGGGGAGGCGAAGTCGCCCGCCGGGGTGGGGGTGTCGACAGCGGGGTCGGGGTCGGGCGCGGTTTGCGTTTGGGTGCGGGCCTCGGGTTGGGGCTGTGATTTGGTGTCGGGAGCTTTGGCCCTTGCGGCGGCGGCGCGCAGGGCCGCTCCGGGGGCGGCGCTGGCTGCGGCGGCAGTGGGCGCAGCTTTATCGCTGGTCCCGGCGCTGGCTGTATCAGTGGGCGTGGATTTTGATTGGGCTTTGGCCTTCGGCTTGGCAGCGGGTTGCACAAGGCTTTCGGCGGTCAGCGGCTTTGACTGATCGCTGGTGTCATCGGCGTTGCCCGCAGCTGTGCCATCGGCGGCCGTTTTGGCACCGATTGCGCCCGCCCCGACTCCGGAGCGGCGTATGCGGAATTTTCTAGCCTTGGGTTTCGTAGTCATAGAGCTGTTTCGCTTCTTCCAAGGTATCAAAAATATGCAGCTTACCGTTTAACAGAACTGCGGCGGAGGTGGCAAATTGTTCCAACACCTGCGGGCTGTGCGACACAATCACCACAGTCGTGGTGCGCAGGCGTTCGCGCAGGATGTCGCCGGCCTTGCGATTGAACTCAACATCGGTTGAGCCGGGCATCCCTTCGTCGATGAGATACATGTCGAAATCAAGCGCCAACATGAGGGCGAAGGAAAAGCGCGATTTCATCCCCGAGGAATAGGTGCCCAAGGGTTGGTCAAAATATTCACCAAGGCCACAGAGCCAGCGGCAGTAGGCTTCGACATAATCGGGGTCGAGACCATAGAGGCGGGCGATGAAGCGGCTGTTTTCGACGGCGGTGTGTTTGGAAACGACGCCGCCCATGAAACCAAGCGGGAAGGAGATGCGGCAATCGCGGCGGATTTCGCCCTCATCCGGCTTTTCAAGGCCGGCCATCATGTTGATAAGCGTGGTTTTCCCGGTGCCGTTGGGCGCAAGCACGCCCATCGACCGGCCAAGATCGACTCGAAAGCTCACGCGGTCAAGGATCACCTTGCGCTGCGTGCCGGTCCAGAAGGACTTGCTTACATTGTCAAATTCGAGCATCTCAGGCTCCGGTACTGCTCTCTCAACCCTCTTTAACGGGGTTTGGTTAACGCTTGGTGCGTCTTTTCTCCGTCATTATGTCGGATCACGACAGTCTATGACAATGTCATACGGCAAAAATGTGACCGGATCATTGAAATAAAGCGTCATTGCGGGCGTTTGTCACGGTGACGTGATGACGCGGATTTGAGCGGAAAACGGCGAAAAATGCCGTGGGGATGCTTGTAATCCGGGGGGTAGAACGATACCAAATGGGGCAATCAAAAACGGGGATCCGCGCCACGAAAACTGCGCTGGCCCACGATAGAACTGGGGGGCTGAGCTTCGTGCGGATAATCGGACCGTTCATCGTATTGATGGCGCTTTGGCTGTTGCTGTCGGGGCTGTATAAGCCGTTGATTGTCGGGTTCGGGGTCGTTTCAGCCCTGCTTGCGGTCTATTTCGTGCGGCGGATGGATGATGCCGATGATTATGTGGTGCCTCTGGTGCTGCGCCCGTTCAGCAGTTTCGCTTATTTCCTTTGGTTGCTGGTCGAAATCGCCAAGGCGAACTGGGCGGTGACCAAGATTATCATGGCCCCGGTGGCCGAGACGCGCCAGCATCTGTTTAGCGTCAAACACAGCCAGAAAACCGACGTTGGACAGGTGATTTTCGCCAATTCGATCACCCTGACCCCCGGCACGATCACGGTCGAGACCGAGGACGAGCGGTTTTTGGTGCATGCGCTGAATTTCAGCCCCGACGATATGGACGCGCTGCGCGATATGGACCGGCGGGTGACGGTTACCGAGCATGCGACGGCTGCAACCAAGGGGCGCGGGTGATGTTTATTCTGGCCACGATTGCGATTTTCATCGGCATGGTCTTCGTGCTGATCCGGGCGTTCGCCGGGCCGACGCTGTATGATCGGGTGTTGGCGGTGAACCTGTTTGGCACCCATACCGTGTTGTTGATCGGGGTGATGGGGTTTCTGTCGGGGCGGCCCGATTTCCTTGATATTGCGCTGCTTTATGCGCTGATCAACTTTGTCGGCACGATCGCGGTTCTGAAGTTTTTCCGCTATCGCGCGATTGGCGATATTGTGCAGATACCGGGGCAAGCGCCGGGTCAAGGCGCAGGTGCCGAGGGTGACGGGGTCGCCGGGCCGATGGCCGGAAAGATGGCGCCGGATGGCGAGGGGAGCGCGCGATGAGCTGGGCAGAAGTGAGTGTCGAGGTTCTGAGCTGGATCTGCATCGTCTCGGGCAGTTTTTTCGTGCTGGTCGGCGCCTTCGGGAGCTGGCGGCTTGAGGATTTCTGGGCGCGGTTGCATGCGGCGTCGGTGACGGATTCGGGCGGTGTTATCCTGCTGATTGTCGGGATGTGCCTTCAGGCGGGGCCGACGTTGATCACGGTTAAGTTGCTGATTATCGGTCTTTTCCTGTTCATCACAGGGCCGACCGCGACCCATGCTGTAGCCAATGCCGCGCTGGTGTCGGGGTTGCGCCCCAAGGTGGCCAAAGGGTTGGTGCCCGCCGAGCCAGAGCCGCTTGTTGCGAGCGATTTGGACGAGGATGAGGACGAGCACGACGGTGAGCATGATGGCGAGGAGGCGCGGTGATGGAGACCTTCATTGTTATCACATTGTTCATCATGTTGGTCGTCACGGCGATTGCGATTGTGGTGACCAACCGGTTGTTTGTGACGGCGATGCTGGCGGGGATGTTCAGCCTGTTGTCGGCGCTGTTGTTTGTGGCGCTGGACGCGGTGGATGTGGCCTTTACCGAGGCCGCAGTGGGCGCGGGGATTTCGACCGTTTTGATGCTGGGCACGATGGCCTTGACCAGCCGGGTGGAGAAGCCGAGCACGCGCTCGCCCTTGTTGCCGCTGTTGGTGGTGTTCATGACCGGCGGCGCGTTGATTTATGGCACGCTGGACATGCCCAATTTCGGCGTGCCGGATGCGCCGCCACAGACCCATGTGTCGCCCGATTATTTGCAAAAAAGCCCGGAGCAGATTGGCGTGCCCAATGTGGTGACTGCGGTTTTGGCGAGCTATCGCGGCTATGATACGTTGGGCGAGACAGCGGTGGTGTTCACGGCCGGGATCGGGGTTTTGTTCCTGATCAGCGGCTTGCGGCGGCGCAAGAAGCGTGGCCGGCGCGAGGACGATCGTAAGGGGGGGACGGCGTAATGGGCTCTCACCATCTTATCCTGCGGATTGTGACCAAGCTGACGGTTGGGGCGATCATTCTGTTTGCGCTTTATGTGCAGTTTCACGGCGATTATTCGCCCGGCGGCGGGTTTCAGGCGGGGGCGATTTTTGCGGTGGCGTTCATCCTCTATGGGATCGTTTTCTCGCTGCGCAAAGCCAAGCAGGTGTTCCCGCCATGGTTGGTTCACAAGCTGATGGCGCTGGGCGTGTTGCTCTATGCCGGGACCGGATTGCTGAGCATGCTGCTGGGGTATGAATACCTGAACTATGGCGCGTTTACGCCGGATCATCCGTCGCATGGGCAACACTGGGGGATCCTTGTGGTCGAGCTGGGTGTGGGGATCACGGTGACGGGGGTGATGGTGGCAATTTACTATGCTTTTGCCGCGCGCCCGCCACGGATCAGCGACGAGGAATGGTAAGGCAATGAGCGGCGACATGTTTGAATTTTTCGTGGGCCATTTGAACTATTGGCTGTTCACGGTCTTGATGATGACCGGGCTCTATATCGTTGTGGCCAAAGGGAATTTCATCAAGAAGATTGTCGGGCTGAACATCTTTCAGACCAGCGTTTTCATGCTCTATATCTCGATGGGGAAAGTCACCGGCGGCACCGCGCCGATTTTCCCGGTGGATATGAATATCGACCCCGAGGTCGTTTACTCCAACCCGCTGCCGCATGTGTTGATCCTGACTGCGATTGTGGTGGGGATCGCGACGACATCGCTGGGGCTGGCCTTGATCGTGCGCATTCGCGAAGAATTCGGCACCATCGAGGAGGATGACATTCTGATCATAGAGACCGAGATGGCAGCACAGGAAAAACGCCTGTATGGCGGCACGATGGGCGGACGGGCGTAATGGCGAGCACAGCAGCAGCAACCGAAGGCCATCACGCGGCCGCGCATGTGGCGCTGAGCCTTGTGGATCAGCTTCCGCTTTTGTTGATCATGGCGCCGTTCTGTGCGGCACCTTTGATCGTGTTGATCGGCTCGCGCAAGCTGGCTTGGGCGATTGCCTATGCGGCGGTGACGGCGAGCTTTGTCATGGCTGTGTTCCTGATGATGCGGGTGATCGGCGGCGAGGTGATATCGTATCACATTGGCGGCTGGGCGCCGCCGATGGGGATCGAATACCGGATCGACGCGGCGAATGCCTTTGTTCTGCTCTTGGTGACCGGGATTGCGGCGGTGGTGATGCCCTATGCGCGGATCAGCATTCTGGCCGAGGTGGGGCAGCGGCATCAGGCCTTGTTCTATTCCTGTTTCCTGTTGTGTTTCACCGGCTTGCTGGGCGTTGTTATCACGGGCGATGCGTTCAACGTGTTCGTGTTTCTCGAGATTTCGTCGCTGGCGACCTATGTGTTGATCGCGGCGGGGGCCGAGAAGGATCGGCGGGCTTTGACCGCGGCCTATGATTACCTGATCATGGGCACGATCGGGGCGACGTTTTTTGTGATCGGGCTGGGCCTTTTGTATATGGCGACTGGCACGCTCAACATGGCCGATATTGCCGAGCGGATCGCCGACCAGCAGGGCAACCGCACGGTGCGGGCGGCCTTTGCGTTTATCGTGGTGGGCATGGGGCTAAAGGCGGCGATTTATCCGCTGCACCTGTGGCTGCCCAATGCCTATACCTATGCGCCGAGCGCGGTGACCACGTTTTTGGCCGCGACGGCGACCAAGGTGGCGATCTATGTGCTGATGCGGTTCATGTTCACGGTGTTCCAGCCGCAGTATCTGTTTGAGGTGAAGACCCTAGAGTTCATCATCATTCCGCTGGCGGTTCTGGCGATGTTTGCCGCGTCTTTGATTGCGATTTTCCAGACCGATTTGAAGCGGTTGCTGGCCTATTCCAGCCTTGCTCAGATCGGCTATATGCTTTTGGGCATTGGATTTCTGAGCGAGACCGGGCTGACGGCGGCGATTGCGCATCTGTTCAATCACGGGATCACCAAGGCGGCCTTGTTCATGGGGGTTGGCGCGCTGGCGCTGCGCTATGGCAACTCGTTTTTGGATCGGATCGGCGGGGCGGGCAAGACGATGCCATGGACCAGCGCGGCGATGGTGATTGGCGGCTTGAGCCTGATCGGGGTACCGGGCACGGCGGGGTTCATCAGCAAATGGGTTCTGGTGCAGGCGGCGTTCGAGGCGGGATGGTGGCCAATGGCCGTTTTGATCATGCTGTCGTCGCTGTTGGCGGTGATTTACGTCTGGAAAATGGTTGAGGCGCTGTATCTGGCGGAACCGGCCGAGGATGTGGTGGTGCGCGAGGCGCCGGCGGCGATGTTGGTGCCGCTCTGGGTGATGGCGATTGCCTGTGTCTGGTTCGGGGTGAACACCGACCTGTCGCTGGCGGCGTCATTGAGCGCGGCGCAAGGGTTTATCGCCGGATCCGCCGGGATGGCGGATGTGGCCGGAATGGTGGTGCGCTGATGGAAACCTGGGTAGCGATAACGCTTTCGATGCTTATTCCCGGCGTGGCGACGGTGGGCAACATCGTGCTGCGCAACCGTGAGAACCTGCGCGACGGGATGACCCTTGCTGCGGCGATGGCGACCTTTGCCAGCGTGCTTGTCGTGCTGGTAAACGAGGGCAATGGCACCAGCGAAAAGATGCTGTTGGCCGAGGTGATGCCGGGGATCGAGATTGCCTTTCATGTCGAGCCTTTGGGCTTGATGTTTGCGCTGATCGCCAGCGGTTTGTGGATTTTGACGCATCTCTATGGCATCGGCTATATGCGTGGAAACAACGAGAAAGATCACGCGCGCTTCTTTGCCTGCTTTAGCTTTGCGATTGCGAGTGTGATGGGGTTGGCGTTTTCGGCCAACATGTTCTCTTTGTTCCTGTTTTACGAGATGTTGACGATTTCGACCTATCCTCTGGTCGCGCACAAGGGAACGGCCGAGGCGGTGCGCGGTGCGCGGACCTATTTAGGCATCCTGATGGGCACGTCGATTGCATTGCTGTTGGTCGGGGTGATCTGGACCTGGGCGTTGGCCGGGACGTTGGATTTCCGACTGGGTGGCATTCTGGACGGCAAGGTTGCAGGGATCATGGTTCCGATCCTGCTGGCGCTTTATGCGTTCGGGATCGGCAAGGCGGCGCTTATGCCGTTTCACCGCTGGTTGCCGGCGGCGATGGTGGCCCCGACGCCGGTGTCGGCGCTGTTGCATGCTGTGGCGGTGGTGAAGGCGGGTGTCTTTACCATGCTGAAGGTCGGCGTTTACATCTTTGGCATTGATTTTCTGGCCGAGACGGGCGCGAGCGAATGGCTTATGTGGCTGGCGGCGTTCAGCATTGTCGCGGCGAGCGTTGTGGCGTTGACCAAGGACAACCTCAAGGCGCGGCTGGCTTATTCGACGGTATCACAGCTGAGCTACATCACGCTGGGCATGGCCTTGGCCACGTCGATGGGCGTGATCGGGGGCGGTATGCATATCGCAATGCACGCGATGGGCAAGATCACCTTGTTCATGTGTGCCGGGTCGATCTACGTGGCGACGCATAAGACCAACATCAGCCAGATGACGGGTTTGGGCCGGGCGATGCCGGTGACGTTTATCGCCTTTTTGATTGGCGCGTTGAGCATCATTGGCTTGCCGCCTTTGGGCGGCTCGTGGAGCAAGTGGCTGTTGATCATGGCGGCGGCGGACACGCAGCAATGGGTGATGATCGGCGTATTGATGGCGTCGTCCTTGTTGAACGTGGCCTATTTGCTGCCGGTGGTGGGCAAAGGGTTCTTTCTGCGGGACAAAAAGGATGCACCGGATGAATGGGGCGAGGCGGGCGTTTTGGTCTGGTTGCCACCGGCGATCGCGGCGGCGGGCTGCCTTGTGTTGTTCTTTTACGCAGGCGCGATACAGGCGTTCCTGATGCCGTTGGTCGCGAAGTGAGAGGGGCGGGGATGAGCGAGACCAAGAGCGAAGAGACAGCGCAGTTGGACCAGACGGGCCGCATGCCCATGCTGGGGCGGCTGTTTGCCTGGACGGACAAGCCCAAGGCGGTGAGCGGGTTTGTTTACGCGATCTATGCCGTTTGCGCGGGTCTGTTTCTGGCCGAGTTCTTTTATCACAAGCATGTTTACCTGCCGATCGAAGAGACGCCGGGGTTCTATGCGCTGTTCGGGTTCGTGGTCTGCGCCGCGTTGGTGATCGGTGCGAAGGGGGTGCAATTCCTGCTGGCGCGGGACGCGACGTATTACGCGCCCTATGATGTGGACAGCGAAGATTATCCCGAAGCGCCGCGTGAAAAGGGGACGCAAGATGGCTGAGTTTTTCCCGCCTGCTTTCCTGTTTCTGGCCGCGGCGATTTTGTTGCCGGGCTTGCCCATGATCGCACGCAATATCGTTTTGCTGGCGGCGCCTTTGCTGTCGGGTTGGATGATCTGGAGCCTGCCCGAGGGGGCGTTGGCACCGATGGCGTTTTTCGGTTTCGAGCTGGAGCTGTTGCGGGTTGATCCGCTGGCGCGGCTGTTCGGGTTGATCTTTAGCCTCGCGGCGTTTTTGGCCAATCTTTACGCTTGGCATTTGCGCGATACGGCGCAGCAGCTGGCGGCGTTGCTTTATGCAGGGGCGGCGATTGGTGCGGTGTTTGCCGGCGATCTGATCTCGCTCTTTGTGTTTTGGGAAGGCACGGCGATTGCCAGCGTTTTCCTGATCTGGGCGCGGGGCAGCGAAGGCGCGTATCACACTGGCATGCGCTATCTGGTGGTGCAGATCGCCTCGGGCGTGTTGCTGTTGATCGGGGTAGCGCTGTTTTATCGCGAGACCGGGTCGGTGGCCTTTGACAAGATGGTGCTGGGGTCGGCGGCGAGCTGGCTTATCCTGATTGCGTTTGGGATAAAATGCGGCTTTCCGCTGCTGCACAGCTGGTTGAGTGATGCCTATCCGGCGGCGACGGTCACGGGCAGTGTGATCCTGTCGGTGTTCACCACCAAGATGGCGGTTTACGCCTTGGCGCGCGGTTTTGCCGGGACCGAGATGTTGATTTATGTCGGCACGGTCATGGCGCTTTTCCCGATCCTCTATGCGATTTTCGAGAACGATTTACGCCGGGTTCTGGCCTTTGCTTTGATCAGCCAGCTTGGCTTTATGGTGGTCGGGATCGGCATTGGCACCGAGCTTGCCCTGAACGGGGCGGCGGCACATGCGGTGGCGTCGGTGCTGTATAAGGGCCTGTTGTTCATGGCGATGGGCGCGGTGATGTTCCGCACCGGCACGGTCAAGGCGAGCGCCTTGGGCGGGCTTTACCGGACGATGCCGCTGACCATGCTGTTGTGCGTTGTCGGCGCGGCGTCGATTTCCGCGATGCCGTTGTTTTCAGGCTTTGTGACCAAATCGCTGACATTGTCGGCGGCGGCCAAGGGGCATTACGACTGGGTCTGGGGGGCGTTGCTTTTGGCGTCGGTCGGGGCGGTTTTGCACACCGGTATCCGCGTGCCCTATGCCGCGTTCTTTGCCAAGGACAGCGGGCTGCGCCCCGAGGAAGCGCCGTTTCACATGCTTGTCGCGATGGCGGGGATGGCGTTTTTCTGTGTCGCTATTGGCGTTTACCCAGAGCAGCTTTATGCGTTGCTGCCCTTTGATGTGGCCTATGACAGCTATACCACGACGCATGTTATCACGCAGGTGCAGCTGGTGATGTTCACGCTGTTGGGGTTTGTTGTTTTGCTGCGAGCCGGGGTGTTTCCGCAGGCCGGGGCGCAGGTCACGCTTGGCTTTGATTGGGTGTACCGCAAGGCGGGGCCGGTGGCTCTGCGCTATCTGCATGCGGCGTTCGGCGCGAGCGCGGGCTATGTCGTGGGTGAGATCAGCAATTGGGCGATGGGGCTTTACCGTCGGTTCCAATATTCGACCGGTCCAGAAGGGCGGCTGGCGCAGACATGGCCGACGGGGGCGATGGTTTTGTGGATCGCGATCCTGTTGGGCGTGACGATGTTTGTGAACTTCGTCAGCTGAGGTTTTGCGGCGGCTCTTGGCGCTGATGGTTGCGCCAAGGTGATCTATCAAAAAGGCAAAGCGCCGCCCCAATGTGAGGCGGCGCTTTTGTTTTTGGTGATCGTCGGGGCGGGAGGGTAAGGACCCCAGACCCAAGCACCCCAGGCGAGGCCGGCGATCATCGCACCGAGGATGGCGTAGCCGATATAGGCGACAAAGACGCGCGGTTTAACCAGTGCCCAGACCGCGACGGCGGCGGGAATGCAGCTTACCCCGCCAGCGACCATGAAGGACATGGCGGCACCGGGGGCCATGCCCTGTTCGAGCAGAGCATCAACCAGCGGCACGGCGGCATAGCCGTTGAGATAGGCCGGAGCACCGACAAGGGCGCCGACAAGGATGGGTTGCACACCGGTTCCGCCCAGCACACCGGCGATCATGTCGGCGGGCACGTAATGGATCATCAGGCTTTCCAGCACATAGGCGAGCAGCAGCCATTTCAGCAGGAAGACGCCGTTTTCGATGAAGTTATCGCGGAAAACCGTGCGGCGGTCTGCGTCGTCCCAGAAGCGCCAGTGGGGTTTGTCCGAGAAGGGCTTTTGCACGCCGCAGCAGCCGCCGACCTGAGGCTTGGCGCGCAGCGGATCGGAAAAGACCGGCGAGGCTTTGAGCAGCATGGTGCCAAAGCCACCGAGCACGCCGACACCAACGGCCGCAATGGTTTTGGCGGTTGCGAATTCAACGCCGAGCGTGCCCGAGGTGATCGAAAACATCGCTGGATCCATCAGCGGCGAGGCCAGCCAGAAGGCCATAACCGCCGAGAGCGGCACGCCCATCGCCAGCAGCGCGGCGATGAAGGGAATGACCTGACATGAGCAGAAGGGCGAGAGCCCGCCGAGCAGCGCGGCCATGACGATCATCCGGGTTTCGCGCCCCTCGAACGCCTTGGCGAGGAGGTTTTCCGCGCCGGTGGCTTTCATATAGGCGACGGCAAGCACGGCGAAGAGGATGAAGGGCGCGGTGCGGCCCAACGCTTCGATCGCGAAGGTCACGGTGGGCATGAATTGCGGCCAGTCGAGCAGCGCGACAAGCGTGAGGATGACACCGAGGGCGAGCCATGCCTTGTCGATGTTCTTCCAGCTAAACCGCTGGGGAGAATGAGGAATATCAGTCATGGTGGTGGCCTTTTTCATCGGGGAGGTCGAGCGAACCGGGCGCATCGGCACAGCATTCGCGCAAGAGGAATTCGGAGAGGTGGCGCAAATCACCATAGGAGATGGCGGCGCAGATGATCTGTCGGCCTTGGCGTTTCTGGATGACCAATCCGGCCTGTGACAGGGTTTTCATGTGATGGGTCAGGGTTGAGCCGGTGACGCCGGCGCGCGCGCCAAGCTCTCCGATGGTGAGACCTTCGGGGCCGGCGCGCACCAAGGTGCGCATGACGGTCAGGCGTTGCTCGGACCCGAGTGCGGCAAAGGTAGAGGCGGCACGAACGAGGTCGAGATCGGCGTCGGGGGTGATGTCAGACTGTTTCATGATTCTAGAAATATCGAAGCAATTGACATCTGTCGAGCGTTATTTCGACTTTTATCGAACTATTGGGTTTTGCCGGGGGGCGCGCTAGGGTGGCGCGATGGACGAGTTAAGCCATGAGATCCGCGCGTGTCGCTTGTGCGCCGAGCAGTTTGCGGCCACGAAAACGGCCCATGAGCCGCGCCCGGTGGCGTGGTTTTCGCCGCGCGCGCGGGTTTTGATCGCCGGGCAGGCCCCCGGCGCGCGGGTGCATGAGAGCGGCGTGCCGTTTGATGACCCGTCGGGGGATCGGCTGCGCGACTGGCTGGGGGTCGATCGCGAGACATTTTATGATCGAAATCGTTTCGCAATCGTTCCCATGGCGTTCTGCTTTCCGGGCTATGATTCCAAAGGGTCCGATTTGCCGCCGCCGAAACGCTGTGCCGAGACGTGGCATGCGCGGGTGATGGCGGGGCTGCCTGAAATGCGGCTGACGCTGCTGGTGGGGGGCTATGCGCATCGCTGGCATCTGGGGGTGAAAACCGGAGTGACAGAGACGGTTGCGGCGTGGCGCAAACATGCGCCGGGGGTTTTCCCCTTGCCGCATCCGTCTTGGCGCAATACCGCATGGTTAAAGAAGCACCCGTGGTTCGGGGAAGAGGTTTTGCCCGCCCTGCGCGCGGCGGTGAGAGAGGCGTTGGAGAAATGAGCGAAACGGCATTGGACAGGGCACATGCGGCGATGGACGCGGCCCCCGAGGTTGAGGCGGCGCGGTTGGGATTTTACCGGGCGCTGGCGGATTGCGAGCTGTTCCTGTTGCTGAGCACCGAGGCGGAGGGCGAGAGCATTAGCCCGGAGGTTTTCTCTTTTGATGCAGGCTCTTACGTGTTGGTTTTCGACGCGGAAGAACGGTTGGCGGATTTTGTCGGCAAGGCTGCGCCCTATGCCGCCTTGTCGGGGCGGGCCTTGGCCGGGATGCTGGCGGGGCAGGGCATCGGGCTGGGGGTGAACGTGGATGTGGCGCCTTCGTCGATCCTGCTGCCTGCTGAAGCGGTGGATTGGCTGGCCGAGACTTTGGCACCGGCGCCCGAAGCGGCGGAGGGGGCGGTGGCGACGGGGTTTGCGCCGCCGGTGTTGGCCGAGCCGGTGATGATCGCGGTGGAAACGCGGCTGGCGGCGATGCCGGGGGTCGCGGCGGGGGCTGCGATGGTGGCTGCACGCTTCGCGGACGGGCGCGAGGGGCATATCCTTGGGATTTTTGATGCCGCGCCGGAGGCGGAGGCGCCGCTGGCCAAGGCCATGGCCGAGGCGCAGGTATTCGCCGGTATGGGCGGCGAAGGCTTTGATATTGCGTTTTTTTCCGGGGGTGGCGCACGAGAGGCCGAGATGCGTGCCGCCGGGCGGTGGTTTGACGTGCCCGACCCCGCGCCCGAGCCGCCAGAACAGGTTCAGATACCGGGGTCGGCACCGGGGAGGGGCCGGCGCGGCCTCCGAAGCTCAAATAAGTCTTAACAGGTGTGATGGCGGCGCCATGGTGGCTGGCTTGGTGATGCTGCGCTGCGGAATGCCTCTGTGACCCTTAGGGTAGCGCCACTTTGTGCGGAATTGGTTAACGCCGCGATGCGAGTCGCGGGCAGGGGCCAGCCCGACGGCTGCTGAGCAGGGTCGGGCCGGGGGCTGTTTCTGTGATGTCGGGCCGCGACGCCCCGAGATATACTGAGGCGCACGGAGATAGGTTTAATATCCGGCAGACCGGTCGACGAGGTGGAGGAAGGGTTCGCCCGCCTCGCCCCGGCGGATGTTTTCAGCGATGACATGCGCGGCCAAAGGCGCGCGGGTGTCCGAGGCGATATGCGGGGTCACTGTGACGCGCGGGTGGTCCCAATAGGGATGATCGGCGGGCAAAGGCTCGACACGGAAAACGTCAAGCGTGGCATGGGCGATTTGCCCGGTATCGAGCGCGGCGAGCAGCGCATCATCGTCGATCAACGTGCCACGCCCCGGATTGATCAGGAACGCGCCGGGGGCGGTGAGAGCGAGGCTTTCGGCGTTGATCACATTCGCGGTCGCGGGCGTATTGGGCAAAAGAAGGACCACGATTTGCGCGCCGTTAAGGGCCTCTTTCAGGCCCTGTTCGCCGTGGCGGGTGGTGATGCCGGGAACAGTTTTTTCCGAGCGCGACCAGCCGGTTACCGGGAAGCCAAGTGCGGCGAGCGACCGGGCGCAGGCGAGGCCCAATTCACCAAGCCCAAGGATGGTGACGGGGCGATCGCGTGCCAAGGGGGCGCGGAGTGGTCCCATGTCTTGTCCGGGTTCACGATGTGGCTGTCCATGCCGAGGTGATAGCGCAGGGTGTGGCCGGTGACCCATTCCACCATGCCTTCGGTCAGGCCGCCGCCGACCATGCGGGCGAGCGGGATTTTGAGGGTTTCATTGTGGGTCACGCTTTCGACGCCGGCCCAGAGATTGAGCACCGCTTTGGCCCGCGTGTAGGGGGTGAAATCCTGAAGCGGGGAGTTGGGGGCATAGACGATATAGTCGACCTCGGCTGGTGGGAAATCGGTGGCGAGAGAATAGCCGAGCCCGAGGTCGTCGAGCGCGTTGCGCAGCGGGGTTTCATATTCGGTCCAGCGGCTGTTGGTGGCGGCAAAGAGGATGTTGGTGGGCATGGTGCGCCTTGCGTGTGAGGGTGGATTTGGTGGCAAGGTGCGGTCTTGCGCGGGGATTTGCAAGGCGATGGTTAATGCAGCGGTTTGGTGGGTTAACGGTGCTGCGGCGCGGCGATTGCCGGGGGGTGATCTTCGGCTGACGTCCGGCTGACATGCGTGCACCGCCGCAGTGCGGCAATTGGGCGGGTGGGAAATGGTTAATGCGTGGGGGGCGGCATTGAGTGGGGGGTAGTTCGCCACGCCGGTGGCAAAGGTGGGGTGCTGGCCCCCCACACCGCAATAAGGTTGCGGTCAGCCCCCCACACCGCTGTTTTTAATTGGGGGGCCAGCCCCCAACCCGCAGTTAAAAGTGGGGGGCCAGCCCCCCATACCCCCCGGGACATTTTCAGTCAGATGAAGCAATGGGTGTGGTTAGCGGGGTTTGTGGACGTGCGCGGATTGGACGAGGCCGAAGGCGAGCATGAGGACGAGCATGGCGGAGCCGCCGTAGCTAACCAAGGGCAGGGGGACGCCGACCACGGGGATGAGGCCCATGACCATCGACATGTTCACCGCGAAAAAGAGGAAGAATGTCGTGGCGATGCCAAGGGTCAAGAGGGCGGCGAAGCGGTTGGCGTTGGAGAGCGCCGAAGCGATGCAAAAGAAGATGATCAGCGCATAGAGCCCGAGCAAGGAGACGGCGCCGAGGAAGCCGAATTCCTCAGCCAAAGTGGTAAAGATGAAATCGGTGTGTTTTTCGGGCAGGAAGTTGAGGCGGGATTGGGTGCCTTGCATGAAGCCGCGCCCTGTCCAGCCGCCGGAGCCGAGGGCGATTTTGGATTGGGTGATGTGATAGCCCGCGCCAAGCGGGTCGGCGGCGGGATCGAGGAAGGTGTCGATGCGGCGGTATTGGTAGTCATTCAGCAGCTGCCACGGCGTGCCGCGCGATTGGAAGACGGCGGTGACGAGGCCTGCGCCCGCGCTGATCACGGCGGCGAAGTAGAGCCAGTGGACGCCCGCGATGAACATCACCGCGCCGCCGCCCATCACCAGCAGAAGCGAGGTGCCGAGGTCGGGTTGACGGATGACCAGTGCTGTCGGGATCAGGATCAGCGCCACCGGCAGGGCGACCCAGAGCGGGTGCGAGACCTTGTTCATTGGCAGCCAGTCGTAATAGGCCGCGAGCAGCATCACGAGTGTGATTTTCATCAGCTCGGAGGGTTGCAGGCGCATAAAGCCGAGATCGACCCAGCGTTGTGCGCCGCCGCCCTGATCGCCGATCACGGCGACGAGGACCAAGAGCGCGATGGTGGCGAGGTAGCCGACCAGCGCCACGTTGCGCCAGAACCAGATCGGGATCATCGCAATGAAGATCATCAGCACGAATCCGGCGCCGAAGCGTTTCATTTGCGGTTCGGCCCAAGGCGAAAACGAGCCGCCCGCCACCGAGTAGAGCATGAGGAAGCCAAGGCAGGCCACGGCGATCAGCAGCAGAGCCACCGGCCAGTTGAGGAAGAACACCTTGCGCGGCCCGGTGGGGACGTATTGGACGTTGGACTCAAGATAGCTCATGCGCGGCCCGGGCGTTTGTCTTCGGCGGGGGGCGCATGGCGCGCAGGCGCTCTTGCTGGGCGCGGATGCGGCCGCGATCCTTGGAGGGGTAGGCGGCGAGCGGCGGGTCTTCGCCGTAGAGCGCCTGTAGCGTGATGTCGCGCGCGATCGGTGCGGCGGTGGTTGAGCCGCCGCCGCCGTGTTCGACCACCACCGCCACGGCGATGCGCGGGTTATCAAACGGTGCGAAATCGACAAAGAGCGCGTGGTCGCGGCGCTCCCACGGGAGGTCGCGGTTGCGGGTGACCCCGGCGCGCCGTTCGGCGGCGGTGATGCGGCGGACCTGTGAGGTGCCGGTTTTGCCCGCCATGCGGAAGCCTTCGGCGGTGATGCGAGAGCCATAGGCGGTGCCACGGCGGTTGTTTGACACCTCGAACATCGCTTTGCGGATCGCGCGCAGGTGGTTTTCGTTGATGCCGAGGCTGTCGCCGCCGCGCGAGGGCGTTTCGACCCCGTCGACCGAGCGGATCAGCCGCGGTTTGACATCGCGACCGGTTGCGAGGCGGGCCGTCATCACGGCGAGTTGCAGCGGCGAGGCCAGCACGAACCCTTGGCCGATGGAGGCGTTGACGCTATCGCCGATCACCCAGTCTTCGCCTTTGGAGCGTTTCTTCCATGCCTTTGTCGGGGCGACGCCGGAGGCGACCGAGGACATGGGGATGTCGTATTTTTCGCCTATGCCAAGGCGGCGGGCCATGGCCGAGATATTCTCGATCCCGGTTTGCAGGGCGAGTTCGTAATAGAACACATCGCAGCTTTCGCGCAGGGAGCGGGCGAGGTCGACGTTGCCATGTCCGGCGCGTTTCCAGCAGTGAAAGCGGCTGGAGTGGACTTCGAGCACGCCTTTGCAGTTAAAGGTCGTTTTCTGGTCGATGATGTCATTTTCGAGCGCCGCAAGGGCGGTGACCATTTTGAAGGTCGAGCCGGGGGGATAGAGCCCCTGAACCGATTTGGCCACCAGCGGGCGGTGGTTGTTTTCAAGCAAAGCTTTGTAATCTTTGGTGGAAATGCCGTTGACGAAGAGGTTCGGGTCAAACGTCGGCGACGAGGCAACGGCGAGTAGGTCGCCGGTTTGGGTGTCGATCACCACGGCGGCGGCGCTTTCGTCGCCGAGGCGGGCCTGCACGTAGTTTTGCAGCATGTGGTCGATGGTGAGCTGCACATCCGATCCGGCTTCGCCCTCTTGCCGGTCAAGCTCTCGCATTTCGCGCCCGGCGGCGTTGACCTCGACCCGTTTGATGCCGGATTTGCCGCGCAGGAGTTCTTCCTGACGGGCTTCGATGCCGATTTTGCCGATCTGGAAGCGGGGCAGGCGCAGGAGCGGGTCGGGGTCGTCGATCTTGGAGAGGTCATAGTCGGAGACGGGGCCGACATAGCCGACCACATGGGTGAAATCCGGCCCCAGCGGATAGGTGCGCGACAGGCCGACTTCGGGGGTGACGCCGGGCAGGGCGGGGCCGTTGATGGCCACGCGGGAGAGTTCCTCCCAAGTGATGCGGTCGGCGACGGTGACGCGGGTGTCGCCCCGGCGTTTGCGCATTTCCTCGCGGGCGGCGGCGACCTCTTCTGGGTCGAGGTCGATGATGGTCGAGAGGCGGGTGAGCACAGCGTCGACATCGCCGGCCTCTTCGCGGGTCATGGTGATGCGATAGGATTGCACATTGCGCGCGATCAGCCGGCCGGTGCGGTCAAACACCTCGCCGCGCGACGGCGGGATCAGGCGGATCGAGATGCGGTTTTCTTCGGCGAGGAAGCGGAACTGATCGGCTTGTTCGACCTGAAGGAACTGCATCCGCATGGCCAGCCCGCCGAGCGTTGCGGCCTGTATCCCGCCAAGCAGAAGGCCGCGCCGGGTGACGAGGCGCTGAGAGACGGCGGTGTCGCGGGGGATCTGCGCATGGGGCTCTCTCTCTCTTTCGTTACTGTCGTTGGCCGAGGGCGTTGATTTCGCCCAGCCCAACCGGGCGCAGGCCAAAGCCATAGCGGGTGATGGCCGCGACCAGCGGATAGGTCAGCACGGTCATGGCGAGTTGGCTGAGCACCAGCGCAAAGGCGGGGGGATCAACGAGGAACAGCCCAAGCAGGAGTTGGTGACCAAAGATCACCCCCGCAAGGGCGAGCGCGACGGTGACCCATTCGACCGGGAAGGGCATGTCACGCATGGTGAGCGCGCGGCCCGCAAGGTTGTTGAACGCCAAGAGCGACAGCGCGGCATAGAGCCCCGGCGGGCGGCCCAGCATCAGATCGACCAGCAGAAACAGTGCGGCGACCATCAGCGGCGGCGTGTATTCGGGGCGGCGCAGTGCCCATGCAAAGGCGAAGGCCAGCACGAGGTCCGGCCCCGCCCAGCGGCGCGGCGAGGTTTCGAGCGGCAGCAGGTCGAAGAACAGGATCGCCATCACCAGCAGGGCAAAGCTGAGCCGCATGAGCCAGAGGCGCAGGAGGGAGATGTCATCCATCGGCGCCTCCGGGTTTGGCGGTGGTGGCGGGCTGGGCCTGTGCGGTGGGCGCGGGCAGGAGGCCTTCGTCGGGCAGGATCAGCGTGCCGGGGTCAAGGATGCGTTCGCGCCCGTGGTGGCGCAGCACACGCAGAAATTCGAGCCGCTCGTAATCGGCCGCAAGGCGCACGCGCATCCGCCCGCCGGGATCAACCGCGATCTGCCCGACCAGCAGGCCGGGGGGAAAGACGCCGCCGTCGCCCGAGCTTACCACCCGGTCACCGGGGCGCACCGCATCGGGGTTTTCAACAAACTCGATCGCCGGAGAGCGGGTGTTGTCGCCGACCAAGAGGCCGGGTTGGCCCGAGGCCTGAATGGTGACGGGAATGCGCGACGCCGCATCGGTGAGCAGGATGACGCGCGAGGTATTCTCGCCCACGCCGGAGATCGCCCGACAAGGCCGATCCCGTCCATCGCGGCCCAGCCATCAAGGATGCCATCACGCGCCCCGATATTGAGCACAACCGATTGCCGGAAAGGCGAGCCGCTATCGGCCAAGACAACGCCGGTGATAAAGGTGAGGCGCGGATCGAGGCGGACTTTGTTGAGGTCCAGCAGGCGGGCGTTTTCCTGTTGCAGCTGCACGGCTGCTTCCTGCCATTTGCGCATCTTCTGAAGCTCGCGTTTGAGCTCTTGGTTCTGTTCATGCAGGCTTTGATAGCTTTGGAAATCGCGGATCAGGTTGACCGCGCCGGTGACCGGGGCCATAGCCCAGTCAAACCCCGGCAGCACATTATCGACCACATGGGCGCGAAACCGTTCGACGCGCGGGGAATCGATCCGCCAGACAACAAAGACCGCCAAGAGCAGGATGACGAGGATCGCGCCCAGCAACCGCTTGAGCGGGCCGGTGAAATCATCCGATTGAGAGCGATCGCGTGCCATGAGGGGGGTATATCATGGCGATTGGGTGAGGTTGAGAGGGAAAAACCGCCGAGGCATCAGCCGCCACGCGGCGTCAGCCGGTTTTTGCGTATGCCGACAGCGTAACGACAAACGGTTTGATCGGCCCCTCGTGTTTTGGCGCGTTCGAATCGATCCCCGATTTGATGTGCGAGGTGCAGGAGGTCTATCGGGCTGGCCATACCATGTTGGTGCCATGTTGGGACGCGCAGGCAAAACCGCCGTTGGTCAAACTCCCGAAGAGATCATATCGCGAATCTTCACCGCTTTCTCGAAGTGATCCAATTCGTGGGTTTTGATCCACCATTCGGCGGCCTCCATAAGCAAGGCCGGATCATCATTTTTATTGGCGAAAAACGCATAGAAAGAGAGGCCTACGGTCTCTCCCTTCTTGGCGATCTTGTCATTGCAGACCGCGACGGCGTGGCGTCTTAGAGTTGCTCTCATACGTGTTTGCGGCCTCTTTGGGGGTAGGGGATTGATGGGAACATAAGGTGAGTAAAACGCGGGGCGCAACGTAGGATTTTGGCCCCGCCTTAACCGTTACCGTCGGATATTGCCGCTGACTTCGGGCACGCCGAATTCATCGTGGCAGATCGCGGCGAGGCGGGCGACGCCGTCGCGGATCGTCTCTTTGGGCGGGTTGGCAAAGCACAGGCGCATCCAGCCGTCGGCATCGGATTGCAGCGACCATTCCGGGCCGGGGTTGATAGACACGCCTTTGGCGGCGGCGGCCTGGGCCAAACGCGCGGCGCTGACACCGGTGGGGAGTTTGATCCACAGGAAAATGCCGCCGGGCGGTTTGGTGAACGCCACGGAGGTGCCGAAATGCTCGTTCAGCGCGTCGATCAGCGTGTCGAGCTTGCCTTCGAGAACGGCGTTGCACTGCTTGACGTGATCGTCGAAATGCGCGGGGCCAAATTCGGCCAAAACCATCTGGTCCAGCGCGGGCGAGCCGGCATCGGATTTCAGCGCGACAAGCCGGCCCAGCACCGGCCAATCGGCGTTGATATAGCCCACGCGCAGGGCCGGGCCGATGGTTTTGGAGAAGGTCCCGACGTGGATCACCATACCGCTGTCATCAAGCGCACGAAGCGCGGGGGGACGGCTGTTGGCCCATGTGATGTCGGAATAGCATTCATCCTCAAAAACCGGGACGCCGTATTTGCGGGCAAGGTCCAGCATCTGGTGGCGGCGCTCTAGCGGCAGGATCGTGCCGGTGGGATTGTGCACGGTGATGATGGCGAAGATGTATTTCGGCGTGATGCCGCGCTGGGCGAGGTCGGAAAGCGCGGTTTCGAGCGCGTCCATGCGCATGCCTTGGTCATCCAGCGGGATCTGCACCATGTTGACGCCGAGCTTGCGCAGTTTGGTGAATGCGCCGCCGTAGTTTGATTCCTCGACGATCACGGTGTCACCGGGGGAAAGCAGAAGTTTGTTAACCAGATCAAGCCCTTGGAGGGAGCCGGAGGTGAGCAGGATGTCATCGGCTGTGGTGTTGATCCCGGCGTAGCGTTTGAGTTTTTCGGCCACGAAGCTGCGCAGGGGGAGATACCCTTGGGGCCCGCTTTGCAGGTGATAGGTGGCAAGATCGGAGCCGTCACGCGCAAGGGCGCGGTCGACGGCGGCGCGCAGTTCATCGACGGGGACGGTGGCGTTGTCGATATGTCCGCCGACAAAGTTATAGGCGGGAAAGCCGCTCCAACGGGGGGCGGGGTCGGGCGTGTTTGTCGGCAGGAGGGGGTGTAGTCGAATGTCATTGGTGCGGCCTTTGAGATGCAGGATCGCGGGCAGCTTAGGGGGAGTGGCAGGGAGGTGCAAGCCGGGGAATTGCCGGGATGTTGTGTGGGGGGGCGCTTGGCGCTTGGATCTGGGCAGGGGCTGGTTCGGGCGCGCGCGGTCCCGGATTAAATCCGGGACGCGGTCGGGCGTGTTCGCGCGGGCTTTGGGATCGGTGCCGAGGGCGCTTTAGCTGTCGTAGTCGATGGCGTGCTTGAGTTGTTTTTCAAACTCCAGCGCCTTGCCCGTGCCGAGCGCCACGCAGTTCAGCGATTCATCGGCGATGGAAACCGCGAGGCCGGTGCTTTCACGCAAGGCGAGGTCAAGTTCGCCCAAGAGCGCGCCGCCGCCGGTGAGCATGACGCCCCGGTCAACGATGTCAGCCGCAAGGTCGGGCGGTGTGGTTTCGAGCGCGGTCATCACCGCTTCGCAGATTTGTTGCACCGGTTCGGCGAGAGCTTCGGCGACCTGCGCCTGGCTGACTTCGGTTTCCTTGGGCACGCCTGTGAGCAGGTCGCGGCCACGGATCTGCATCGAGGTGCCGCGGCCATCATCGGGCATGCGGGCGGTGCCGATGGAAGTTTTGATCCGCTCGGCCGTGCTTTCCCCGACGAGGAGATTTTGCTGGCGGCGCAGATAGGAAATAATCGCCTCGTCCATACGGTCCCCGCCGACGCGCACGGAGCGGGCATAGACGATGTCGCCAAGCGAGAGCACGGCGACTTCGGTGGTGCCGCCGCCGATATCAACCACCATGTTGCCGGTGGGATCGGTGATCGGCATGCCCGCGCCGATCGCTGCGGCGATGGGTTCGGCAATGAGACCGGCACGGCGCGCGCCCGCGGCCAGAACCGACGAGCGGATCGCGCGTTTTTCAACCGGTGTGGCGCCGTGCGGCACACAGACGATGACCTTGGGCTTATAGAAGGTCGAGCGTTTGTGGACCTTGCGGATGAAGTGTTTGATCATCTCTTCGGCGGTGTCGAAATCGGCGATCACACCTTCGCGCATCGGGCGGATGGCTTCGATGGAACCGGGGGTACGGCCCAGCATCAGCTTGGCGTCTTCACCCACGGCGAGCACTTTTTTGACGCCATCTTTGACGTGATAGGCGACCACGGAGGGTTCGGACAGGATCACCCCTTTGCCTTTGACGTAGACCAGCGTGTTGGCTGTGCCGAGGTCAATCGCCATGTCGGATGCGAACAAACCGGGCATCTTATCGAAAATCGACATGTTGGGGGGGCCTTTGACAACAAGTTTCTGGGCCGGCGACTCGGAGAGCCGTGTCGCAGACGCCCTTATATACGCCTGCCGACGGGCGGGTGAAAGGGGAGATCGGGGGTGTGATCGGCGCGAAACCGCGCAGGAAGGAACGTGCAGGCAGGGGGCTCAGGCGTGTTGGTGAACGCCGGGAAACGAAGTGTTTCCGAAAAAACCCACGGTGATGAGGCAAAATCGACTAAAACAAGGGTCTTATTTGTAAGGGTGATCGCTTGAATGAACGGTGATGCTTCCTTTTCGCGTGCGGCGACGGTGACCGTGGCGGACCCTGTAACGGACCCTCTGACGGGAGCCGTGAGGGACGCTGTCGCGCCAGTGGCCGTATCGGTGGGCGCACCGGTGGCCGCAGCAGAGCTGGGACAGAGTGCGGCGCGTGTTGAGGCGCTTGATCTGGCGCGGTTCATCATGGCGCTGGTTGTGGTTGGGGCGCATGGCCGGTTGTTTGTTGATCTGAGCTATCCGCTTTATTTCTTTACCTTTGTCGGGGGCTGGGCGCGGATCATCATTCCGCTGTTCCTGATGATGTCGGGGTTTTTCTTTGCCGTGCAGATCCGTCGTGGGGTGGGGGCATGGGCCAAGCGGTTGGTGCTGCTGCATCTGGTGTGGAGCGCGGTTTATATTGGGTGCTGGATGCCTTTGGGCAGTTTTTCCTTTGCCAAGGCGGGGTTCTGGATTTTCTTTGGCGCGGGGCATTTGTGGTTTATGCCCGCTTTGATCGGTGGCGGGTTGATGCTTGCCCGGTTGCGGGGGCTGCCGGCGGGGTGGCTTTTGGCGCTGGCAGGGGCGCTGTATCTGACCGGGGGCGTGGTGCAATATGCCCTTGATGTGCTGGTCGATTTCGAGACGGTGAAGCATCACAACGCGCTTTATGCCTTGCCGCGCAACTTCTTGTTTTATGGGTTTCCCTTTATGGCGCTGGGCTACCTGATGCAGGAGGAGGCGGTGCGCGATTGGCTTGGGCGGGTGAGCCGCTGGCCCGTGGTGCTGGGGCTTGTTGCGCTGCTTATGCTGGAAAACTGGGTGAAATACGTGGGGTTTGCGCATGATGCGGTGTTCGAAGTGGCGGTGATGAATTTCGCTTTGGCGCCGGTGATCTTTGCCTGGTTGTTGCGCCTGAAGGGGGTGCGGGCCGCGCCGTGGATGGCGCCGATGTCGGCGGCTATTTATTTCGTTCATGCCTTGGTTTTGCTGGTACTGGAGCAGGTGGCGGGGCTGACGCCGAGCCTGCTTACGCTGGTAGCGGTGGTGATTTGCCTGCCGGTGGGATGGGTGTTGGTCAAGGCGAACAACAGGCCGTTGCCGTTGGTGTGATTTGGCAGGCAGGGGAGGGGGCGCTGCCCCCTCGGCCTTTGGCCTCACCCCCGGGATATTTTGGGTCAGATGAAGGGGGGGACGCGCGGGGGGTGCGGTTTTGCTGTTTGCTCTGACGTGGGGCGAGAAAGCCTAGGGAGGTCAGCCGGGCGCGTGGCCTTTAGGGGGAGCGCCGGCGGGCGGGGGAGCCGGAGCCGTTTGGGCCATGACTCGGCGCGATGAGAGAAACGCGCGGTGTGGCGGGTTTGGCAAGTGTCGAGAGCTGTGCGCCGACGCGGTCCAGTGGGGATGGGATCATCCGGTTCTGGACCGCGTTTGCGCGTTGGGGTTTCAGCCGGGCGCGATGCTTGCGTCGTTAGCTCATGTCGCGGTAGCTGATCTCTTTTTGATCCTCGCCCAGTTTGCCGCGCCTTGTGAGCAGACGGTTGAGGGCGTGGATATAGGCCTTGGCCGAGGCGACCACGGTGTCGGTGTCCGCCGATTGGCCGGTGGCGATGTTGCCGCCTTCCTCGAGCCGGACGGTGACGGTGGCTTGGGCGTCGGTGCCTTCGGTGACGGCGTGGACCTGATAAAGCTCAAGGTGCGCCGTGTTGGGGTGCAGCGCGCGGATGGCGCGGAAGCTGGCATCGACCGGGCCGTCGCCGCGTTCGATTGCGGTTTTCTCTTCCCCGTCGATTTCCATCACCAAGGTTGCTTCGGCCGGGCCGCCGGTGCCGCAGGCGACACGCAGGGTTTTGAGCCGGAGGCGGGCGTTTTCGGTCGATTCACCGACCCGCATCAGGGCGAGGATGTCATCGTCAAACACCTCTTTCTTGCGGTCGGCGAGGTCTTTGAACTGAACAAAGATGTCCTTGAGCTGGTTATCGCCCACCTCGAAGCCGAGCTGGTCGAGCTTGTCACGCAGGGCGGCGCGGCCGGAGTGTTTGCCCAAGGGCAGAGAGGTGCCGGCGAGGCCGACGTCTTCGGGCTTCATGATCTCGAAATTCTCGGGGTTCTTGAGCATGCCGTCCTGATGGATGCCGCTTTCATGGGCGAAGGCGTTTTTGCCGACGATCGCCTTGTTGAACTGCACCGGGAAGCCCGAGACGGTGGCGACACGGCGCGAGATCGCCATGATCTTGGTCGTGTCGATGCCGGTGTGCCACGGCATGATGTCGTTGCGGGTTTTCATCGCCATCACCACCTCTTCCAGAGCGGTGTTGCCTGCGCGTTCGCCGAGGCCGTTGATGGTGCATTCGATCTGGCGCGCACCGGCGGCAACGGCGGCGAGGGAGTTGGCCGTGGCCATGCCGAGGTCATTGTGGCAGTGGGTGGCGAACACCACCTCGTCCGCGCCGGGGATGGTTTCAATCAGGCGGCGAATGAGATCGGCGCTTTCTTCGGGCGCGGTGTAACCCACGGTATCGGGGATGTTGATGGTGGTGGCCCCGGCCTTGATCGCGATTTCGATGACGCGGCAGAGGTAATCCCATTCGGTGCGCGTGGCATCCATCGGCGACCATTGCACATTGTCACAGAGGTTGCGGGCGTGGGTCACCGTATCGTGGATGCGGTCGGCCATTTCATCCTGTGTCAGATTGGGGATCTGACGGTGGAGCGGCGAGGTGCCGATGAAGGTGTGGATGCGCGGCTGGGCGGCATCGCGGATCGCCTCGAAACAGCGGTCGATGTCTTTGAAATTGGCGCGGGAAAGCCCGCAGATCACCGAGTTTTTCGAGCGCTTCGCGATTTCGTTCACGGCGCGGAAGTCGCCTTCGGAGGCGATGGGGAAGCCCGCTTCGATGATGTCGACGCCCATATCGTCGAGCATCTCGGCGATTTCGAGCTTTTCCTCGTGGGTCATCGTGGCGCCGGGGGATTGTTCGCCGTCGCGCAGGGTGGTGTCAAAGATCAGGACGCGGTCCTGCTTGGATGTATCAGTCATTTTGGGATCTCTTTTGAATTTTCCTTAGCCTACTGGCTGCCTCTTGGCGCGAAACCGAACTCCTCTGAGCGCTCGCGCCGGAGTGGCACGCTCAGAGGCGGCTAAGGATTAGCAGAGCGGCAAGACGCGCACCGTTCGCCCGCAAGGCGGGGGCGGCGATCAAGGAAAGGATATGCGTCTGCGTGGTCATGGGGGGATTTATACGCGGGACGGCACGAAGATAAAGTTAAAAATGAAACGGGGCGGCAAAAATGCTATGGCTCGGGTGAACAAAGGCGGCGGGCGGGGCGCATATTCTTTATGCAGGCAGACTGATGACAGAGCATGCAAAACGGGCATTGGTGATCGGCGCGTCCGGCGGGGTTGGAGGGGCGCTGAGCACGGCATTGGGCCAGCGCGGGTATGATGTGATGGGGTTGAGCCGGTCGCGCGACGGTTTTGATTTGACCCAGCCCGAGACGGTGGAGGCCGCTTTGGAGGCCGTAGAACCGGGGGTCGATTTGATGCTGGTCGCCAGTGGGGTTTTGACGGGCGGTGCGGCGCGCCCCGAAAAGGCGCTGCGCGAGGTGAGCGGTGCAGAAATGGCGGCGCAATTTGCGGTGAATGCGATTGGTCCGGCCTTGGTGTTGCGCCATGCAAAGCGGCTTTTGCCGCGGGGGCGGCGGGGTGTTTTTGCGGCCCTTTCGGCGCGGGTCGGTTCGATCGGGGATAATCGGGCCGGGGGGTGGTATGCCTATCGCGCGTCCAAGGCGGCGTTGAACCAGATCGTTCACACCGGTGCGATTGAGCTGGCGCGCAGCCACAAGCATGCGGTGTGCGTTTGTTTGCACCCCGGCACGGTTGAGACCCGCTTTACCGAGAATTATTCGGGCCATGACAAGGTGAGCCCAGCGGTGGCCGCGGCCAATCTGCTGGGCGTTATAGACGGGTTGGGGCCGCAGGACACAGGCGGGTTTTACGACTGGGCCGGTAAGCGCGTTCCGTGGTGAGCGTGGGGCGGCGCGGGGGTTTTACCCGATCAGTTCCTCTTCGATCTGCCCGAGGCGTTCTTTGCCAAAGAACATCTGATCGCCAACAAAGAACGTGGGCATACCGAATACGCCACGATCAACCGCGGCGGCGGTGTTTTCGACCAGCTTGGCCTTGATCTTTGGGTCTTGGGTGCGGGCGAGGAGGGTTGCGCCGTCAAGGCCTGCGTCATTCATGGCGGCGACAAAGACATCAGGGTCGCTCATATCCAGCCCGCTTTCCCACATGGCGCGCATTCCGGCCTCGACATAGGGCAGGAGGGTGCCGTCCATGTCGGCGGCAATGGCGCCCCGCATCAAGATCAGCGTGTTGACCGGGAAATGCGGGTTCATCTGAAAATCGGTGAGGCCATGTTTGGCAATGAAGCGCATGATTTCGGTGCGCTCATAGTCGAGTTTGCCTTTGACGTTGCCGAAGGCGACGATGGGGGATTGGTTATTGGTCGCCTTGAACACGCCCCCCAGAAGGCAGGGCAGATAGGTGATTTCAGCGCCGGTGCGTGCGGCGAGGGCGGGCAGGACTTTGTACGCGAGATAGGCGTTCGTGCTTCCAAAGTCGAAAATGAAATCAAGTTTTTTGGTCATTGAAACAGGTCCTTACCATTTTTCCGCCCAAGGGCGCAGGTCAAGCTCATGCGTCCAGGCAGAGCGTGGTTGGTGATGCAGCATCACGTAATTCTGGGCGATGGCATCGGGGTTGAGAATGGCGTCACGGTCGCGCAGGTCATCAACGCCGGGAACATTCTCGCGGATGAAGTTGGAATCGATCGCGCCGTCGATGATGGTGTGGGCGACATGGATGTTTTGCGGCCCCAGTTCGCGCGCCATGGACTGTGCGAGCGCGCGCAGGGCGTGTTTGGACCCTGCGAAGGCGCTCATGCCTTTGCTGCCACGGGTGCTGGCGGTGGCGCCGGTAAAGATGATGGTGCCGTGGCCGCGGGTGAGCATCCGTTTGGCCACTTCGCGCCCCATGAGGAAACCGGCGAACGCCCCCATTTCCCAGACCTTGCGATAGACGCGGGTGGTCATTTCGGTGATCGGGAAGCTGACATTTGCGCCGATGTTGAAGACGGCAACCTCGATGGGCGCGATCTGGGTCTCGATATGCTCGATCAGGGCGATCATCGCGTCCTCGTCACGGGCATCGGCGGGCAGGGCATGGGCGGCGTGACCTTCGTTGCGGATGGATTGGGCCAGCGTTTCGAGCGCCTCGGCGTGGCGGTTGCGGCGGACCAGACAGGCGGCATGGCCATCACGGGCAAAGGCGCGGCCAATGGCGGCCCCGGTGTCATCGCCTGCACCGATCACAAGGCAGGAGGTCGCGGGCATTGGCGTATCCTTTCGCATCAGACGGGGCGCGGGTTTGGGGGCGGTTTGGGTTTGGACCCCGGCTGAGTTTGGTTGCAATTTGAAACCAAACTGCATAGAGCAGGGTGAAAGATCAACCACAAATGCCGGGTTCCGGCGGTGAGGCCCTTATGACCCTGCGTCACACGCAACCCTGTCCGATTGCCGCCACGGTGAATGTGATTGGCGATCACTGGAGCATGTTGATCCTGCGCGAGGCGTTTCTGGGGCGGACACGGTTTGGCGAATTCGAGCGCCATACCGGGATTGCCAAGAACCTGTTGAGCCAGAGGCTTGGCGCGCTCGTCGAGCACGGGGTTTTGCAGCGACAGGATGTGGGGCATGCGGGCAAGCGGTTTGCCTATGTCCTGAGCGAGAAGGGCGAGGCGTTGTTGCCGGTGATGATGGCGATGGCGGATTGGGGCAATGCGCAAATCTATGGCGCGGGGCATGAGCCGGTGATGAGTGTTGAAAAGAAGAGCGGCGTGCGGGTGGCACCGCTTTGGCCCGTGGGGGCGGACGGGCGCAAGTTGGCACGGCGCGACATGCGCATGGTGGCGGGGCCGGGTTTCGAGACGGGTTTTGAGCCGGGTTTCGAGCCGGGATCAGAGGTGGGCGCAGATCAGGCGGTGTCGAAATCCGCCGCCGTGTCGCCCATCAAATAGCGCGGGCCGGGGCCGGCGCTATTGGCTTTGTCGGTAGGGTTATAGAGGCGGCAGCGATCAAGGCTGAGACAGCCGCAACCGATACAGCCGTCAAGATCATCGCGCAGTTTTTCAAGTGTCGCGATGCGGGCGTCGAGTTCGCTGCGAAACCCTTCGGAGATTTTGCGCCAGTCGGCGGCTGTGGGGGTGCGGGCGTTGGGCAGCGTTGCCAGAACCTCGCGGATTTGCGGCAGGGTGAAGCCGAAGCTTTGAGCGATGCGGATGAAGGACAGGCGGCGGATGTCGGCGCGGGCATAGCGGCGGTGGCCCGAGGCGGCGCGCACAGAGCGGAGCAGGCCTTTTTCCTCGTAAAAGCGGATGGCCGAGACAGCGAGGCCGGTGCGTCGGGCGATATGGCCGATGGGCAGCATGTCTTTCGGGCTGGGCGCGGGGCGTTCTGGTCGCGTCTTTGCGGGCATGAAAAAATTCCTTGACCTAAAGTTAGCTTTAGAAATTAGCTTAGGCGCCAACCTAATGCAAAGGAGAATCTGTTATGGTTGGACGATTGGAACATGTGAACGTCACGGTGAGCGATCTGGACCGCGCGGTGGCGTTGGTTTCGCAGCTGTTCGGCTGGCATCTGCGCTGGCGCGGGGCGGCCAAGGATGGCGGCGAGACCGCGCATGTGGGCGACGCGGACAGCTATGTCGCGCTGTACAAGCACCCGAAGCAGAACGGCGCACCGGTGGACAGCTATCGCACCACGGGCGGGTTGAACCATATCGGCGTGGTGGTTGAGGATCTGGACGCGGTCGAGGCGCGGGTCAAAGCGGCCGGGTTGGTGGCGCATAATCACGCGGATTACGAGCCGGGGCGGCGGTTCTATTTCGACGATCAGGATGGCACCGAGTGGGAGGTGGTGAGCTATTCCTGAGCCCTGTGTTCGGTTATGCTGTGTCTGTGAAGGAAGGGCGCTATGGCCGAGAATAAGACGCAAGCGACGCAGGCGGATGTGGGGGCTTATCTCGCGCAGATAGAACCGGAGCGGCGACGGCAGGAGGCGTTAAAGCTGGATGCGATTTTCCGGCGTGTGAGCGGGTTTGAGCCGCGCCTGTGGGGGCCGTCCATCATCGGATACGGGCGGTATCATTATGTCTATGACAGCGGGCGCGAGGGTGATTTCCTTGCCACCGGCTTTGCGGTGAGGAAAGCGAAGCTGGTGGTCTATATCATGCCGGGCTATGCCGATTTTAGCGCGGTGCTGCCCCGGCTTGGCAAGCACAAGACCGGCAAGTCTTGTTTATATATCAACAAGTTGTCTGACATAGATGAATCAGTGCTTGAGGAGTTGATCAGAGCCGGACTTGAAGATCTGGGCGCGCGCTGGCCGGTTGAGGCGGGCTAGGGCGTATCGGCTTTGGCGGTGTTTTGGCAATGAAGGGTGCGTGGCTGGCACGCACCCTTCAAGGTTGACCAAATAAAGGTCAGTCCATCATCAGCTGATAGCTGGTCGGCTCGTAGTGATAGCCATCGCCATGTTTGGCGACATAGCCGGTTCCGGGCCAGGGCATGTGATAGCCGACGAAGGGAATCTTATCGGCTGCCAGCATGTCGAGCGTTTTGCGGCGGGTTTTTGCGGCCATCGCCTTGTCGCGGTCGAATTTGACCTCCCAATCGGGATAGGCCAGCGACCAGACGTAATGGTTGGCAAAATCCGCGCCGAGGAGCAGGGATTTCCCGTCGCTTTCGATCATATAGGCCATATGGCCGGGGGTGTGGCCGAACGCTTCCATTGCGGTCACGCCAGAGGCGACGCTGTCGCCGCCTTTGATCATGGCCATTTTTTCGGCGAGCGGGCGGACTTTGCCTTCGAACCCGTCGTTGCCGGACATATCCCATGCGTCGAACTCGGTCGCGCCGGTGACGTATTTGGCGTTGGCAAAGGTCGCCGCGCCGCCCTCCATCAGCCCGCCGATATGGTCGCCGTGCATATGGGTCAACACCACGGTGTCGATCTGATCAGCACTATAGCCCGCAGCTTCGAGAGCGCCGGTAATGCCGCCTGCGTTGAGGCCGGTGTCAAACAGGATCAATTCGCTGCCGGTGTTGACGACGGTGGGGGTAAAGAAGAACTGCGCCTTGTCCGTGGGGATGCCTGCGGCGGCAGAGGCGGCGGCAAAGTCATCTTCGCTGGCGTTGAGGCCGAAAATCGCATGCGGGTCCGGCACGGTGCGGGTTCCGGCGAGCAGGGTTGTGACCTCGAACCCGCCAAGTTTGAAGCGATTGAAGCGGGTGGTGGCGAGGCCCATCATTTTGGCGGCGGCAAAGGCCGGGCTATCGCCGAGTGCGGCAATGGGCAAGGCCGCGGCGCCCATCAAGGCGCTGCGACGAGTGATGGAAAAGGCGGGTTTTGTCATGGGACGCGTCCTTTGTTGGTGGAGGGTTAGGGCCGTTGCAGGGGTAGGTTCGGGACCGAGTATAGCGTGATTTTGGCGGCGCGCCTGTAAACTATACGTGACGTAGGCAGCCGGATGCGGCGCGCAGGCCGAATGATGCGGGGCGACAAATAACAGTGTGCGAAACAGGGGGGCGGTCGCGCGGCAGCTATGGCACGAAAAACGTGGCGTTGGCGGTGGCGACAGGTTTGTTTGACGGCTCGGCGATCATCGTGGCGCGGGCAAAGATCAGCGCCTTGCCGGCGCGCACGACCGTGGCCTCGCAACGCACCGCGTCGCCGATGCCGGGGCGCAGGAATTGCGTGTCGAGGTTGGTGGTGGCGATGGGGCGGAATTCGCCCATATGCCCGGCGCAGGCAAAGACCATCGCCGTATCGGCCATCGCGGCGAGCGCCTGTCCCGAGAGGATACCGCCGACGCGTGCCAGCGCGGGGGTGATTGGCATATGCAGCACTGCCCCCTCTGCTCCGATTGCCGTGATGGTAAGGTCGAGCGCGCGCACCCAATCGGCGAAATTCTCGGTCAGGAAGGATTGGGCCGTTTCGGGGGTAAGGGTCATGGCTGTGCCTTTTTCGGATGCGTGTATGGTGCGTGTGTCAGGTTGGGGTTAACTGTCAGCAGCGGCGCTTGAGCGCGGTTTCAAGAGCGGGTGTGTGCGAACAATCGCATGGGGGCGCGGCATGATCCAGATCAATGATTGTCCGCCCTTTGCGGTGCATGCTGCAAGGATAATAGCGCTTCAGAAGAAAGGTGCCAAAGAGATGAGCAGGGTTTTGACAGGGTTTGCAGCGGGATGTGCCGCGCTTGGTTTGCTGGTGGCGTGCAGTGTCGCGGCGCCGCATCCGGGGCGGGTGACGTTTGCGCAATATTGCGCCGGGTGCCACGGGGCGACGGGCATGGGCGATGGGGTGAACGCGGGCGATTTGTCTGTGCCGCCAGCCGATTTGACGGTGCTGAGCGCCGTTAACGACGGGATGTTTCCGACCGAACATGTCATGGCCACGGTGTACGGCTATCCGGGCAAACACGCGGCGTCGATGATGCCGGAATTCGGCTCGCTTTTGAACGGGCCCAAGCAGATCTGGGTGTCGCCCAAGGGGGAAGAGGTGATGACGCCCGTCGCCTTGCTTGAGCTTGCGGATTACGTGGAGAGGCTTCAGCGTTAAGGGGCCGTTCGGGCGAAGGCGGTTCGGGAGGCGCGTCGTGCAAGGGTGGCTGTGCGTGGGCGCGCCGCAACAGGCCGCCATGATACGGATCAAAGCGCGGGGCTTGTTGGGGTGGTAAGCTCATTCGCGCGACAGGGGCGCAATGCGAAAAGGAGTGAGATGATGGTGAAACAGCTTGCAAATAAGGTTGAGTTTTCGAGGCTTCGGTCCGGTTTTGGGGCGATTGCTCTGGTCGCCGGGGTGATGGCGGGGCTGGCGTTTGGTGCGGGACCAGTGTCGGCGCAGGATGCGGGCGTGGGGGCTGATCTTTATGCCCGCCACTGTGCCACCTGTCACGGGGTTGACGGCAAAGGGCAAGGGCCGATGGCCAGCGTGCTTTTGGTGCAACCTGTGGATTTGACCGGCTTGACGGCCGCCAACAACGGGACATTCCCGGCGTTGAATGTGGTGCGCCGGATCGACGGGCGTGATCCGCTGGTCAGCCACGGCAGCCCGATGCCGGTCTATGGCGACTTCTTTGAAGGCAATGACACGGCGATGAAAACCGCAAGTGGCCAGCCGCTGATGACAAGCCGCGCGATTGCCGATTTGGTTGCATTCTTGCAAGGTATCCAGAAGTAAGCCATGACGGTTGGAAAGACGGCAGGAGGAACATGATGCGACATGCTTTGGGTTGGACGGCGGGGGCTGCATTGCGCTGGTTATGGCGGGCTGTGTGATGCAGAGCATGCCCGAACCCGACGAGGGCGCCCTGTTGTTCGCGAGCAATTGCGCCATGTGTCACGGGGCGTCAGGGCGCGGCAACGGCGAACTTGCCGCGGATATTCGCGCCGACCTTGGCCGCAAGCCCGCCGATCTGACCCGGATCAGCGCCCACAACAAGGGAGTGTTCCCGCGCGCCGAGGTGCTGTCCTATATCGACGGCTACACCCGAGGGCGTCTTGAACGTCAAAATATGCCCGAATTCGGTTTGCTTTTGGAAGGGCCGACTGTTCCGGTTGATACGGGCGACGGGGTGATGACCCCGGTACCACGCCCGCTCGCGGCGTTGATGGTCTATCTGGAATCGCTCCAGCGCTAATGCGTGCGGGGCTTTCTTTAATGGCTTAAATACCCATTTCTGTAACTTCGCCGGTTGCACAGGCTATAGATCGGGTGTGCTCCCTTCGCCAGCAGCGCCGGGCCGAGCGAAGCGAGGCCCCCCTGGCGACGCACGAAGTGCGGCGCAATCCCTGAGGGAGGTCGCACAGGTGACCGCTAGAGCACAGTCTTCAGAGAGGGCGAGACAGTAGTTGCGCATCACCGGTGCGACAAACGCAGTTTAAAGTGGGGGCCAGCCCCCACACCCCCGGGATATTTCCAGTCAGATGAAAGGGCAGGTCAAGGGTGGGCGGTGATCGCTTGGGCGGCGGCCATGGCCGAGGACCACGCCCATTGGAAGTTATAGCCGCCGAGCCAGCCTGTTACGTCCAGGCATTCGCCAACGAAATAGAGGCCATGTAGGCGCGTGCTTTGCAGGGTTTGGGAGCTGACCTCATCCGTGGCGATGCCGCCGGCGGTGACTTCGGCGGTGCGGTAGCCTTCGGTGCCGGAGGGCGTGAGGGTCCAGTGATGCAAGCTGTCGGCGAGGTCACGCAGGGCCGTATCGGATTGATCCGCGAGGTTGCCTTTGAGGGGGAGTGCGTCGGCCAAGTGGCTGGCGAGGCGCGCGGGCAGGAGGGTTGCGAGTTCGGTTGAGAGTTGTTTGCGGCCATGTGTTTGGCGCCGGTTTCGCAAGGTTTCAAAGATGTTTTGCGCCGGCGACAGGTCGAGCGTGATGGCGCTGCCGTCCTCCCAATAGGAGGAGATTTGCAGGATTGCCGGGCCGGAGAGCCCGCGGTGGGTGAAAAGCATAGCTTCGTCAAACGAGGTGCTGCCAGCCGTGGCGCGCACCGGCAGGGACAGGCCGGACAGCCCGGCGAACCGACCGTCGGGGAAGGTCAGCGGCACCAGCGCCGGCCGCGGGGCGACCAGCGCATGACCAAACTGGCGCGCGATGTCATAGGCGAGGCCGGTCGCGCCCATCTTGGGGATGGATTTTCCGCCTGTGGCGACGATCAGATTTCGCGCGCGCAGGGTTTCGCGCATGTTGCCGCGTGCCAGCGTCGCTTTGAAGTGGGTGCCATCGTGGGAGAGCTCGGTCAGGGAGGTTTCGAGCCGCAGCTCGGCCCCGGCGGCGGCGCAGAGGCTGGTGAGCATCGTGACCACCTGCGTGGATTTTCCATCGCAAAACAGCTGGCCCAGCGTTTTTTCGTGCCAGGCGATACCGTGATCAGAGATCAGCGAGATGAAATCCCATTGCGTATAGCGCGCCAGCGCGGATTTGGCGAAATGCGGATTGGCGCCGTGGAACGCCGTCGGCTCGCAATACATGTTGGTGAAATTGCACCTTCCCCCGCCAGAGATGCGAATTTTCTCGCCCGGTGCTTTGGCGTGGTCGATGACCACGGTGGAGGGTCCGCAATGGGCCGCCGCCATAAGGCCAGCCGCGCCTGCGCCGAGGATGAGCGTGTTGATGTCCATGCCGGCAGGGGGTGGACCGTGGCGCCGGGCAAATCAAGTGTGAATTGCGCGGCGCATCGGGATCAGCCGCGCTCGGCCGTTGGGAGAATAGCGGATTTCGGCTATCATTCGGCATTGAAGCGTTTTCAGTGACGGTGAACCGAAAGGAATTAACCGATGCAATTTGACGAAGAGATTGCCGACCTCGCACGGTTGCGCGAATTGCTGCCCACCGAGGGTTTTGTGAACACCTTTCTCAAAGTCACAGACCATTTGAACGATGTCGCGCGGCAATTTATTGCGCTTTCGCCCTTCGTTGTGGTGGCGACAAAATCAGCGCAGGGGTTGATTGATGTTTCGCCCAAGGGCGATCCGCAGGGGTTTGTTGAGGTCTATGACGACAAGACGCTGATCATTCCCGACCGATTGGGCAACCACCGTGTGGACGGGTTTCAAAACCTGCTGGAGGACCCCAATATTGCGCTTTTGTTCATTGTGCCGGGGCATGGTGACACGCTGCGCGTGGCGGGAAAAGCGAAGATTGTGCGCGACGCCGCGATCAGCAAACGCCATGCGATTAAGGGGCGAGAGCCGCTTTTGGCCTTGGTGATCGAGGTGGAGGAGGCGTTTATGCATTGCTCCAAATCGCTGATCCGATCGCGGCTTTGGCAGCCTGAGCAGTGGCCCGCGCGCAAGAGCGCGCCGACATTGGCGGATTGGGTGATCGCGGCGGTAGAGCGGGATCAGACGTTGCAAGAGGTCGAGGCCGATCACAGCGCTGACGAGCAGGAACGGCTTTATTGAGCGCAGGGGTGGCTTGGAATGAACGGGGGCGGGATGAAGCAGTTGATGTGCGGTCTGGGGCTGGTGTGGCTTTTTGGCGGGGCGATGCCCGCCCATGCGGAAAGCTGGACGATTGCGACGCGGGCGAACAATATTCATTGTGAGGTTGGGGATGACCCGAGGCGCGCGACATTGATGTGTAACATTTTTCGCCGGTCGGGGCCGTTTGCCCAACCGAAACCGGATAAGTGTTTACATAAATGGGGCCATGTCTATCTCATCGTCGAGCGTGGGCCGGTCAGGATGTTGTGCCTTGAGGCCTGGAAGAACAACTGGCCGGGCAACGGCAAGTTTGACAGGGGCAAGCCGTCGGAGTTCAGAGGGATCGTCTGTTCGGCGACGCGCAACACGCTGGCTTGCAAGAACCTTGACGGGCATGGGTTCGAGCTGTCGCGGAAGGTTCAGAAGGTGTTCTGAGGGTGGTGTCGGCAGCGGTTTGCTTTGGCTTTGCGGGTGTTTCAGCTTTGATTGTGAAAGGGTGGACCCGATTTTGGATTGCGGTTGTGCGGGGGGCCAGCGGCGACGATGTTTCGGGAGCGGCTTGTCCGGCGGCGCGGGCGTTCGGGGCCGAGCGGTGAGGGGGGATGGCTCTGGAGGTCAGCTTTGCGCCCCGCTCGTGGGCCGAGCGAGAAAGTCTGTATCAGCCGTCGAATCGCCTTCTTCCCTTGAGCGGGCCGCCGTGTTAGGGTGAGTGACAAGCACCCGAAAAATCGGGGCGTTCGGACCTCGGGCAAGCAAAGACCCAGGGCCGGTGGTTGAGGCAGATTGAGCGGTGAAGACCCATGACAGAAATGGTCTATGGAACGGTGCCGGTGCGCGAGGGCGAGCCGGTTTTGCCGAAATGGTGGCGCACGTTGGACAAGTGGACCTTGTCTTGTGTGCTGATCCTGTTCGGGATTGGATTGCTTTTGGGCCTCGCGGCGAGCGTGCCGCTGGCTGAAAAGAACGGCTTTGCGGCCTTTCACTATGTGATCCGGCAGGGGGTTTTCGGCGGCACGGCGCTTTTGGCGATGCTGATCACCTCGATGATGAGCCCTGATCTTGTCCGGCGATTGGCGGTTCTGGGGTTCTTGGTGGCGTTTGTTGCGCTGATGGGGCTGCCGTTTTTCGGAACGGATTTCGGCAAGGGCGCGACGCGCTGGTATAGCCTTGGGTTTGCGAGCGTGCAGCCGAGCGAGTTTCTCAAGCCCGGATTTATCGTGGTGGCGGCGTGGATGATGGCCGCGAGCCAAGAAATCAACGGGCCACCGGGCAAGTCCTTGTCGTTGTTGCTGGCGGCGGTGATTGTGTTGATGTTGGCGTTGCAGCCGGATTTCGGGCAATCGGCGTTGATCCTGTTTGGTTGGGGCGTGATGTATTTCGTGGCCGGGGCGCCGATGCTTATTCTGGTTGTGCTGGCCGGGGGTGTGGTGCTGTCAGGAACGTTTGCCTATAACTCCTCGGAGCATTTCGCGCGCAGGATTGATGGGTTTCTGAACCCGGATGTCGATCCGCGCACGCAATTGGGATATGCTGCGAATGCGATCCGCGAGGGCGGGTTTTTCGGCGTGGGTGTGGGCGAGGGACAGGTCAAATGGAGCCTGCCGGATGCGCATACGGATTTCATTATTGCGGTGGCGGCCGAGGAGTATGGGCTGGTGCTTGTGCTGGTGATCATTGCGCTTTATGCGAGCGTCGTCGTGCGCTCTCTGTTCCGGCTGATCCGTGAACGCGATCCGTTTATTCGGCTGGCGGGCACCGGATTGGCGGTGTTGTTCGGGGTGCAGGCGATGATCAACATGGGCGTGGCTGTGCGGCTGCTTCCGGCCAAGGGGATGACGTTGCCGTTTGTGAGCTATGGCGGGTCGTCGTTGATTGCCGGGGGGATTGCCGTTGGGATGCTTCTGGCCTTTACGCGCACACGCCCGCAGGGCGAGATCGACGAGATTTTCCGCGGGCGCGGGCGGTAGGTGACAGGACGGTTGCTGACGGGGCAGTCGCTTACGGGGCGGTTGCCGACAGGGCAGCGCATGGTGGGGTGAAACCCCACCCTACGAGGGACGGTATGGCAGAACGGCAGAGACTTCTGGTGATCGCGGCGGGTGGCACGGGGGGACATATGTTCCCGGCGCAGGCGCTTGCCGAGGTGATGTTGCGCAAGGGGTGGCGGGTGAAACTGTCTACCGACGCGCGCGGCGCGCGCTATACCGGTGGCTTTCCGCATTCTGTTGAGATCGAGCAGGTGTCGAGCGCGACATTCGCGCGGGGTGGTATTCTGGCCAAGCTGGCCGCGCCGTTCCGGATTGGGATGGGTGTTCTGGCGCAGGCGTGGCGGATGCGGCGCGATAGGCCCGATGTGGTGGTCGGCTTTGGCGGCTATCCCACGATTCCGGCGATGGGCGCGGCGTGGCTGCTCAAGCTGCCGCGGATGATTCATGAGCAGAATGGTGTTTTGGGCCGGGTGAACCGGGTGTTTGCCAAGCGTGTGGATCTTGTTGCCTGTGGCACATGGCCGACCGACATGCCAGAGGGGATCGAGGGGCATCACACCGGCAACCCGGTGCGCAATGCGGTTCTGGAGCGCGCCAATGCGGCCTATATCGCGCCGGGGGATTACCCGATGTCGATCCTTGTGATTGGCGGCAGTCAGGGCGCGCGTATTCTGAGCGATGTGGTGCCGCCAGCGATTGCGGATTTGCCGATGGATATTTTGCAATATGTGCGGGTGAGCCATCAGGCGCGTGATGAAGACGCCGAGCGGGTGACGCAGTTTTACGCCGAAAACGGGATTGACGCCGATGTGCAGCCGTTCTTTCAGGATGTGCCGCGTCGTATGACCGAGGCGCAGCTGGTGATTTCGCGGTCGGGCGCGTCCTCGGTGGCGGATATCAGCGTGATTGGCCGGCCTTCGATTTTGATCCCCTATGCCGCAGCGGCGGGCGATCATCAGAGCGCCAATGCGCGTGGTTTGTCCGAGGCTGGGGCGGCGATTGTCATTCCCGAGAGCAAGCTTGAGGTTGAGAGCCTGAGCGAGCAGATCCGCCTTGTCCTGAGCCAGCCCGAAGGGGCGTTGGCCATGTCGCAGGGCGCGATTGCGATGGGCAAGCCCGAAGCGACAGATGAGTTGGTTCAGCTGGTCGAGCAATTGGCCGGCGTAGAGCAATAAGCGTAGAACAACAGGTGCAAAGCGGTGGGGCAAAGCCACCCGATGGATTGAACGAAAGGCAAGGCGATGAATGCAGCGGCGACCAAGCTTCCCGGAGATGTAGGACCGATCCATTTTGTGGGCATCGGGGGCATTGGCATGTCGGGGATTGCCGAAGTTCTGGTGAACCACGGCTATGTGGTTCAGGGGTCGGATTTGAAATCGACGCCGATCACCGAGCGGCTTGCCGGGATGGGCGCGCATATCTTTGAAGGGCAGAAGGCCGCGAACCTTGAAAACGCCGAAGTCGTCGTGATTTCATCCGCGATCAAGCCGGGCAACCCGGAGTTGGACGAGGCGCGTCGGTTGGGGTTGCCGGTGGTGCGCCGGGCGGAAATGCTGGCTGAATTGATGCGGCTCAAATCCAACATCGCGGTGGCTGGCACCCACGGCAAGACCACGACGACGACGATGGTGGCGGCCCTTTTGGATCACGGCAATTTTGATCCCACAGTGATCAACGGCGGGATCATCCACGCCTATGGCTCGAACGCCCGTGTGGGTGAGGGCGAGTGGATGGTGGTGGAGGCCGACGAAAGCGACGGCACCTTTAACCGCCTGCCAGCGACGATTGCGATTGTGACCAATATCGACCCCGAACATATGGAGCATTGGGGCACGGAAGAGGCGCTGCACCAAGGGTTTGAGGATTTCGTCAGCAACATCCCTTTTTACGGCTTGGCCGTATGCTGCACCGATGACCCGGATGTGCAGACTTTGGTCGGTAAAATCACCGACCGGCGTGTTGTCACCTTTGGTTTTAACGCGCAGGCCGATGTGCGGGCGGTGAACCTGACATATAAGGCCGGGGTGGCGCATTTCGATATTGTGCTGTCGGGCGAGGGCAAGATGATCGAAGGCTGTAGCCTGCCGATGCCGGGGGATCACAATGTTTCGAATGCGCTGAGTGCGGTGGCGATTGCGCGCCATCTGGGTATGAAAAGCGAAGAGATCCGCGCCGCATTGGCCGCCTTTGGCGGGGTGAACCGGCGGTTCACGCGGGTTGGCGAAGTGGGTGGCGTGTCGATCATTGATGATTACGGCCATCACCCGGTTGAGATTGCCGCCGTTCTGAAGGCCGCGCGGCAAGCCACCGAAGGGCGCGTGATCGCGGTGCATCAGCCGCATCGCTATTCCCGTCTGTCGAGCCTGTTCGAGGATTTTTGCACCTGTTTCAACGAGGCCGACGTGGTGGCGATTGCAGACGTCTATGCCGCCGGGGAAGAGCCGATTGCGGGCGCGGATCGTGACGGGTTGGTCGCCGGGCTGATCGCTCACGGGCATCGCCATGCGCGCGCGATCGAGGATCTGGATGATCTGGTGCGGCTGGTGAAGGAGCAGGCCAAGCCGGGCGATATGGTTGTGTGTCTTGGCGCGGGGACAATCTCGACCTGGGCGCATGCTTTGCCGGAGAAGCTGAGCGCGTGAGGATGCAGGCGGGGGTTTTTGCGCGGCTCTCGGGGTGGGGGGTGTTATTGAACCCTTGGTCAGGATTGGGGGGGCAGCCTTCCGAACCGCGGTAAGGATTAGGCGGGCAGCTTCCAAAACCACGGTATCAAATGGGGGGAGCCTCCCAAACCAGCCGTAATAATTGGGGGGCAGCCCTCCAACCCGCTTTTGCAAATGGGGGGCCAGCCCCCAAACCCCCCGGGATATTTCCGGTCAGATGAAGCCGGGGCGGGCGCTTGGATGCGGGTGTGGGCGATCACGGGCGCGGGCGGGCTGCGCGGATGAGCTGGGTTTGGATCATTGCCGGGATTGTTGTGCTGGGCGCGGTGCTGGCCGTGACGCGGGTATTGCGGCGATTTGTCATGGCGTTTGCGCTGGCGGCGGGGGTGATGTTGGGGCTGCATATGCGCGACAATCCGGCCGAAGCGGCGGCGGGGCTGAGTGTGATGGTTGCCGGATTGGGCCTTGCGCGGCCGCTGCGGCGGATGATGTTTGGCGGGATATTCTGATGGGTGAAGAGCATCTAAAGCGCAGGATCGGCTTGGGTCTTTTGACCGCCTATGGCGTGGGCGTCATGGTTGGGGCGGGGATTTATGTTCTGGTCGGTGCGGTGGCCGGGGCGGCGGGGCTTTGGGCGCCAATGGCGTTTCTGTGTGCCGGGATGATCGCGGTTCCGACCGCGCTGTCTTATTCCGAGTTTTCAGCGCGCATTCCCGAGGCGGCGGGCGAGGCGGCCTATGTCGGGCGGGCATTGAGCAGCCAGCTTTTGGCGGTGCTGGTTGGGTTGGCCATTGTGGTGGCGGGCACGGTGTCGGCGGCGGCGGTGTTGCGCGGCGGGGTCGGGTATTTGACCGCTGTTATGGAGGTGCCGGAGGGCGCGGCGATGATCGTGCTGGGCGCGGGGCTGACCTTGGTGGCGGTGATCGGGGTGCTGGAGAGCCTGTGGTTGGCGGCGGTGTTCACGGCGGTTGAGATCATCGGTTTGGTGCTGGTGTTCGGGGCGGGGATGAGTGCCGAACCGGTGGCGGGATTTGCGGCGCAAGAGTGGCTGGTCCTGCCAGACGAGCTTGCCCTTACCGGGATCGCGGCGGGGGCGGCGTTGGCGTTTTTCGCCTTTATCGGTTTTGAGGACATCGTGAATATGGCCGAGGAAGTAAAGGAGCCGGAACGCAACATGCCGCGCGCTATCCTGATTGCTCTGGCTCTGACCACGCTGATTTATGCGGGGGTGAGTTTTGCCGCCGTGCGGGCCGTGGAGCTGCGCGATTTGGCGGGGAGCGAGAAGCCGCTGGTTTTGGTTTGGGAGGCAGGTTTCGGCGCGACATGGGCCGGATCGGTTGTGGTGTTGTCGGCGATTGCCGTTTTCGCCGCGCTGAACGGTGTGTTGGCGCAGATTGTCATGGCGAGCCGGGTGCTGTTTGGTCTGGGCAAACGCACCGCGCTGTTGGGGGTTTTCCACCATGCCAACACGCGCACCGGGACGCCGGTTTTGGCCTCTGTTTTGATCGGGGCAGCCGTGGTTGGCGCGGCGATTGCATTGCCTGTGGCGGTGTTGGCCGAGGGGGCCAGTTCGATCCTGCTGGGTGTTTTCATGTTGGTGAACCTGTCGTTGATCGTTATGAAAATACGAGAGCCTGAGGCGCCGTTCCGGGTGTGGATGGCGGTTCCGGTTGTGGGGCTTGTCCTTGCGGGCGGGGCTTTGGCGGTCAATCTTGGAGGGATGGGATGAGCCTCTCGCTGTTTTTGGGGTGTTTGTGGGTGGTTGCGGCCACGGTGGTGGCGATGCTACCGATGCGGCGGCAATATGTGCCGGGGCTGAGCCTGTTGATCGCGGCCCCGGTTTTGATCGGCTATATCGGCTGGCAGCATGGCTGGGTGTTCGCGGCGCTTGGGCTGGCGGCGTTTGTGTCGATGTTTCGCAACCCGCTACGCTATTTGTGGCGCAGGGCGCGGGGCGAGGCGGTGGAATTGCCGCCCGAGATGCGCAAATGAGCGGGTCGCTGATTGCTGTTTGCGCGTGGTTGGTGGCGGCGAATGTGGCGGCGATGGTGCCGTCGAAGGATTACCATTGGCGGCGGGCATATGTGCTGATCGCGATTGGCATTCCGCTGCTTGGCTGGGTCTTCTGGCAAAACGGCATCTGGATCGCGCTTTTGGCGCTGGCGGCGGCGATGAGCGTGCTGCGCTGGCCGGTGATATACCTTGGCCGTTGGATCAAACGGCAGATGGCGCGCGGAGGGTAGCGACATGCAATACGCGATACCGGCGGCCTGTTTCGTGGTGGGCGTTTTGTTCGGCTTTATGTTGGGACGCAAGCGCGCGTGGCTGATGTTGTGGCTGACCGCAGCGGCGATGATGGCCGTCGTCATCTGGCAATGGATCGAGGCGCAGGGCGCGCAAACGGGTTGGGACGGCATTGCCATGATGCTGGCGATATTCTTTTTCCTGATGCCGGGGGTGATTGGATTGCTTTTGGGCGGGGCTATTGCGTGGTGGCGCGCAAGGAAACGCGACGACGGGCAGGACGATGGGCAGGGCGCGGGCTAAGCCTCTACCCAGGATAGCAGATTTCTGTTAGGCTTTTACAAAACAACAAGAGGCAGAGCAGATGCTTCTCAAGGCACTTACATTGGCCGGCGGGATCGCCGGCGCAGCGGGGCTGTCGCAGGCACCGGAGTTTTCGCAGCAATATATGCAGCGTTTGGGCGGAGCCGTGGATGAGCTGGAACGCTTTGTGGCCGAGTTTGATGCGGATGCCACGGCGGTCGGGCTAAGCCGTGCCGCCGCGTTGGAGTCGTTGTCAAACGGCGGGGCGATGGGGGCGAAACGGGCCGAGACCATGGGGCACACGCTGGCGCGTTATGAGCATATGTCGGGTGAGTTGGCCGAGATGCGCGGCGCGGGGGCGTTTACGCGCAGTTACCGCGTGGCGCGGTTCAGCGATAAGGAGATCGCGGCGAACACTTGGGGCGCGTTTCGCCCGGCTGTGCCGCTGACGGTTGAGGGGGCGATCTTCGCGGGGATCGGCCTTTTGGGCGGATTGGCGCTTATCGGCGGGGCGCTTGCGGTGATCCGGGCGGCGTTTGCACGCCGTAAGCCCGCAGAGCGCGGGTCTCTGGCGGCCACTTCGGCTTGACCTAAGCCCCGCCGCAACGCAGATTGCGACCAACCAAGACCATCGGAGCAGGCATGGCAGGCAAGACCCCCCTTTTGCGGCGTTTGAATTCATGATCGCGTGGCGATACCTGCGGGCGCGCCGTGCCGAAGGCGGCGTGAGCGTGATGACGTGGATCTCGCTGATCGGGATCACACTGGCCGTGGCGGCCTTGATCGCAACGCTGTCGGTGCGTGCCGGTTTCCGCTCGGAATTGGTTGAGACCATTCTGGGCGCCAATGCTCATGTGACGATTTATAACTCGGCCGAGGTTGATCCGGTCACCCAACGCAGCGACCGCACGATCAAGGATTACGAGGCTATGGCCGAGCGGGTGCGTGCCGTGCCGGGGGTGACGCGGGCGGCGCCGTTGATCAAGGGGCAGGTGATGGCCAATGCCCGCAACCGAAACGCCGGGATCGAGGTGTTCGGGATCAGCGAAGAGAACCTCAAGACCATTCCGCGCGTGGCCGACCCGCAGGATGCGCTGGGCGAGATTGACAGGTTCGCGCAGGGCGTCGCCATCGGGTCGGGCGTGGCGCGGGAATTGGGCGTGTCGGTGGGCGACAGGATCAAGGTGATCAGCCCGAACGGTGTGAAAACCGCCTTTGGCACCTCGCCGCGGGTCAAGGCGTACGAGGTGGTCTATATCTTTACCGCAGGGCGCTATGACATTGATCGCACACGGGTTTACATGCCTTTTAGTGAGGCGCAGCAGTTCTTCAATCGCGAGGGTGTGGCGGATGAATTGGAAGTGATGGTCACGACGCCCGAGGCGGTGGATGCGCTGTCTTTGCCGTTGATCCGCGCCGCGGGCGAGCGGGCCTTGATGTGGACATGGCGGGACGCGTCGGGCGCCTTCCTGCGCGCGCTGGATATTGAGGACAACGTGATGTTCGTGATCCTGTCGGTGCTGGTGCTGATCGCGACGATGAACATCGTGTCGGGGTTGATCATGCTGGTCAAAAACAAGGGGCGCGATATTGGCATTTTGCGCACCGTGGGTTTGAGCGAGGGTTCGGTGCTCAGGGTGTTCTTTATTTGCGGCGCGTTCACCGGGATCATCGGCACGGCTTTGGGCGTGGCGCTGGGCTGTCTTTTTGCGATCTATATTGATCAGGTGTTCGGGTTTGTGAACTGGATGTCGGGCGGTCAGGCGTGGGATCCGTCGATCCGCGGGATCTATTACCTGCCGGCGAAATTACAGATGGGTGACGTGATGTCGGCTGTCGGGCTGAGCTTGGGGCTGTCATTCATTGTGACGATATTTCCGGCGCGGCGTGCAGCGCGGATGAACCCGGTGGAGGCGTTGCGCTATGAGTGAGCCGATACTGGAATTGCGCGGCGTGACGAAGAGTTACAACCGGGGCAAACCGAATGCGGTTGAAGTGCTGGCGGGTGTGGACCTGTCGCTTGATGCAGGCGAGATCGTGGCGCTGGTGGCGCCGTCGGGGGCAGGGAAATCGACGCTGCTGCATATTGCCGGGCTGTTGGATGTTGCCGATAGCGGAACAGTGCGGATTGCCGGACAGGAGATGAGCGGGCTGAGCGACAGGCGGCGCACGGCGGTGCGGCGGCAGGATGTGGGCTTTGTCTACCAGTTTCACCATTTGCTGCCGGAGTTCAGCGCGTTGGAAAACGTGGTGTTGCCGCAACTGGCCAATGGGTTCGCGCGGGCCGAGGCAGAGCTGCGGGCCAATGACCTGTTGGCGCGGGTGGGCGTGGCAGAGCGTGCCGGGCACCGACCGGCGGCGATGTCAGGGGGCGAGCAGCAGCGGGTGGCGTTTTGCCGTGCGCTGGCCAATGCGCCGCGCCTGTTGTTGGCGGATGAACCGACTGGCAACCTTGACCCCGGCACATCGGACACGGTGTTTGAGACGCTGATCGACCTTGCACGCGGCACCGGCCTTTCGGCGCTGATCGCGACGCATAACATGGAGCTCGCCGCGCGCATGGACCGGGTATTGCGCATGGAGAACGGCAGTTTGGTGGCGGGCTGAACAGCCCCCTTTGACCCGTTCCCACCCAAGCCACCGCCTCGCCAAGGTTCTTGCGCCACTCTTGCCCACCCCACGGGTCAAAGGGGGCTGCTCCGGGTGAGCCTGTCTTTGCCGCAACTCTGGGAGTGGGTATTTGTGCCATGACAGAGGGGGGTGGTTTCTGTCATTGGAGAAATACCCAAATCCCCGACCTCTACTCAAAAACCAGCGGTGGCAAATAGTGCTCTATTCTACGGGGTCGTTTGGGCCGAGCGAAGCGAGGCCCCCCGGCGACGCACGAAGTGCGGCGCAAAACCTCAGGCAGCCGACGCACGAAGTGCGGCGCAAACCCTTTGACAGTCGACGCACGAAGCGCGGCGCAAGCCCTCGGACAGTTGACGTGCGCAGCGCGGCGCAACGCCTTAGCCAATCAGAGTGAAGTGGTGTCGTTCGGTCGCGATGCCACGCGTCTTTAGCGCCGCTTCGAAGCTACGATGGGGCGGGGCGCAGGCGTGAGGGAGGCGAATTTTGCGCCCATCAGTCAGCAGCAGTGTCATTTTGACCGACAGGTCCAGCCGGGTGTCAAACCGCACGCTGCGGATTTGGCGAAGCGGCAGGCTGTCGGAGAAACGGGCGCTGGTCCAAGCAAGAGTGTCTGTGTCGAGTGTGAGAGACGAGCGGGGGTCGCGCAGCACTTCCCAAGCTGCGGGCAGGCTGAGCAGTAAGACCGCGCCTCCGATCCACAGTGACAGGTCAATCAGGGCGGTGAGCGCGGCGAGCGCGCTCCATATCAAAGCCAGTGTGATCATGGCGCGGCGTGACCGGCCACGGTTTTCAAACCGATAGGGCGGCGGCGGAGCGTTCATCGTCCGCCCGAGACATCGAGGAAAGCGCCGGTGACATAGGAGGCTTCGTCGGACAAGAGCCAGATCACCGACGCGGCGATTTCGGCCGCTGTTCCGGGGCGCTGCATCGGGATCGTGGGGGCCAGTCGCTGGGCGCGGTCGGGTTCGCCGCCTTTGGTGTGGATGTCGGTTAAAACCATACCCGGACGTACGGCGTTGACGCGGATGCCTTCGCCCGCCAGTTCGCCGGAGAGGCCGGTGGTAAACGTGTCTACCGCGCCTTTGGAGGCGGCATAGTCGACATAGAGGTTGGCCGATCCGAGCCGCGCCGCCGCCGAGGAGATGTTGACGATATGGCCGCTGCGCGGGGCGCGGCGCATATGCGCCACTGCGCCGCGCGCGACGAGGATCGCGCCGACCACGTTGACCGCAAAGATTTGCGTAAGCCGCTCTGCTGTCAGGTCGTTCACAGAAGCCGTCGGCGCGACGATCCCTGCATTGTTTACAAGGTCGATCGGCGTGGCGGGGTCTATGGCCGCAAACAGCGCGTCGATTTGGGCGGAGTCGCTCACATCGCAGCGGATGACCTGCGCAGACTGTCCTGCAGCGATGACATCGGATGCGACGGCGTCGGCCCCGGCGCGGTCACTGTTGTAGGTGAGGATCACGTTGCGCCCTTTGGACGCGGCATGACGGGCGCAGGCAGCACCGATACCGGCAGAGCCGCCGGTGATGAGGACGGTATTGCGTGCAGGCGTGCTCATGAGATGCGGAAGGCGCGTTTCACATCGTCGAGCGCCTCTCTCTGCTTGTTGTTCAGCCCGGCGCCGCCGCCCGACGTGAGTGTCGCATTGATGATCGAGAGCAGCGGTGCAAAGCTTTCTTGGCCAGACAGGCGCATCAGTTTGCGGGTGAGCCGTGAGATCGCGGCGTCGGGAGAGCCGCATTCGCTGACCATCCAGCGCCCGAGGATTGCGAGTTCATCGGCGTCTTGTGCCGACAGTCCGAAGGTGTCCTGCATCGCATAGACAAGGGCGGTGCGTTGCCCCGAGGTTGGCAGGTCATCGAGTTCGAGAAATGCCGAGGCGACGCCGGTGATGGCGATGTTGGGATCCTCGATTGATTCAGCGGGATGGAGGTTGGTTTTGCGCCGAAAGCCGAAGCGGCGCGCGGCGAGGCGCACGTCGTTGGCCATATCAACAAGGTCGCCCGCCGCATTGGCCGCGTTGCGGGCGCGCAGGACAAAGAAGGCAACGGCGGTAATGGCGCCGATGATGGCGATCAGGACTGGCATGGGGGGAGCACCTTTTACAAACATAATAGCTTGCAGAGAGCCTAGGCAAAGGCTGCGCGCGGGGCAAGATGCGGATGCGCGATGTGGCGTCGGAGGACGTGGCGGATTTGCTGTGCGACAAAATCAGCGAGGTCGACGAGACGCTCGCCGACCTTGCCAATTTGCGGGGAATGCTGCTTGAGACGCTCGGTCAGGCCTGTCCATTGGGGCGGGCCTGACCTTGGGTTTGAGTTCGACCGTGATGGGGGTTAGCCCAGAATCCGGGTCATCATTTCGGTGGTGTCGCGCGATAGGTCGGGGGTGGCGAGGATGCGCTTAAGCTGCACCTTGATTTTGGCCTGCCGGTCGGCGTCATAGCGTTTCCAAGTTTCGAAAGCTGTGCTCATCCGGGCGGTGGTCTGTGGGTTGAGCGCATCGAGCTTGATCAGCCAGTCCGCGAGCAATTCATAACCCGCCCCCGAGGCATGGTGGAACCCGGCGGGTGACATCGCCAGAGCGCCAAGTGTGGCGCGGAAGCGGTTGGGGTTCTTCATGGTGAAATCGGGGTGATTGGTGAGCGCACGCGCCACATGGGCCGCGTTTTCGGGCAGAGCGCCGACGATCTGGGCCGAGAACCATTTGTCTATCACCAGCCGGTCGTTTTGCCATTGGGTATAAAAGGCGGCGGTGGCGGCGTCGCCCTTGCCCGCAGAGATCAGCGCATTCAGCGCCGCAAGCTGTTGGGTCATATTGTCGGCGTTGTCGAATTGGCGCTGCGCCGTGGCACCACCGTCGAGCCGGTTGAGCAGACCGAGGGCGGCATTGGCGAGGCTGCGCGCACCGGCCTGTTCGGCGGAGGGGGCGAAGGGTTCTGTGACCTGAAACTGTGCATAGAGCCGGGTCGCAGTGTCCTGAAACGCTTCGGCGCGGGCCTGTTTCAGGGTTTCGAGCGCCTCCCAGATGGCTTGGGGATCGGGGGTTTCACCGGCGTCGAACAGCGCCTGAGCCAGTTCGTCTTGTGAGGGCAGGGCGAGGCAGAGCGCCCGGAACGCGGGGTCCTGTGCGTCGTCGCGGATCAGGCTGTGGAGCGCGTCGAGATAGGCGGTTTCCGGGGCCGCGCCGGTGCGGATCATCGCAAGCGCCGTGTCGCGGGCGAGGTCGCGGCCTGCCTGCCAGCGGTTGAACGGATCGGTGTCATGGGCGAGCAGAAAGGCGCGGGTGGCTGTATCGCTGGTGTGCTCAAGGATCACAGGGGCGGAAAAGCCACGCAGGATCGAGGGGATGGGTTTTTCGGCGAGGCCGCTGAAGGAAAAGCGCTGCTCGGCTTCGATCATTTCAAGGGTGATGGTTTCTAGCAGCTCGTCGCCATTGGGGCTTAGCAGGCCGGTGGCGATGGGGATGACGCGCGGGTCTTTGTCGGGCTGACCCGGCGTGGGCGGCGTTTGTTGCTTGAACGTCAGGGTATAGGTGCCGTCGTTGAAGGCTTCGCTCACAGACAGGCGGGGCGTTCCGGCCTGTTCATACCAGAGTTTGAACTGCTCGAGGTCACGCCCGGTGGCATCAGTGAACACGGTGAGCCAGTCTTCGATGGTGGCGGCGTCGCCGTCGTGACGCTCAAAATAGAGATCGAGCGCCTTGTAATAGGCATCATCCCCGACAATGGTTTTCAACATGCCGATCAGCTCGGCGCCTTTTTCATAAACGGTGGCGGTGTAGAAATTGTTGATTTCGACAAAGCTGTCGGGGCGCACCGGGTGGGCCAGCGGGCCGTTGTCTTCGCGGAACTGGCGGGCGCGCAGCGCAATCACGTCTTCAATGCGTTTTACCGGGGCAGAGCGCATATCGGAGGTGAACTGGGCATCGCGGAACACTGTCAGCCCCTCTTTGAGGCAGAGTTGGAACCAGTCGCGGCAGGTGATGCGGTTGCCGGTCCAATTGTGGAAATACTCATGCGCGATGATCGCTTCGATCCGCTCGAAGTTCATATCGGTCGAGGTTTCGGGGCTGGCCAGAACGGCGGAGGAGTTGAAGATGTTCAGCCCTTTGTTTTCCATCGCGCCCATGTTGAAATCATCAACCGCAACGATGTTGAACGTATTGAGATCGTATTCGCGGCCATAGACCTGTTCATCCCATGTCATCGACTTCTTGAGCGCCTCCATCGCGAAAGCGCATTTGCCCTCGTCACCGGGGCGCACATAGATGTTGAGGTCGACGACATTGCCGGAGCGGGTGGTGAACGTGTCCGAAGGGCCGACAAGATCACCGGCAACCAGCGCAAAGAGATAGGCAGGTTTTGGCCACGGATCGGACCATTCGGCAAAGCCCGCTCCCGACGCACCGGGATTGCCATTGGAGAGCAGCACCGGCAGATCGCTTTCGATGCGCACATCGAAGGGGGCCATCACGTCGGGACGGTCGGGATAGTAGGTGATCTTGCGAAAGCCTTCGGCCTCGCATTGGGTGCTATACATGCCGTTGGACATATAGAGACCTTCGAGGGCGGTGTTGGTTGAGGGGCTGATCTCGACCTCGGCTTCGAAGGTGAAGGGGGCGTTTGGCACGTCGAGTTCGATGCCGCCGGGAACGGTGCGGGCGGGCGTTTTGATGCCGTCGATGCGGGTCGAGATATGGGTCAGCTCTTCGCCGTGGAGGAAAAAGCGTGTGTCGCTGGCCGCCGGGTTGGGGGCAAAGCGGATGGTCGAGAGCACGCGCGTGCCGGTGGGATGCAGGCGGAAGGTCAGCGCCACATGTTCGACGGTGTAGCCGAAGGGCGTGTAGTCTTTGAGATAGATGGTTTGCGGTGCGGCGTCTTTCATCGCGGGGCCTTCTTCCTGATGGGGTGTCGTTTGGGGCGACCTTATCAGGCGGGTGGGGCGCTGCAATGGGGCGCGTGACGGGAGGGGCGCTTCGCACGTGATTGTGCGCTGGTACGCCTGTGGCGCGCGACTTAGGTGAGCGCGTTCAGATGATCGCGGGCAATGGCGGTCTGGTAGATCGCACAGGCCCCGACGAGCGTATAGAAAATGCGCGACACGATCGCCCCCTCGCCAAAGATGGCGGCGATCAGATCAAAGCCGAACAGGCCGACAAAGCCCCAGTTGAGACCGCCAATGATGAGCAACACAAGAGTGATGGTGGTGAGGAGACGCATGGGGGTATGCCGGTTCTTTTGAGAGAAGGGAAAGTTGCGCGCGACGCGAGGGGGAGAGCGGCGCCGCGCGCGCTGCTGTCCGGCCGATTAGGAAGCCGGTGGCAGGATCACCTTGTCGATGACGTGGATCACACCGTTGGAGGCGGCGATGTCGGCGGCGGTGACTTTGGCGTCATTCACCATGGCGCCATTGTCGAGGTCGATCGTGATGTCGCCGCCTTGGACGGTGGCGGCTTTCATGTCGTCGATCAGATCGCCTGACATCACTTTGCCCGGCACCACATGATAGGTGAGCACGGCGATGAGCTTGTCCTTGTTTTCGGGTTTGAGCAGCGTTTCAACCGTGCCTTCGGGCAGGGCAGCGAAAGCGGCATCGGTGGGCGCGAACACGGTGAAGGGACCGTCACCTTTGAGCGTGTCGACCAGACCGGCAGCGGTGAGCGCGGCGGCGAGGGTTGTGAAGTTGCCCGCACCGACAGCGGTGTCGATGATGTCAGCGTCTGCCGCAAACCCGGCAACAGGCGCGAGGGACAGGCCCGCTACAAGGGCGAAATCTTTGATCGAAGGGATGGAGAGTTTCATGGTGGTTCCTTTCCAGAGGGTCATTCGAGCGTGGATTGAACTGCTGTCTTGTGAGTCTTGAATGATGTGCAAATTAGTTGCACACAAGGAATATATTCGTGATGAGATAGATTTTGTCATCTCGTGAAAATTGTACTCAGCAGGTTTGCCTGTGAGGAAATGAAAGGCACAGAAATGATCACTGATACCTTGAGCGAAGGGCTGGGAACTTACCGAATCGGGCAGAAGATCGCGCGCTTCGGCTGGCCAAAGGGCTGGGGCTGGCGCAATTGGGCGCGCATACGGGGCTGTCGGCGGGGATGCTATCCAAGCTGGAGCGGGGGCAGATATTTCCCACCTTGCCGACATTGTTGCGCATTGCGTTGGTCTTTGGTGTCGGGCTGGATCATTTCTTTGTCGACGGGGGCAAGGGGCCAATCATGGAGGTGGTTCGCGCAAAAGACCGGCTGCGTCTGCCCGATACGATGCAGGGCAAACCGGCCTTTTATTTCGAGAGCCTCGATTTTCCGGTGTCGGATGCCGAGTTGAGCGCCTATCTGGCCGAGTTTCCGGCCGGGGGCGCGGCGAGCGTGCCGCATGCCCATGAGGGTGTTGAGCTGATCTATGTGATCCGCGGGGCGATGATGTTGAGCATCCACGGTGGCGAGACGCGGCTTGAGGCGGGCGACTCGGTTTATTTCGAGGCGGGGTTCGAGCATTCCTATTGTGGCGCGGGGGACGATGGGTGTCAGGCGATCGTGACAGTGCGCGAGGAGGCTGTTGCCTAAGCAATGGGCAGGGCGGGGTCTTCTGTGCGGGAACGTAGGGGAGCGGTGCACGCTTTGGTGTTTCATTCATCTCAATGTCATATTATCAAGGGCGCATACGAAAACCTGACGCCAAGAGGATCATATGACTCGTCCCGTTGTGGGTATTATCGGCAATCAGCACATGATCAACGACACCTATGAGGTGCATGCCGGGGGGGCCATGAACTCGGACGCGGTTGCGAATGCGGCGCATTGCCTGCCGTTGTTGATCCCGTCGGATCCACGGTATGTGAAGGTGGATGAACTGCTTGAGGTGTGTGACGGCTTTGTCCTGACCGGTGGGCGGCCCAATGTTCACCCTGAGGAATATGGCGAGAATGCCACCCCGGCGCATGGCGATTTTGACCGTGGGCGGGATGCGATCACGCTGCCGCTGGTGCGGGCCTGTGCCGAGCGCGGGCAACCGTTTTTGGGGATTTGCCGGGGGTTTCAGGAGGTGGCGGTGGCGTTCGGCTCGTCGCTGCACCCGGAGATCCGCGATTTGCCGGGGCGCGACAATCACCGGATGCCGCCCGATGGCACATTGGAAGAGAAATTCGCGTTGCGCCATACCGTGAGCTTTAGCGAAGGCGGTGTGTTCCACCAGCTGATGGGCGCGCAGGAGGTGATGACCAACACGCTGCACGGGCAGGGGATTGCCCGCGCCGGAGAGCGGGTGGTGATTGATGGCTATGCGCCGGATGGCACGCCGGAGGCGATTTTCATCAAGGACGCGCCGGGGTTCACATTGTCGGTGCAGTGGCATCCCGAATGGAACGCGACCGCCGATCCGGTTTCGCGACCCTTGTTCGAAGCCTTTGGCGCGGCCTGTCAGGCGTGGCGCGCGGCGCGTGTCGGCGGGGCGATGCTACGCTCGGCTTGACTGTCGGTTGTTCATTGTGGCGGCCAGGAATGTAGCGGCGGCCAGGTATGCTGAGGGCCAGACGACTTTATCAGCGCAACTTAATGCAAGTTTTAGGGGCCTGTGCCGATGCGGCGCAACAGCCCGAGAGCCGTGATCGAGATCACGCAGCCAGAGCCCTGTCTGTTTGGGCAGCGGGGTAGAGCCGCGAGAGCAGCAGGCGCGCTTCCCATGCTTTCAGGCAGGTGCGTGCAGTGGGGCCATGGGCGGCAAGGTTGTCGCGCAATTCGGGCATGCAGGTGAACAACTCCTCACGGGCCTCGGGGCAGAGAGCGGCGAGGCTTTGCTCGGCGGCGTGCAGGCTTTCGCTGGCGGAGCCATTGGCGGTGACGATCTGGTGGCGGTCAAACATCAGGTGAATATAGGTTACCTGCGCTGCCGGTGTGGCGCTGACCCCGTCGAGGCCGAGCATATGTTTGGCGGCGACGAACACCTGTTGCGCGCCACAGATCAGCTCGGCACGCCAATCGTCGATCAGGATGCGGTGCTGCGGCGACACGGTCAGCGCGGCGGTTGCGCCGGGCAGAAGGTCGGGGTCGATACGGATCGGGGCGTGGTCGCCGACACCCGGAACCGTACTGTTGCCCGCCCATGTCAGCGGTTGTGGCCCGTCATCAAGGGTCAGGACCAGATCGCCGGGGCGCAGGGTTTCCACTGCGCGCGGCCCGGTGGGCGTGTCGATCATCGTGCCGGGGGTGAAGCAGATGATATTCTCAACATTGCTGAAGTTGACGACCGTGCCATCAAGCAGGGTGACCGAGCCGTCAAACGCATCCGGGTCACCGGCGGAGGGCGAAAAGGTGAGCGTGCTGCGGTCGGCAACCCCGTTGAGGTCGAGCGTGTCGCCGCCCGGTTCACCAGTGGTGCCGCCATCAATGGTGATGGTGTCGCTGCCGCTTTCGCCGAGATCGGTGAGGATGAACGTATCCTCGCGCTCTCCGCCGATCGCGCTGTCGCCTTCGGCGAGGTAGAACAGGTCATTGCCGTCGCCGCCGGTCAGCGTGTCATCGCCCAGCCCACCGAGCAGCGTGTCGTCGCCGGCTTCGCCGAAGATCGCATCATTGCCCGCGCCGCCATCAATCGAGTCGTCGCCGGGCTGATCGACCACGGGTTCGAAATGTACGTCCGAAACCCAGACCGCTTGGGTGCCGCTAGAGCCGTTGGAATAGATGATTTCGATCGAAGACACCGGCCCGGCGATTTCGATCAGCGCAGAGCCGCCGGCGTCGTCCTGGTCTTCGCCAACGTTGCCGGCAGTGATGGTGTTGCCGCTGACGCTGTCGTTGGCGCTCTCGGTGATTGTGACGGTGACCGGGTTGTTGTCGGCGTCATAGGCGTTGATTGTCACCGTGTCCTGGTGGTTGCCAGACGCCCAGTCGATATCGTTGATGCGGAAGCTGGCGTTTTGCACCTCGCCGGTGCCATTGCTGCCGGTGCTTGCCGCGAAGTCGATCGTGGTGGTTGAGGTTGCGCCATCGCCGTTGCCATAGAGGTAGAGCGAGGAGTTCGCATCAAACGGTTCACCGCTTGCCACATAGGTATTGTCGGTGCTTTCGACCTGAAACAGCGGGTTGTTGTTGCCATCATTGTCAAACGAGACGGTGACGTCGATCTCGCCCGTGTTCTGGGTGAAGCCGCTGGCGATGTTGGCTTCATCCGAACCGGCGGCGCTCCAGTCGAGGTATTCAGAATCGTAGCTGCCGGTCTCGCCAACGCCGCCGTAGTCGCCGTAGAGCACGTCGTTACCGGCTTCGCCGAGGATCGTGTCGCCACCGGTGCCGCCGTAAACGGTGTCAGCACCGCCGCCCGCTTCGATGCTGTCATCCATGTTGTCGGTGCCGGTGCCCAGGCCGCTGTCAACTTGGTCTGCGTCGCTGTCGCTATAGTCGCCGTCAATGACCTCGCCCGCGCCGGTGCCCGACACGACACCGTCGCCTGCGTAAGGTTCGCCGTTGACGAAATTCACACTGTAGGCGCCATTGGGGTCGCCATTATCGAAATCATTGTTTTCGTAATTGGCCAGCGCGGTGGAATTTCCCGAGCCTTCGAGCGGCGTGTCGTTGGCGCCGCCATCGGTAAAGCCGGTCTGGGCGTTGCCCGAGCCACCATTGGTCCAGTTGATGTCTTCGTAGATGAACTCGGTGGTAAAATTGCCGTCGCCCGTCGCGGTCAGCACCAGTTGGAACGAGTTGGTGCCAGAGCCGGAATAGGGCGCAACACCGTCCCATGTGATGGTGACGGTGCCGTTGGCCGGGTCGACATCCCAATAGATTTCGCCGCTGGAATTGATGTTCACATCGCCCCAGAAGGCGGCGATCACAGGGTTGGACGTGCCCGCTAGGTTGGGCGAATAGGCGGTGTTGGGCCCCCCGAACGAGATATTGCCGTTCGAGTTGACGTAGATGTCGGTGTAGGAGGTGCCGTAAAATTCGATCCCGCCGGCGCCGAAGACGGATGTAACATCGACAGCGATGGAGCCGTCGTCATTGTTGCCGGAGTCTTTGCTGGTGGTGGAGAATACCCCTTCACCGTATCCGGCAGGGCCGCCTAGCCCGGTTACCATCGTCGCCATATCGCTGCTCCGCGTTCCTCGGATGGCGGCTGAATTTGCATCAGAACCGCCAATGCCCCGGTTTTGGGGCGGTTTGTTTCGCAAATGGATACAAAGGCGGTGGGGCGTGATTACGGGGTTATTTAGGTTAATTCGTGCACAATTGGCCTAAAATGGACGTAATTGGTTCGATGCCTGTGGGGATCGCCACAGTTTGGTCGCGTTCTCATGGGGAGGTTGTGTCGCCCGGATGGATCAACGCAGAGGCGAGAGGTCCAGCGCCATGGCGAAGCGTTCAAGCGTTGCGCCATTGCGTTCAATCAGTTCGGTCGTTTCGACGCGCCAGCCATTGCGGGCAAAGAACGGTTTTGCAAGGTGGCTGGCATGGGTGGTCAGCGCGGTGAGCCCGCGGGAGCGCGCACGCGCCAGCATGGCATCATAGAGCGCCTGTCCCACGCCGCGCCGGGCCAAGGCCGGGCGCACAAAGGCGAGGTCAACATAGCCGTCGGCAGTGGTGGCAATGAAGCCTGCGATTTCGCCCTCAAACAGGGCAACATAGGTGTCGCAAGCGCCAAGCCGGGCCGACCAATCCGAGGGCGGCGTGGTGGCGGGCGCCCAAGCGCGGCGCTGGTCGTTGTCATAGTATTCGCCGGTGCCATTGCGCACTGCATCGACAAAAATCGCAAAGAGCGTGTCGCTGTCGCCGCTGTGATAGGGACGGATGCGCGGGGTCATGTTACGCGGGCGCGGGCCTTGTATTCATCCGTGTCCCACAGGCGGTTGGTCATGATGTCTTCGACGATCTCGGCGGCGGCGATCACATCGCTTTCGTCGATGTAGAGCGGGGTGAAGCCGAAGCGCATGATATCGGGCGCGCGGAAATCGCCGATCACCCCGCGCGCAATCAGCGCCTGCATGGCGGCATAGCCATCGGCGAACCGGAACGACACTTGTGATCCGCGGGCCGCCGGATCGCGCGGGCTGGCGAGTTCGAGCATCGGGCAGCGGCGTTCGACCTCGTCGACAAACCGCGAGGTGAGCGCGATCGAGGCGGCGCGAATGTCCGCCATTGTCGTCATGTCCCAGATATCGAGCGCCGCCTCGAGCGCCGAGAGCGCCAGCACCGGCGGCGTGCCAACGCGCATCCGTTCGATCCCTGCGCCGGGCCGATATGAGGGTTCAAACGCGAAGGGTGCGTCATGGCCAAGCCAACCAGAGAGCGCAGGCGCAGCAGCGAAAGCATGGCGCGGTGCGACATAGATGAACGCTGGCGAACCGGGGCCGCCGTTGAGGTATTTATAGGTGCAGCCAACCGCAAAATCGGCCCGAGCGTCGGCAACGTCAACCGGCAAGGAACCGGCGCTATGGGCGAGGTCCCAGACAGTGAGCGCGCCCATTTCGTGCGCCTTGGCGGTGAGCGCCTTCATGTCGTGCAATCGGCCGGTGCGGTAGTCGACCTCGGTGATCATGGTCACGGCGATCTCTTCGGTGATGTTGGCCGCGACCTCTTCGGGGGCAACAACGCGCAGCTCGTGGCCTTGGTTCAGCGATTTGATCAGCCCTTCGGCCATATAGAGATCGGAGGGGAAATTGCCGCTATCCGACAGGATCACCTTGCGATCCGGGTTCATGGCAAGCGCCGAGGCGAGCGCCTGATAGACCTTGACCGAAAGGGTGTCGCCCATGACAACGTGACCTTGCTCCGCGCCAATGAGGCGCGCGATACGGTCGCCGACGCGGGTGGGTTGTTCCATCCATCCGGCCTTGTTCCAGCCGGTGATGAGCATCTCGCCCCATTCGTTCTGCATGGTGGTCTGCATCCGCGCGGTGGCGGATTTGGGCAGCGGCCCAAGCGAGTTGCCATCGAGGTAAATCACGCCCTCGGGCAGGTGAAACAGCGATTTGGTGGTGGCGAAGTCGGTCATGGGGCGGTCCTATTTTGGGAGGTCCTGAGTGGGATGGCTCTATTTGCTTTAGGCTTAAAGCATCTATTACCGGCTGACGCGCGCTCTGTCCAGTCGCTCGGCTGTTGCGGGGGGCGAGGATACGCTGAACCGGGCGCGATACTCTGACGGTGTGAGGCCGGTAGAGCTTCGAAACAGGCGGGTAAAGGCGGGGGTGTCTTCGTAGCCGACAGCGCGGGCAATGGTGGCGACGCTATCGCGGGACCGCTCGAACAAACCGCGGGCTTTTTCGATGCGCAGGGCCTGCACATAGGCATTCGGCGTAAGGCCGGTTGCCGCACGAAACCTGCGGTGCAGACTGCGTGGGCTGAGGCGGGCGCGTGCGGCGAGGGCAACGACCGAATGATCGGCTGCGGGGGCGGATTCGATCGCGTGTTGCAGCGGGAGGATGCGGTCGTCGCCATGGCTGAGCCTTGGGCGAAAGCTGCGCCAGTTGCGCTGTTCGCGGCCCCGCGGATCGACCAGCATATGCCGGGCGGTCTGGGTCACAATATCCGGTCCCAACAGGCGTTCAACAAAGAACAGGCCAAGATCGACCCAAGCCATGAGCCCGCCCGCCGTGACAATGTCATGATCGTCAATCAGCAGGCGTTCGGGGTAGAGTTGGGCCTTTGGGAAAGCGGCGCAAAATTCGTCCTCCAGCATCCAGTGGGTTGTGGCGGGGCGCCCATCCAGCAACCCGGCATGACCCAGCCAAAACGCCCCAGCACAGACCGAGGCCAGCACGGCGCCCTGACCATGCGCCGCGCGCAACCAGTCTAGCAGCGCTTCATCGGCATCGCCGCGCGCGCCCGACATGTTCGGTGGCAGGATCGCGATATCCGGCGTCTGCGCAGGCGGGGTGTTCATGGAGAGGGTCAGCTCTGGTCCACTGCGTTTGCGGCTGATCCCGCTGGCCAGAGTGAACAGGTCGTGAAGCCCGAGCATCGCAGCCTGCTGCGCGCCGGAATAAGACAAGAGAGCGATTTCAGGCATTTTGGCAGCTTTCGCACAATGAGTGTCGTTTATGCCAGTTTCGCCAGAGTCGCGGCGAAAGTAAACACGTCACAGACCAACACCATGCCAGGAAAGGGCAAAATGACATGAGCAAAGATGCGTTGATCCTTGTGGATATCCAGAATGATTATTTCCCCGGCGGCCTTTGGCCGGTTGAGGGGATGGAGGCTGCCGCCGAACGGGCGGCGCACCTGCTGAGCGCGGCGCGCACATCGGGGCAAATGGTGGTGCATGTGCGCCACGAAATGGCGAGCGACAAAGCGCCCTTTTTCCGGCCCGCAAGCAAAGGTGCCGAGATTGCCGACGCCGTCGCCCCGGCGCAGGGTGAGATGGTTCTGACCAAAGCGCGACCGAACAGTTTTCTCGGCACCGGCCTTTTTGACCTGCTCAAAGCGGCGGATGTCACGGCGGTAACGCTCTGCGGCGCGATGAGCCAAATGTGTATCGACGCTACGGCCCGCGCCGCCGCCGATCACGGCTTCAAGGTGCGCGTTGTCGCCGACGCTTGCGCTGCGAAATCGCTAGTTTTCAACGAGGTTTCCGTGCCCGCGCCGCAGGTGCATGCAACGATCATGGCCGCGTTGCAGGGCACCTATGCCGAGATCGTCACAGCAAAAGACATCACGGCATAGGATTGGAGCCCTTCTGAGGTTTCTTTAATGGAGAAAATACCCATTCCAACGGGAGCAAAACCCGTTTCCGCCAAATAGGGTCCACAGCATTGGCAGCTATTGTGGGGGGGCGAGCGAAGCGAGCCCCTCCCTCTGGCGACGCCGAAGGCGGCGCAACACCTGACGCGTTCAGCACCCGTCACACCCCGAGTTCGGCGCGCTTTTTCTTGGGCAGAGCGGCGGCAATCATCTCATAGGACATGGTGATATGCGCTTTGAGGTCGCCATCTGACAGGCCCGGTGCCGCGTAGTGTTGAAGCCACTTCATCCCGCGCGAGGCAAGATAGGGGGCGGGGCGGATGCCGGGCGTGTCTTGGAGCACCTCAAAGGCGATGTCGCTGCATTTGAAAGTGAACGCGTCACGCGACTCGGCCCAGCCACAAATGGCAAAGACCTTGCCGCCGATTTTCCAAACGTCAGAGTTTCCCCATTGCATGACATGCGTGGTGGGGCCAAGGGCGGCGCAGAAGCTGTTGAACTCTGCGCGCGTCATGCGCAGCCCTTGGCAAAAGAGTTGGGCAGGTTGCCCACCCTAGACCTGTCCGCCGCCGATGCGCACTTCGGTGCCATTGGTGCTTTCCGAAAGCGGATTGCAGAGCCAGACCGCGGCGGCGCCGACTTCTTCGGGCGTGATCAGACGCTTGTGGCGGTTCTGTTGCACCATCATATCGCGGGCCTGATCGGCGCTGATGCCGGCGCGGTTGGCGATGGCGTCGGTGTTGCGCGTCACGATCGGCGTGTCGACATAGCCGGGGCAGATCGAGTTGAACGTATAGGGCTCGCCCATGAAGTCTTCGGAGAACGACCGGACCATGCCGATAACCCCGTGTTTTGAGGCCGCATAGGCCCCGGCGCCGGGCGCGCCGCGCAGACCGGCGATGGAGGACACCGCGATGACACGGCCCCAATCGGTGGTCAGCATCGAGCGCAGGCTCTCGCGGATGGTGAAGAAGCAGCCATCAAGGTTGATCGCCATAATGCGCCGCCACATTTCGGTGTCGGTTTTATGCAGCTTGCGCCCTTCGGCGATGCCGGCGTTGGCGACGCAAATCTGGATCGGGCCGCGTTCGGCCACGGCGGCGTCGATGACCTCGGCGCTCATCGCTTCGTCCGAAACATCCATGGTGGCGGGGAACATGCCCGGTTCGGCCACGTCGCGCAGCACGTCGATACGCCGCCCCGTGATGGTCACTTCGGCCCCTTCGGCCACAAGAGCGCGGGCAATGGCCAGCCCGATTCCGGTGCCGCCGCCAGTGACGAGCGCGTGTTTTCCTTTGAGCATCATGGTTGGTGTCTCCTCTCCCTGATTTGCGCGCAAGCCTACCCCAAGCGGGGCCGCGTGCAACCTGTGCCGTTCCGTCAGATCGACATTGGCGCGCCGTCATGCCATAGCCAGAGCACAGGCCGTGACGGGTGAGTCACGGCGCTTTTGGCCCTTGGAAGAAAGGCGTTTTGCCATGTTGAAATGGATTGATATTCCGCCCGTTTGGCTGGGCATTTTCATTGGCCTAGCCTGGGCGCAGGCCGTTTATCTGCCACTTGGGCTGAATTTTGGCATCGGGTTTGCCGATTTTCTGGGCGGTGTTCTGGTGGGGGGCGGTTTGGTTTTGATGGCGCTGGCGGTTTACGAGATGCGCCGCCATCAAACCACGGTGATTCCGCATCGCGAGGCAGACCGGCTGGTGCAGTCGGGCATTTTCTCGCGGTCGCGCAATCCGATCTATCTTGGCGATATGTTGATCTTGGCCGGGTTGATCCTGCGCTGGGACGCGGTTTTGGCCCTGCCGTTGGTGCCGATTTTCCTGTGGTGGATCGAGCGGCGCTTTATTCTGCCCGAAGAGGACCGGTTGCGCCGCAAATTCCGTGCGGATTTCGCACGGTATTGCCAAAAGACGCGGCGTTGGGTTTGACAATTTAGCCATTGCATTTATTTCATGCAGCGGCTGAATCGGATAACAAAGTTGCGCAAGGGGAGAATCGCCGCGTTGCGACATGTGGGCAATCGAACATGCCAGCCGGATGTGTCATACAGGCGGTTAACCAAACTGGGAATTCTCTGGCCGGGCGCTCTGCGCTGCGGTCTTACGATGCTGAAAGGGATGAATTAAGGTGAAAATCGGAACGCCAAAAGAAGTCTTCGAGGGGGAAGCACGGGTCGCCATGACACCGGACTCGGCGCTGCAATTGCAGAAGCTGGGCCATGAGTGCCTGATCGAGGCGGGCGCGGGGGCGCGGGCCGGGTTTGAGGATGCCGCATACAAAGAGGCGGGTGTTCAGGTGATCAAGAGCGCCGCCTCGTTGTGGAAAGAGGCCGACATTATCGCCAAGGTGCGCCAGCCGAATGCCACCGAGTTGAAACGGTTGACCAAGGGTAAAACCTTGATTTCATTCTTCAATCCCGGTGGGAATGAAGAGGGGATGGAGGCTGCCAAGGCCAAGGGCGCGAATGTGATCGCCATGGAAATGGTGCCGCGCATCAGCCGTGCGCAGAAGATGGATGCCCTGTCCTCGATGGCGAATATCGCGGGCTATCGCGCGGTGATCGAAGCAGGCAACAACTATGGCCGCTTTTTCACCGGTCAGATCACGGCGGCGGGCAAAGTGCCCCCGGCGAAGGTTCTGGTGGTGGGCGCGGGCGTGGCCGGTTTGGCCGCGGTTGGCGCGGCAGTGAGCCTTGGCGCGGTTGTTTACGCGTTCGACGTGCGCCCGGAAGTGGCCGAGCAGGTCGAATCGATGGGTGCCGAGTTTGTGTACCTCGATTTCGAGGAAGAACAGCAGGACGGCGCCGCGACCGGTGGTTATGCCAGCGTTTCGAGCCCGGAGTTCCGCGAGGCGCAGCTGGCCAAGTTCCGCGAATTGGCACCGGAGATGGATATTGTCATCACCACGGCTCTGATCCCCAACCGCGAAGCGCCCAAGCTGTGGCTTGAAGATATGATCAAGTCGATGAAGCGCGGTTCGGTCATTGTTGACCTTGCCGCCGAAAAGGGCGGCAACGCGGACGGCACGGTGCCGGACGAGAAGGTTGTGACCGACAATGGCGTGACCATCATCGGCTATACCGACTTCCCCAGCCGGATGGCGAGCCAAGCATCGTCGCTTTATGCCACCAACATCCGCCACATGATGACGGACCTGACGCCCGAGAAGGACGGCAAGGTCAATCACGACATGGAAGATGACGTGATCCGCGGCGCGACCGTGACGTATGAGGGCGAGATCACCTTCCCGCCGCCACCGCCGAAAATTCAGGCGATCGCGGCCAAGCCCAAAGCCGAGGTCAAGGAATTGACGCCGGAAGAGAAACGCGCCGCCGAGGTGGCCGCGTTCAAGGCGCAGACCAAGCAACAGGTGACATTGCTGGGCATAGGTGGGGCGCTGATCCTGCTGGCCGGGCTTTATGCGCCAGCGAGCTTTATGCAGCATTTCATCGTCTTTGTGTTGTCGGTGTTCATCGGGTTCCAAGTGATCTGGAACGTGGCGCATTCGCTTCATACGCCATTGATGGCGGTGACGAACGCGATTTCGTCGATCATCATTTTGGGCGCGTTGATGCAGATCGGGTCGGGATCATTCCTGGTGATCCTGCTGGCGGCTTTGTCGGTCTTTATGGCCGGTATCAACATTTTCGGCGGGTTCCTCGTCACGCGGCGCATGCTTGCCATGTTCCAGAAATCTTAAGGAGGCCGTGATAATGGAATTCGGTTTCACAACAGCGGCCTATGTGGTTGCAGCGGTTCTTTTCATTCTGTCGCTGGGCGGCCTTTCGGGGCAGGAAAGCGCGAAACGCGCGGTGTGGTATGGCATTGTCGGCATGGCTCTGGCCGTGGTGGCGACGCTGATCGGGCCCGGTTCGGGGCTTTGGCTTTTGTCGATCCTGTTGATCATCGGTGGCGGTATCATCGGCACTTATGTGGCGCAGCGCGTGCAAATGACAGAGATGCCACAGCTTGTCGCGGCGATGCACAGCCTTGTCGGTCTGGCGGCGGTATTCGTTGGCTATATCGGGCATATCGAGTTGAACAACGTGCTTGCGATGGGCTTGGACGAGCGTGACGCCTTGACCGGTTTTGCCGGGCTTTTGGCGCATAAGAGCGGCGTTGAGCAGAACATTCTGCGGGTTGAGCTTTTCCTTGGCGTGTTCATCGGGGCGGTGACATTCACCGGCTCGGTCGTGGCCTATGGCAAGCTGGCCGGTAAGCTGACATCGGCTGCAGAAAAGCTTCCGGGTGGGCATATGCTCAACGCGGCGGCAGCGGCGATTTCGGTGATCTGTCTGATCTGGTATTTCAACACCGGCGGATTCTTCCCGCTGTTCCTGATGACTTTGGCGGCGCTGTTTATCGGGTATCACCTGATCATGGGGATCGGTGGCGCGGACATGCCTGTGGTTGTGTCGATGCTCAACTCCTATTCGGGGTGGGCCGCGGCGGCGATTGGCTTCTCGCTTGGCAATGATCTGTTGATCGTGGTGGGTGCGCTTGTCGGCTCGTCGGGGGCGATTTTGTCTTACATCATGTGTAAGGCGATGAACCGGTCGTTTATCAGCGTGATCCTTGGCGGGTTTGGCGGCACCTCCGGCCCGGCGATGGAGGTCGAGGGCGAGATGATCGCGATCGAAGCCGACGGTGTGGCGAGTGCTTTGGATGAGGCGGATAGCGTCATTATCATTCCGGGCTATGGCATGGCCGTCGCGCAGGCGCAGCAGAACGTGGCCGAGTTGACCCGGCGTTTGCGCGCCAAGGGCAAAGAGGTGCGTTTTGCGATCCACCCGGTGGCCGGGCGTTTGCCGGGGCACATGAACGTGCTTCTGGCCGAAGCCAAGGTGCCCTATGACATCGTGATGGAAATGGACGAGATCAACGATGATTTCCCGGAAACGGATGTGGCGATCGTGATTGGCTCGAACGACATCGTGAACCCGGCTGCGCAGGAAGATCCGAACTCTCCCATTGCGGGGATGCCGGTGTTGGAGTGCTGGAAAGCCAAGCAGGTGTTTGTAAGCAAACGCGGCCAGGGCACGGGCTATTCCGGGATCGAGAACCCGCTGTTCTATAAGGAGAACACGCGGATGTTTTACGGCGATGCCAAGGCGAGCCTTGATAAGCTGTTGGGCATGATCGACTGATCCTGCGCGTGAGCAAGTGTTTGGAGAAGGGCGCCCCGGTGGGGCGCCCTTTTTTTGATGTTGGATGATGGGAAGCGGCGCAGGTCGTAGTGGGAGCAGGCCCGATACGGAGGTTAAGGTGGGGGTCAGATCCCACATGCTGGGTAAAGTGGAGGCCAGCCCCCACACGCAGGTTCAAGTGGGGGCCAGCCCCCACACCCCGTATAAAGTGGGGGCCAGCCCCCACGCCCCCGGGATATTTCCAGTCAGATGAAGGGGGAGCGGGTATTTGATGCGAATGGTGCGGAAAATGCTTGAGCTGGAGTGCGCTCCAGCTCGTAAGCTGGAACAGAATCATCTGGAAGGTGGGTTTGTTATGAAAATTTCCGAAGTGGCCACGCGCACTGGGCTGAGCGTGGATACGTTAAGGTTTTACGAGAAAATCGGATTGATCGCGCCGCCGATGCGCGATGATGCGGGGCGGCGTGTCTATGGCGAAGATGTAATCGGCTGGATCGGGTTTCTGGATCAGCTGAATGCGACGGGTATGAAACAGGCCGATCGGGTGCGCTATGCCAAGCTGCGCCAGCAGGGGGCGGCGACATATGCCGAGCGGCGTGAAATGTTGGAAATGCATCGCGCGGAGATTGCCAAGCGCTTGTCAAAGATGCGCGAGACCTTGGCGTTGATGGATCGCAAGGTGGCGCATTACCGGGATTTGGAAGCGGAGGTATTGGCGGATGTCTGAGGCATTGGAGAAGGGGCGGGCGTTGCTGGCCGGGATGAACCCCGGATTGGAAGAGGCGTTGGCCGCGCGATATGATGGCGACCTGCCGGACATGGCCGAAACGCTGGTGGAATGGGCTTATGGGCGGATTTATGCGCGCGAGGGGCTGGATTTGAAGACCCGGCAGCTTTGCACTGTTGCGGCGTTGACCGCTTTGGGCGGGCAGACCGGGCCGCAATTGAAGATCAACATTGAAAACACGCGTGCGGCGGGGGCGAGTGAGCGGGAAATCTTTGAGGTGATCTGGCAGATGGCGGTTTATGGCGGGATGCCGGCGGCGATCAATGGGTTGAACGCGGCGCGCGAGGTGTTTGCCGCATGCGATCTGTGAAGCGGATTGCCGTGACGTTGCCTTTGACTTGGCCCGCGTGATGCCGGAGGTGTAGGCGGAGCCAGACGAGGAGGAAAGCCGCATGGATGACCATATCAAGATCGACCGGGAGGGGCGCGTAATCACGCTGACCCTTCAGCGCGAGGAAAAGAAGAATGCGCTGACGCAGGCGATGTATGCGGCGATGGCCGATGCGCTGGAAAGCTATGCCGAAGATGACGAGGCGCGGGCTTTTGTGATCACCGGGGCGGGTGATATGTTCACCGCTGGCAATGATCTCTATGACTTTGCCAAGGGCGACCGCGAGACAGAGGTGCCGCCGGTATGGCGGTTTCTGGCGGCGATCCGTGAATGCCCCAAGCCGGTGATTGCCGCTGTGAACGGGCATGGGATCGGGATTGGTTTGACCATGTTGTTGCATTGCGACTTGGTTTATGCCTCGACGTCCGCGACGTTGAGCGTGCCGTTTGTGCAGTTGGGGCTGGTGCCCGAGGCGGCGTCTTCGACGTTGCTGCCGGCGGCGGTGGGCATGGCAATAGCGAACGACATGTTGCTGGCGGGGCGGGTGATCACCGCCGAGGAAGCCGAGCGATTTGGTCTGGTGGCGCGGGTGTTTGAGGATGCGCAATTGTCCGGCGAAGTGGCAAAGATCGCCGCAGCCGTTGCGGCGATGGCCCCCAAGGCGATGGTCTTGTCCAAAGCATTGATCCGCGACAACCGTGAGGCCGTGGCCGCGAAGATGGCCGAAGAGGCCAAGCATTTTGCAGCCCAGCTTCAGGGGCCGGAATTTGCCGAAAGCGTGGCCGCGAAGATGCAGAAACGGGCGCCGAACTACGGTTGAACCTCCACCACGAGATAGAGTGGAAGGGCATCCGTTTGGGTGCCCTTTGCTGTTGGGGGATGCTGCGTTCGCACGATCCGCTGCGAGGCGTTACCGCAGCGCGTTTGTGGCGCGTGTGATCAGGGTGCTTAGCGCGGCGATACGTGCGATCTTGCGGCGGCCCTTGCGGGATATGATCCATAGATCATGGTGCCGCTGTTTTGGCAGTTGAATGATTGCCAAGTCTTGCCGCCCGGCAAATGCATCGACGCCCGATTTCGGCAAAATGGTGTAACCAAGGCCCTTGGCGACTGGCATCGGGATCTGGCCGATTTGGTTGACAAAGGTCCCTGACCCGCAAGCTGTCGCGGCCTTTGTAATCTTTGGGAAAATTGAGAGAGAAGAGATCATCGGCGTAGGCATAGCCGTCGGGATGCGCGACAAATCCGAGCGCGTTCAGGCGGTTGAGATCGAACGATTGCCCCTTGAGGGAACGCGGGACGACCAAGCAGAGCTCCTCGCGGGCCAGTTCCGTCGCGCTTAGACGGGGATGTTCGATTTTTTCAGCAATGATGCCGAGATCGAACGCGCCGTTTAGCACGGAGTCCACGACGCTCTGATGCGGTGCGGCCGTGACATTGATGACCAGCTCAGGGGCTTGCTGCATCCGGTCGAGCAGGTGGGGATAGAGCCACATGGCAAAGCTGCCGGAGCAACCGACGCTGATGGTGCCGACGTTTGGATCGTCGATCTGGATACCCTCAAAGAGGTCCTTTCTTGTTGGCGTCGCGCGGTTCCAAGAGCAAAGACGGCTTCGCCCGCCGGTGTGAGGGTGAAGGATTTCCCATCTTTCGAGATGAGCGGCTTGCCGATCTGAATTTCAAGTTTGCGCAGGTGTTGCGAGACACCCGGTTGGGTCATCCCGAGGAGGTCAGCCGTTCGCGTGAAATGGCCAGTCTCGCAGAGCGTCGTAAAGGTGTGGAGCCATGTGGCGTTGAGCATGGAGTTCCCAAAAAATTATCAAAATCATGAAGAATGATAATTTTTAATGTGAGGTTGATCCAGCTAAATCACGGCCAACACACTTGCAAAGGAAACATTATGCAACCGACACCTCGCACATTTTCCCATATTGGCCTGTCCGTTCCCGATCTGGACAGGGCGATAGAGTTTTACCGCGATGTTCTTGGGTTTTATGTCATCATGGAGCCAACGGCCATTGTCGAAGATGACAGCGACATCGGTCAAATGTGCTCGGACGTTTTTGGCGCTGGCTGGGGGCGGATGCGAATTGCCCATCTGGCGACAGCGGATCGTGTGGGGTTTGAGCTGTTTGAGTTTGAGGGTCACGAAGCGCCAAAAGACAATTTGAACTTCAGGCAGCACGGCACGTTTCACTTTGCCATTCAGGATACAACCTTGAAGATTTGCTGGCAAAGATTGTTGCGGCCGGGGGCAAGCAGCGCATGCCGGTGCGGGCGTATTTTCCCGACGAGAAGCCGTATCGCATGGTCTATGTTGAAGATCCCTTTGGGATTGTGTTCGAGCTTTATAGCCACAGCTATGAGCTGACTTATTCGGCAGGGGCTTATGCCTGAGGCTTGCCGATCTGGTGGCAAAGGCGACGGGCGGCCGGTCATAAACGGGGCATCCTTGGGGTGCCCTTTTTCCTCTCTTTGCGCACCTGTGCGCATTTGGCGAGTTGCGGGATGAGTTGCGCGCGGTATCTTTGAGCAAAGACTGCGGAGCGTGCCCATGGAAGATCATCCGTTGAGATATGAGCTGGCCGGGGAGATGCATGCGCGTCCTTTCATGGCGCTCGGCGTGCCGTGTTCGGCGGCGTTTTTATGTATCAAGCGGCCAGAGAATGCGGCGAGCCGGGATCGCGCGCAGGATTTGGCGCATCTGATCTCCTTATTGGACCGGCATGGCGCGGCACATCCGAAACCGGGGGCAACGCATTACTTCGGGCAGATCGGGCGGCATTGGCTGAAATGGGAGAGCCACACCGAGGTGGTGACCTATACCGCCTTTTATGACGGGTTGAGCGAACGGGCGTTTGATCCGGCTGATTTTGAGGTCTTCCCCGCCGATTGGCTGGCCGAGGCGCCGGGGGAGCGGATGACTTCGGCGCTGCTCCGGATTGATCAAAAGGGCGAGGATGCAGAAATCGCGCGGCAGTTGGGCGAGTGGTTCGTGCCAGAGAGCCTTGCCGTGAGCCGGGTATTGGATGACGCGGCAGTGATTGCCGGAGATTTCAGGATCGACCCGGCGGGGCATTTGCGCTTTGCGGTGTTTGTCGAGGACGCAGTGGGATCGCGCCGTGTGGGGCGAATTGTACAGCGGATTTGTGAAATCGAGACCTACAAAACCCTGTCGCTGTTGGGGTTTGCGCGGGCGCGGGCGCTGTCTCCGGCGCTGACCGGGCTGGCGGATGGGCTGACTGCGCTGGTTGAGGAGATGGGCGAGGGGGCGAAACCGGCGGATGGCACGCTTGACCGGCTATTGGGTATTTCGGGCGAGTTGGAGCAGCTTTCGGCGCGGGCGTCGTTTCGGTTTAGCGCGACGCAGGCCTATGAGACCTTGGTGCATGAGCGGATCAGGGTGTTGCGCGAGGCGCGGTTCATGGGGCGGCAGAGCTTTTCCGAATTCATGATGCGGCGGTTTGATCCGGCGATGCGCACTGTCCGTTCGACCGAGGCGCGATTGGCAACGATGGGAAGCCGTGCGGCGCGGGCGGCGGATCTGTTGCGCACGCGGGTGGATGTGGAGCGCAGCGCGCAAAACCAAGCGCTATTGGCCAGCATGGACCGGCGGGCCGACTTGCAGCTACGCTTGCAGCACACGGTCGAGGGGCTGTCGGTGGTGGCCGTGTCCTATTACGCCGTAAACCTTGTGAGCTATGCGCTGTATCCGCTGGTCAAGGCCACGCTGGACCTTGACAAGGGGATGCTGACGGCGCTGATCACTCTGCCGGTTGTGGGGTTGGTGTGGCTTGCGATCCGCCGGATACGGAAGGGGTTTCATTGAGCAAGCGGCCCGCGATGGCCGCTCCAGCGACGATTGCAAGGATGGCAACAAAGGCCGACAGGCCGAGCGTTGGAATGCCCGAAAGGCCAGCACCAAGAGTGCAGCCCCCCGCAAGGACACCGCCAAGGCCCATAAGCACAGCACCGAGCGCGTAGCGGCCGGTTTGCCGCGGGCTCTCAAAGCTTTGCCATTGAAAGCGGCCAAAGATCAGGGCTGAAAGTGCAGCACCCAAAATGGCACCGGCAAACAGGCCGGGACCGAAACCTGCGCTGATGGCGGTGCTGGCGATTGTATAGAACAAGGTTTCGGCGCTGGGCGAGGTGAAAGAGAGGCTCTCCATCGCGATCGGGTCGAATTCGTCAAACAGCACATAACCAGTGCCGACCCATGCCAACGGCACAAGCGCGCCGAGCAGGGCGGCCAGCAGCATCTGGCCGGGGCGGATCCCCGAGCGCAGGGCGATAGCAAGCGCTGCAAGGGCGATCAGGGTGGACCAAACAGGTGCGCCGCCGGGCAGGGCCGAGAGGCTCCCATACTCACCGACGTTTAGGGTGACTTGGCCAAGCGTGGTACGGATCGGCGCAAGCACCCCTTTGAGCGTAGCGTGGGCCGTAATGGCAAAGAGCACGATCACAAAGAGCGCACGAAGGTTGCCGGAGCCGGTAAGCACGGTCAGGCGCGAGGCGCAGCCACGGGTCAGAACCATGCCGACGCCAAAGGCCAACCCGCCAACGAGCAGCGCAAGGATTGGCAGTTCGGACACGGAGAGGCGGTGATCGGCAAAAGAGATCAGGTCGAACCACACGGCCAGCCCGGTGCCAGCGACCGCCACGGCCAGAGCGGTGAGCCATGTGCCAGCCGCTTGTCGCCGGTCGGCGCCGACAATGGCACGACGCAGGCAGAAGCGCGTGATTTCGGCCAATAGGCCAAAGGCGACGCCGAGTGCGAGGGCGAAATAGAGGCTGGCCCCGACAGGGGTGAGGGTCTCGAACTCGAAAGTTTCGAACATGGGATGTCTCCTTGCGCGCGCAGGATTATGCGAAATCGGACCGGATGTGCGCCGGTTGCGCGGCGTAATCAAGGGGCGGAGAGCGTTGGGGTTGGCGAAGCCCCGGAACAATTTTCCGCCGCTGTGAGGATGAGGGGAAATTGTTTTAGCTGGCGCGCGCGCTTGGGAGCAGGTTTCACCTTGGGACGCGCGGCTGCGTCGGTATTCTTATTCGCGAATTTGTGCAGATGAGCGGCATTTGCCCGAGAGCGGGCGAGCCGCGCCCCGGAATTTGTATCCGGGGCGGCGGTGAGTCGTTTGGCTGTGTCTTAGCGTCCGCGAATGCGCGGGTCGAGCGCGTCGCGCAGGCCGTCGCCGAGATAGTTCACCGACAAAACCGTGAGCGAGATCATGACGCCGGGTAGCATGACGCGTTCGGGGTATTCCTGCATCCGCTGCACTGCATCGGCCAGCATCTTGCCCCATGTCGGGAAATCCGAGGGGAAGCCAACGCCAAGAAACGAAAGCGCGCTTTCGGTGATGATCGCCGTGGCCAGCCCGAGCGTGGCCGACACCATGATCGGTGAGAGCACATTGGGCAACAAATGCCGGAAGATGATCCCACGCGAGGAGGTGCCTGCGGCGCGTGCCGCGAGGACGAACTCGCGTTCTTTGAGCGCAAGGATTTCGCCGCGCACAATCCGGGCGGTTTGCATCCATGACGTGACGCCGATGACGGTGACGATCAGCACGAACATGCCCGCTTCCGGGCTGCCAAATGTTTTGATGAGCGGTTGTCGGAACAGCGTGACCGCGACAAGCAGGAGCGGTAGGATTGGCAAGCTGAGCACGAGGTCGGTGAAGCGCATCAGGATGCCGTCGAGCCGTCGGAAATACCCCGCCAGAACACCGATTGACGTGCCGATCAGCATGGTCAGGAACATCGCGGTCCAGCCCACGGCCATGGAGGTGCGCCCACCGGCGATGATCTGGGCCAAGTGATCGCGTCCGAGGTTGTCCGAGCCGAGCGGATGCGCCCAGCTGACCTTGGCATCGCTATTCCAGATCACGGTATAGATCGGGCGGATGTCCTTGTTGCGAATGTCGAGCTTGGTTGGCTCAAGCTGCCACAAGAGGTCGCCAAACAGCACCGCAAGAGTGATGAACACCAAAAAGCAGCCGCCCATCAATGCGCCCTTGTGATGGGAGAACTGATCCCAGACATCGCGCCATTGGCTGCGCGGGGGGCGGGTAATTTCGGGCTCTTGCAGCGCGTTGAGGGGGAGTTTGCCTCAGTCATAGCGGATCCTCGGGTCAAGCACGCCGTAGAGAACATCAGCGATCAGGTTGAAGAGCACGATCATGATGGCGAAGATGAAGGAAATGGTCATCACCGTGGGCAGGTCGTTGGCAAACAGCGCATCAATCAGATAGGCACCGATGCCGTTCACGGAGAACACCACTTCGGTGATGATCGCGCCACCGAAAATGCCGGGCACGCCGAGCGCGATGACGGTGACCACCGGGATCATCGAGTTGCGCAGCACATGGACGATCACCACGATGGCCTCGGAGAGGCCCTTGGCGCGGGCGGTGCGCACGTAGTCCTGATTGAGGTTATCCAGCATCGCGGCACGCATGAAGCGGCTGATCTGGGCCGTGGTTTGCATGGCCAGAACCATCACCGGCATGATCATTTGCCGGATCTGATAGACGAAGCTGTCCCAATCAGTGACCTGATGTGTCGTGTCATAGATAAAGGGGAACCATCCGAGGTTCACCGAGAAGATCACGATCAACAGCGGGCCGGTGAAGAACGGCGGGATCGAGAAGCCGACCATGGTGATGAATGTGCCCATCTGGTCGAACACTGAATATTGCCGGTAGGCAGAATAGATGCCGATGGGAATGGCGATGAGGATGCCGACCACATAGCTCAACCCCACAACAGTGAGGGTTTGGGGCAGGCGTTGCACCACGATGTTCATAACGGGTGCGCGGTTCTGCCAGCTAAGCACGCGCAGGTCACAATCGGCGGGCGCGCCGGGGCCGCAGGCCGTGTAGAGGTCGGTGTCGGGAAGGAAGCTGAGCCAGCCCTCCTTGTTTGTGAGCCAGTCGATCAAAACCATCGGTTCGATCACGAAAAACTGGATCAGCCACTTGTAATACTGGACATAAATCGGCTCACCGAGGCCGAGGGCCAGCCGCATCTTTTCTTTGACTTCTGGGGGGACGGTGAGGGGCACCTGTGCCATCGGATCGCCGGGGGCGAGCTGCAACAGGAGAAAGATAACCAGCGAAATGAACAAAAGCGTCGGGATCGCAAGGACCAAGCGACGAATTGTGAATGTCAGCATACGGGCGCGCCTTTGTTTATTGTTCTTTGGCGTTTACGTGACGTGTTGAGAAGCGCAGCCCCGGCGCGATGTCCGGGGCTGCGTCAGCGCATTTACTTGATGCGATACCAGTCGGCTGCGTTCCACAGCTCGCTATCCCAGGTGTTGAGGACAACACCACCGAGGCTGTTGGAGTGGGCCGAAACGCGACCACGATCAACCAGCGGCACCACGACATAGCTTTCCTTGGTCAGCATGTCGTTGAGCTTGCGGCCAAGTTTGCCGCGCTCTTCAAGCGAGCCTGTGCGACCTAGTTCCATGATCAGCTTGTCAAACTCGGGGTCACAGAAGCGGTTGATGTTCTCACCCTGCCACTGTGCTTCGGGCTTGGGCGCCTTGTCGCAAGTGTGCTGGGCCAGATAGCTTTCCGGGTCTGTGCCGTCGAAGTTGTTGGCATACATTTCAACGTCGGCATAGAACTTCTGGAACGTGTCGGGCGAACCCGGATCACCACCGAAGAAGACCGATGCGTTGATGTTGCGCAGCTCGGTTTCGACGCCGATTTCAGACCACCACTGTTTGATCAGGGCTTGGAAGTCCTGACGCACGGCGTTGGTCGAGGTTTGATAGAGCAGCGCCAGCTTCTTGCCATCCTTGTCGCGGATGCCGTCGCCATCGGTGTCTTTCCAACCGGCTTCTTCAAGCAGAGCCTTGGCGCCTTCGATGTCCTGCGTCAGACAGTCGGTGTTGTCCGAAGCATAGATCGCAGGGGCAGGCACGAGGTTACAGGTCGGGCGACCGGCCTGACCATAGCCGACTTCAACCAGCAAGTTGCGGTCGATCGCCATGGAGAGCGCCTTGCGAACCCGCATGTCCGACAGGATCGGGTGGGGGTGCTTGGCGGTCGCACGCTCGCCTTCTGGCAGGTCGGGCGACGGGTCGGTCATGTTCATTTCGATCCGCTCAACCAGCGAGCCAAAGGCCGCCACGGTTTTGCCTTTGCCGCCTTCGGCCATCTTGGCGATGACATCGGGGGCAAGTTGCAGGTTCCAAGCGTAGTCGAATTCACCGGTTTCCAGAACCGCACGGCCCGCCGCAGTGGCATCGCCGCCGCCTTTGAAGGTCATGGTGGCAAAGGCCGGTTTGGCCGGGTCACGATAGTTGGGGTTGGCTTCCAGCGAGATCACGTCGTTCGGCTTGAACTCGGTGACAGCGAAGGGGCCGGTGCCGATCGGGCTGAAGTTGGCCGAGGTGCATTCGGGTGCTTTCGAGCCAAGGCAGTCTTTGAACTGGGCCATCTGCAGGATCGGGGACTGACCGCCCATGAAGGGGCCATAGGGGTTCGGCTTCGGTTCGCCAAAGGTGACCTTGACGGTCAGATCGTCGAGCGCCTCGACGCTGGTGACGCCTTCGAATTTGGCCAACTGTGCGCAGCCGCCTTCGGGATGCATGCAGTATTCGGCAGTGAATTTCACATCAGCCGAGGTAACTGGCGAGCCGTCGGACCACTTGAGGCCGGACTTGAGCTTCCATGTGATGGTGGTCAGGTCTTCGCTGACGCCGCCGTTCTCAACCGTCGGGATGCTTTCCGCGAGGTAAGGCACGAGCGCGCCGTTTTGGTCATAGCGACCAAGCGGCTCAAGAACGAGGCTGGCCGATTCGATGTCCTTGGTCCCGCTCGAAAGATAGGGGTTAAGAATCGATGGCGCTTGCCAATAGATGATGCTGACGTGGCCGTCTGAGCCACGTTCGGCCATGGCCGCGGGGGCCATTGCGAACGAGGCGGCAGCGCCAAGTAACAAAGATCTCATTTTCATTGTTCACTCCTTGTTGGACGGGGCGTTGAGCGCCCCGCGCTTTTGCCGTGCGATGCACGGGTTTTGGTTTGTTGAGGCCGAGATCAGCGTGGACTTAAACGTAGCGCACAACGGCTCGTTTCAGCAGCACCCACCCCGGCGACTGCCCCACATCACAATGCGAGTTGCACAAAAAAGCAACCCTTGCCTGCGCGGAAGGCGGTTTTTTCACCATTCGACAAGTGTTTGACAGGGTGAGGGCGCTGTCGTTAGCGTTTGTCGGCACGGGCCTTCAGCATCCCAGCATCACCGTCAGGCCAGAATTTCAGAGGAAAACCATGCTCGATCAGCCCATTGCCAAGATTGAAAACCTGCGGGTTGAATTCCAGACCAAGGATGGTCCGGTGCTGGGGGTGGAGGACGTGTCGTTTTCGGTAAACCCCGGTGAAACCGTTTGTATTGTTGGGGAATCAGGCTCGGGTAAATCGGTTTCATCGCTGTCATTGATGCGGCTGGTGGAGTACGGCGGAGGCGAGATTGCCGGTGGCAAGTTGCTGTTTGATCGCGGCAACGGCGAGCAAGTTGACCTGTCAAAAACCGATCAGAGTTTGATGCGCACGATTCGTGGCAATGAAATCGGTATGATCTTTCAGGAGCCGATGACGGCGCTGAACCCGGTGTTCACCGTCGGGCGGCAGCTGACCGAAGGGTTGCGGCTGCATATGGGGATGAACAAGAAACAGGCCGAGGCGCGCGCGCTCGAGCTTCTTAATCAGGTGCGCATCCCCGAAGCCGAGCGGCGGTTAAAGCAATACCCGCACGAATTGTCGGGCGGGATGCGCCAGCGGGTGGTGATCGCCATGGCGCTGGCCTGTGAGCCGCGCCTGTTGATTGCGGATGAGCCGACCACGGCGCTGGATGTGACGATCCAAGCTGAGATCCTTGCCCTGATGGATCGCTTGAAGCGTGAAACCGGCACGGCGGTGATGTTTATCACCCATGATATGGCGGTGGTGGCCCAGATGGCGGACCGCGTTGTTGTCATGTTCCGTGGCAACAAGGTGGAAGAGGGCACGGTCGAGGAAATCTTTGAAAACCCGCAGCATGACTATACCAAGGCGCTGCTTTCGGCGGTGCCGCGCTTGGGCGAGATGACGGGCACCGACCTGCCTTCTCCGATGAAGCTGTTGGGGTCGGAAGGGCATCTCAGTGAGCCGATCAAAGGCACGGACGAGACGCTTTTGGAGGTGAAAAACCTTGTGACGCGCTTTCCGGTGCAGGGCGGATTTTTCCGCCGCACGGTGGCCAATGTTCATGCCGTCGAGGATGTGTCGTTCACCCTGAAGAAGGGGCGCACGCTTAGCCTCGTGGGTGAATCGGGCTGTGGGAAATCGACGGTTGGGCGCTCGCTCATGCGGTTGGTCGAGCCACAGGAGGGGCATGTCACGCTTGATGGTGTGGACGTGATGGCCCTTGATACCAAGGCTCTGCGCGAGGCGAGGGCAGACATGCAGATGGTGTTTCAGGGCCCGTTTGCCAGCCTGAACCCGCAGATGCAGCTAATGGATCAAGTGGCCGAGCCGCTGCGCAATTTCGGGGTGAACAACAGCAAGGAATTGCATGACCGGGTGACGAAGTTGTTCGACCGGGTCGAGCTGCCGCGTTCGTTCCTGAGACGGTTTCCGCATGAGCTTTCTGGTGGACAGCGCCAGCGGGTGGCAATCGCCCGTGCGCTGGCGTTGAACCCCAAGTTGATTGTGGCAGATGAGGCGGTGAGCGCGCTGGACGTGAGCGTGCAGGCGCAGGTCTTGAACCTGATGATGGAGTTGCAGGCGGAATTGGGCCTGAGCTATCTCTTTATCAGTCATGACATGGCCGTGGTCGAACGGGTGAGCCATGACGTGGGCGTGATGTATCTGGGCCGGATCGTTGAGAGGGGGCCGCGCCGGGCGGTGTTCGAAGACCCGCGCCACCCCTATACGCAGGCCTTGATGAAGGCGGTTCCGATTGCTGATCCTCATCGCAGAAAGTCGGAAAAAGATTTGAATTTCAAGCCAATACCTTCGCCCATTCACCCGGTCAGCTATGAGCCGGAACCATCGGTGTATGAAGAGGTGTCGCCGGGGCATTTCATCCTGACCACCGACAGCGGGTATTGATCCGGGGTTCAGGCAATGCGCCGAGGGAAGCTGTCGGCGACTTCTAAACTCGGCACCCGATGAATTATTGAGCGACAGGTTTTTGCCGATTGGCGCGCGCGTCAGATCGTTGATTGCAAATCGTCATTATTGTGTTATTTTAAGGGCTGATTTGTATGTGTGTTCGATCCTATGGGATGTTTGCGCATGTATAGTATGGTATAGGAAAGGACATCCAATGAAGAAAATTGCTGTTGCTGCACTTCTTGCAAGCGTTGTCGCTACTGCTCCGGCGCTGGCTGATGACAAAACCAAAACCACATCTGACCCGTTCGTTTCGACCCAAGGTGGTCTTGGCCTGGGCGCGGCTGGTGCTGGTGTTGCGGCTGTTGCTGCTGTTGCTCTGGCGATCGTTATCACCACGACCGACGATTCCTGAGCCAAGCGTTCAGCTTTGAAAATGTGAACCCCCGTTGGCGCAGGCCTGCGGGGGTTTTTCGTTTTGCGCCGGTGCCGCATAACGCAGCGGTGACGGCGGGGCAGGCCGCAGACGATGCGATTGCGGTTGCATGTTCGCGATAGACGCGTGACTTTATGCGCATCTTTTGTCCCAAGGGACAGACGAACAGGGACGCGCAAGCATGCAAACACTCACCCCATATGAAATAATGGAAAAGCTGGTCAGCTTTCCCACGGTCAGCCGCGACTCCAACCTGCCGCTTGTGGATTGGGTTGAAGCGTATCTGACCGGCCATGGCATCATCTGTCATAGGTATTACCGAGAGGATAACGCGCAGGCCGCTTTGTTCGCCCATGTCGGCCCCGAGGTCGAAGGCGGCGTGATTCTGTCGGGGCATACCGATGTTGTGCCGGTGGATGGCCAGCCATGGACCAGCGATCCGTTCACGGTGGTTGAGCGGGACGGCAAATATTTCGGGCGTGGTTGCTGTGATATGAAAGGGTTTGACGCGCTGGCGCTTTGGGCCTTGGTCGAGGCGAAGAAAAGCGGCGTGGTGCGGCCTTTGCAGATCGCGCTGAGCTTTGACGAGGAGGTGGGCTGTACCGGCGCGCCGCCGATGATCCGCGCAATGCAGGGGCCGCTCCCCAAGGCGAGCGCGGTGATTGTGGGCGAGCCGTCGATGATGCAGGCGGTCACCGGCCACAAGGGCGGCATTGGTCTTGCCACGCGGGTTGTCGGCTTCGAGGTGCATTCGAGCATTGCCCACACCGGGGTGAGCGCCGTGATGCAGGGCGCGCGGTTGATTGATTGGGCCAACAAGGTGAACCAAGAGAACATGGCCAAAACGCCCGATGCGATGGCCGCCCAGTTTGAGCCGCCATGGACCAACGCCCATGTCGGCACGGTCACCGGGGGCACGGCGAACAACATCACCGCCAAGGATTGTGAATTCGTCATGGGCTTTCGCATGGTGCCCAGCGAAAGCGGCGACATGTGGCGCGCGCGTTACGACGAAGAGGTGCGCCGGGTCGAGGCCGAAATGCAGGCGGTCCACCCAAGTGCGCGCATCGAAGTTGATGAACTCTTTGATGTTCCGGGGTTGAAGCCCGAAGCCGAGAGCGAGGCCGAGGCGCTGGTGCGGCGCATAACCGGAGACAACGCCAGCCATGTGGTCAGCTATGGCACCGAAGCGGGGCAGTTTCAGGAGGCGGGCTACTCCGCTGTGATCTGCGGGCCGGGCAATATTGAGCAGGCGCATCAGCCGGACGAGTTTATAACTGTTGCACAATTCAATGCGGGGCATCGTTTCATGGAGCGCCTGCTTGAGACCCTGAAGGAAGGATAAACCAATGCCGGTGCGCAACCGATTTGCCGAGATGCAGGACGAAGTATCAGGGTGGCGACGACATTTGCATGCCCATCCCGAATTGCGATTTGAAGAGCATGAAACCGGCGCGTTCGTGGCCGGGAAGCTGGAAGAGTTCGGCTGTGACGAGGTGGTGCGCGGCTTTGGCCAGACCGGGGTTGTCGGGGTGATCCGTGGCAAGGGCAAAGGCGAGGGCGCGGGCCGGGTCTTGGGCTTTCGCGCGGATATGGATGCGCTGCCGATCAACGAGGCGTCGGGGGTTGCGCATGCGTCGACCGTTCCGGGCAAGATGCACGCCTGTGGCCATGACGGGCATACTGCGATGCTGTTGGGGGCCGCGAAATATTTGGCCGAGACGCGCAATTTCGCAGGCACCGTGGTGTTGGCCTTTCAGCCCGCCGAAGAGGGTGGCGGCGGGGCGCTGGCCATGATCGAAGACGGGTTGATGGACCGCTGGGGTGTTGAGGAAGTTTATGGCATGCACAATTGGCCGGGTTTGCCGGTGGGCGAATTTGCCGTGCGCGCCGGGCCACAGATGGCGTCACCGGGCAAGTTTGAAGTGAGCGTGCGGGGCAAGGGCGGGCATGGCGCGATGCCGCATAAGGGGATCGATACCACCTTGGTTGCGGCGCAGATTGTGGTGGCATTACAGTCGATTGCGTCGCGCAATATCGACCCGCTGAACCATGTTGTGGTGTCTGTTTGTGGCTTTCGCACCGAGACGGACACCTACAACGTGATCCCTGACACTGTGCGGTTGCGAGGCACAGTGCGCACGTTTGATCAAGCCACGGAGGCCAAGGTGAAAGCGCGGATTGAGCAGTTGGTCACATCCACGGCAGAGGCCTATGGCGCCGAGGCAGAGGTGGTGCATTTGCCCGGCCCGCCGCCTTTGGTCAACCACGCCAAGGAAGCGGAGTTGGCCGCGCAAGTGGCCGAAGCGGTCTGCGGCGTTGCCCACCGCGACATCGAGCCGTCGATGGGCGGCGAGGATTTTGCCGAGATGCTTCTTGCACGTCCCGGCGCTTACCTGTTTGTTGGCAACGGAGACAGCGCCGATCTGCACAACCCTGCTTATGAGTTCAACGACGCGACGATCCCTTATGGGGCGAGTTGGTTTGTTGAAATGGCCGAGACGCGGATGCCGCTGGACTAAAACCCATATGAAGCGAGAGGACTGATCATGCCCGTAAAGAACCGATTGGCAGAATTGCACGATGAAATCACCGCCTGGCGGCGCGACATTCACGAGCACCCCGAAATCCTGTTTGAAACCCACCGCACCAGCGCTTTGGTGGCAGAGAAGCTCAAGGAATTCGGCTGTGATGAGGTGGTTACGGGGATCGGGCGCACCGGCGTTGTTGGCGTGATCAAGGGCAAGTCGGATGCGTCCGGCAAGGTGATCGGGCTGCGCGCGGATATGGATGCATTGCCGATCCATGAGGACACCGGGGTGGAGTACGCGTCCAAGACGCCGGGCGCGATGCATGCCTGTGGCCATGACGGGCATACTGCGATGCTGCTAGGTGCGGCGAAGTACCTTTCTGAAACGCGGAACTTTGACGGGACAGCAGTGATGATCTTCCAGCCCGCCGAAGAAGGCGGCGGCGGTGGCAAGGAAATGTGCGACGACGGCATGATGGAGAAATTCGGCATCGACGAGGTGTACGGGATGCACAATTGGCCTGGTAAGCCAGTGGGCGCATTTTCCATCCGGGACGGTGCATTTTTTGCCGCCACGGACCTTTTCACCATTGATTTCGTAGGGTTGGGCGGTCATGCCGCCAAGCCGCATGAAACCATCGACACCACGGTCATGGCCTCTCAGGCGGTGTTGGCGTTGCAGACAATTGCCAGCCGGAATGCCGATCCGATCGACAGGGTTGTCGTTTCGGTGACCTCCTTCGAGACCGGATCGAAAGCCTATAACGTGATCCCGCAGACCGTGCAGTTGAAGGGCACAGTGCGGACAATGAGCGCCGAGATGCGCGACCTTGCCGAGAAGCGGATCAACGAGATTTGCCAAGGGATTGCGACGACATTCGGCGGCAGCGTTACGGTCGATTATAACCGTAACTATCCGGTGATGGCGAACCACAGCGAGCAGACCGAGTTTGCCGTCGAGGTGGCCAAGTCCATTTCCGGCGGATGCGAGGAAGCGCCGCTTGTCATGGGGGGGAAGATTTCGCCTTTATGCTGGAAGAACGTCCGGGAGCTTACATCCTTGTCGGGAATGGTGACACGGCGATGGTGCACCATCCGAAGTATAACTTTAACGACGAGGCGATTCCCGCCGGGTCTTCGTGGTATGCCGAGGTTGTCGAGAAGCGGATGCCGGCGGCATAAGTTTCTGGTTTTGCGTTGAAAAAAGCCGCCTTGGGTCAAGCCTGAGGCGGCATTTTTTATCCGAATTTCAAGGGGCAGTAGCGGAGCGTTCTAGCCGCCAGTGTGGCTCATGTGGCGGGTCATGGTGCCGGCGACGTTCTGGCGCGAATAGTCGAAATCGTGGCCCTTTGGCTTGCGCTCGATCGCGGCGCGAATCGCGTCTTCGAGGGGCACGTCGGTTTCCGAAGCCCGCAGAGGCGCGCGCAGGTCGGCCATGTCTTCTTGTCCGAGGCACATGTAAAGCTCTCCGGTGCAGGTCAGGCGGACACGATTGCAGCTTTCGCAGAAATTATGCGTTAGCGGCGTGATGAAGCCTATCTTCTGACCGGTTTCCTCAAGCTTAACATAGCGGGCGGGGCCGCCGGTGCGTTCGGCAAGGTCGGTCAGCGTGTAGTGATTCGACAGCGTCTTGCGCAGATCCTCGAGCGGCCAGTATTGGCCGAGGCGGTCGTCGGCGCCGATGTCTTCGCCCATCGGCATCACCTCGATCCACGTGAGATCCATATCGCGTGAGGCGCACCATTGGGTGATCGAGACCAACTCATCCTCATTAAAGCCCTTGAGCGCGACGGCGTTCAGCTTGACACGCAGGCCGGCGTCCTGAGCGGCGTCGATGCCGCGGATGACGTTTTCAAGCTTGCCCCAGCGGGTGATGCGGGCGAATTTTTCGGGGTCGAGCGTGTCGAGCGAGATGTTGACGCGGCGCACGCCTGCGCTTGCCAAGTCCTTGGCAAAGCGGTGCAATTGGCTGCCATTGGTGGTCAGCGTCAGCTCTTTCAGCGCGCCGCTTTCAAGGTGGCGCGACATGGATTGAAAGTAGGACATGATGCCCCGGCGCACCAAGGGTTCACCGCCGGTGATGCGCAGTTTTTCAACGCCAAGGCGGATGAACGCGCTGCTGAGGCGGTCAAGCTCTTCGAGGGTGAGCAGGTCGCGTTTGGGCAGGAATGTCATGTTTTCCGACATGCAATAGGTGCAGCGGAAATCGCAACGGTCCGTCACCGAGAGGCGAAGGTATGAAATCGGGCGCTGGAATGGGTCGATCAGGGGTGCTGTCATGATCCCGCGAGACTAGGCTCCGGCGAAGGGTCGCGCAAGGGGGCTCAAGAGAGATTGATAGCGCCACAAGAAGGGCATAGGTTGGGGGCATGAAACATGAGATTGGTGCGATGACGGTGTTGGTGACCCTTGCGGGATGCGCGGGGGTTATGCAGAAAAGTCAAACGGATAGCCCGGTTTTGGACGGGGCGGGACAAGTGCGCCCGGTGGCCCGGCCAGCGGGGGAGGCGCGGCGAAGCCGCCCGCCGGAGCGCGCACCGTGGCGCAGTTTGACACCACGACAACGCAAGAAAAGCAAGCCGCCGAGGCCGCCGCCAAAAAGGCGCAGAGCAGCGGGCAGGGCAAGTTGCTGGGGCGCACCGTCGCGTCGTTGGGCGATCCGAGCGATCCGGGGATCTGGATAAAAACGCCATTGGTTTCAAAGCCTTCCAAGGGGCGGGTGGTGTATCCGGCGAATGGCAAAGCGGTGCAATTGGAGTTGATCCCGATCGAGGGGCCAGCGACGGCGGGAAGCCGTATGTCATTGGCCGCGCTCAGGGTCATTGAAGCGCCGTTGACCGAATTGCCGGAAGTGGATGTTTACAGCGAGTAAACGCGCCGTTCAGGCGGGTTAATGGCGCGAAGCATGCATGCGGTCAGGGGGGTGACTCTCGGCTGACATCCGGCTGACTCCCGGCTGCCGGTTGTGGCGCAAAAGGTTAACGGCGGATTCAGTTAATGCAGCGCGCGGTGGGCGAATTCCGTCGCGGAATTCGGTCAAAATTTCTTTGAGAAATTTTGGGTGATACGGCTGCGGGTGGGCGGTGAAAATCCTCGAAGGATTTTTGACCGTTTTTCGTGACGAAAAACGGCCCGTTAGGGCAGTTTGCGAGCGGCGTCTTTGCGGGCGAAGGGTTTCATTCGCGCGCCATAGGTGTCGAGAAAGGCAACGGTGCGCGCGGGGTCGTGTTTGGAGAGGTCGCGTAGCCACCAAGACACCGACTTTTGAATGAACCAGTCCGGGTCATCGACGTAACCGGCGGCCCATCCCAGCACCCGGTCTCGGATGGCGAGGTCTGCCGCTTTTGGGTGGTTCTGTTTTGTCCACGGCAGGGTGATGACGAGCGCTGCTCGGCGGGTCCACATGTGCTCGGACTTGGTCCAGCCTTCGACCGTGTCAATGCGTGCGGGATCGGCGAGCAGGCGCTTCTGACCGGCCATGCAGGCGTGATCGGCGATGGCCCAGCTGTCAAATTGCGGCACCCAGCTTTGGATCAGCTCCCACGCGCCTTGGTCGGGGCGCAGGCGGGCTTGGGTCAGCAATTTGGCGGCGGCGATGCGGGCCTCGAAAATATCGCTGTTCCACAGATCGCGGGCGAGGGCGGTTCGCGCCTCGACCTCAAGAGTTTGACGCCAGGATTGGGTCAGCGCGTTCAGCGCCGGGTTGGGGATACCCAGAACGACGCGGGTTTGCTTGTGATATTTTGCCTGCCCCTCGGCGCGGCCGGGTTCGATATGGGCATGCAGGGCGGCGAGGGCGTCATCAAGCGTCATTCTACGGTCACCGATTTAGCGAGGTTGCGGGGTTGGTCGACGTCGGTGCCTTTGGCGACGGCGGTGTGATAGGCCAGAAGCTGTGCCGGCAGGGCATAGAGGATGGGCGCGAGCACATCGGAAATTTGCGGCATCACGAGGGTGATCCAAGCGTCGCCCGAGGCTTCGCCCGCCCCCGCTTTGTCGGTGATCAGGATGACCTTGCCACCGCGGGCGATGACCTCTTGCATGTTCGAGGTGGTCTTGTCGAACAAGCCGTCGCGCGGGGCCATGACGACCACCGGGACTTGGGTGTCGATCAAGGCGATGGGGCCGTGCTTGAGCTCGCCTGAAGCATAAGCTTCGGCGTGTATATAGCTGATTTCTTTCAGTTTCAGCGCGCCTTCCAGCGCGAGCGGATACATCAATCCGCGCCCAAGAAAGAGCACATCACGGGCATCGGCCAATTGCTGCGCGGCATTGGCCATGGCGCTGGTGTCTTGCAGAGCCGTGTTGAAGGCGGCGGGCAGGCCGCGCAATTGCGACAGGTGGTCGGCCAGTGTTTCGGCGTCCATCACGCCGCGATCATGGGCGGCCTTGAGCGCGAGCAGCAGCAACACGGTGAGCTGGCAGGTGAACGCCTTGGTCGAGGCGACGCCGATTTCAGCGCCGGCATGGATGGGCAGGGCGACATCGCTTTCGCGCGCGATCGAGCTTTCGGGGACGTTGACCACCGAGAGGATCGTGGCAGCGCGCCCGTTGCAAAAGCGCAAGGCCGCGAGCGTGTCGGCGGTTTCGCCCGATTGCGAGACAAAGAGCGCGGCGGTGCGTGCCGGGATGGGCGGTTCGCGGTAGCGGAACTCGGACGCGATATCGACATCGACGGGGATGCCGACGATTTGCTCGAACCAGTATTTCGCCGTGAGACAGGCGTAAAACGCCGTGCCACAAGCGACCATGGTGAGGCGGTCGATCGCGGTGAAGTCAATGTCTGCCCCCGGCAGGGTAATGCTCTGCCCGTCAGCGGACAGGTACTGCGCCAGCGCCGCGCCGATCACGGCGGGTTGTTCGGCGATCTCCTTGGCCATGAAGTGCTTGTGCCCGGCCTTGTCGACGCGGGCGACTCGGTCTTGACCGTGCGGATTTCGCGGTTGGTGCGGGTGCCGGTCTTGTCAAATATTTCAACGCTTTGGCGGGTGACGACGGTAAAGTCGCCCTCTTCGAGATAGGTGATCCGATTTGTCATCGGCGCCAGCGCGATGGCGTCCGAGCCGATGAACATTTCGCCATCTCCGTGGCCGATGGCCAAGGGCGAGCCTTGGCGGGCCGCAATCAGCAGGTCGTCTTCGCCGTCAAACAGAAAGCAGAGCGCATAGGCGCCGTGCAGTCGCGAGACGGTTTTGGCGGCGGCATCACGCGGCGAGAGCCCCTCGGTCAGGTAATGCTGGGTCAGAAGGGCGATGGTTTCGGTATCGGTTTCGGTGACAAATCCGATGCCTTTGGCGGCCAGCTCGGTGCGGATCTCACGAAAGTTTTCGATGATGCCATTGTGGACCACCGCAACAGAGCCGGCGCGATGCGGGTGGGCGTTATCGACCGTGGGCGCGCCATGGGTGGCCCAGCGGGTGTGGCCGATGCCAGCCTTGCCCGCCAGCGGATCAACCACCAGCAAATCCGAAAGGTTCACCAGCTTGCCCACAGCCCGGCGGCGGGCAAGGGTGCCGTTGTTCAGGGTCGCGATCCCGGCGCTGTCATACCCGCGGTATTCAAGGCGTTTTAACGCCTCGACCAGAAGGGGGCCGCCTCGTGATTGCCCAGAACGCCGATGATCCCGCACATTTAGCTATCCTCATCTTTCGATTGCCGGGCCTTTTTGGCCTTGAGCATCTGCATGAATTTGCGCGCAAATCCGGGCTTGATCTGTGCCTCGGCGCGCCCGATGACCATGGCGCCGTCGGGCACGTCGCCGGTAAAGACGGTGCCGGTGGCGGTCATCGCTTCGTCCCCAAGGGTGGCCGGGGCGATGAACATCGTGTTGGAGCCAACAAAGGCGCGCGCGCCGATGGTTGTGCGGTGTTTCATCACGCCGTCGTAGTTACAGGTGATGGTGCCTGCGCCGATATTGCTGGCCTCGCCAACATCGGCATCGCCGATATAGCTGAGGTGGTTGGCCTTGGCCCCGGCGGCGAGGGTGGCGTTTTTGATCTCGACAAAATTGCCGATGTGCACGTCTTCGGAGAGTTCGGCACCGGGGCGCAGGCGGGCATAGGGGCCGATGACGCCGCCGCGCGAGACATGGCAGCCTTCGAGGTGCGAAAAAGCGCGGATATGGGCGCCGGTTTCGACGGTCACACCGGGGCCGAACACCACGTTGGGTTCGATCACCGTATCGCGCCCGATCACGGTGTCATGGGCGAAAAAGACCGTCTCTGGCGCTTCGAGCGTGACGCCGTTTTCAAGCGCCTCAGCGCGGGCGCGCGATTGGAAGGCGGCATCGGCCTGGGCCAGTTGCGGGCGCGAATTGATGCCCATGGTTTCGGCCTCGTCACAGGTGACAGAGGTGGCCGAAAGCCCGCGCGCATTGGCGATGGCGACAATGTCGGTGAGGTAGTACTCGCCGCTGGCGTTGTCATTGGAGACGTCGGCCAGCAGGGAAAAGAGCGTTCCGGCGTCGACCATGATAACGCCGGAATTACAAAGGATTATGGCGCGTTCATCATCCGATGCGTCTTTGAACTCAACGATCTTTTCAAGCCGGTCTCCAGACATGACAAGGCGGCCATAGCGGCCGGGATCGGCGGCCTCAAACCCCAGCACCACCACATCATGGGCGGCGCGGGCGGCGGCCATATCAGCGAGCGTTTCGGGGCGGATGAACGGCGTATCACCATAGAGCACGATGGCGTCGCCGGTGAACCCTTTGAGGGTGTCTTCGGCCATTTGAACCGCGTGGCCGGTGCCGTGCTGTTCCTCTTGCAACACAACCTCGGCGTTCTCGTCAAACGCACGGGCGGCGGCGGCGACCTGCTCGGCCCCGTGACCGGCGACGACCACCGTGCGATCGGGGGCAAAGCCCGCGCCGGATTTCATTGCGTGAACCAACAGAGGCGCGCCAGCGACTTTGTGCAGGACTTTGGGAAGGTCGGAATTCATCCGTGTGCCCATGCCAGCGGCGAGGACGATCAAGGCGGTGCTCATCAAGGTTTCTCTTGTTATTTTCGGTGTGGCCCGTTTTATCCGGTTACGGGCGTGTGGCAAGGGGCGGGGCGTTCAACATAGATTGCGGACTGTAACGCAGGGCGGCGGAAAAGCGCCGGAGGCGGCGCAAAGGAGAGCAGATGAGAACGGTGATTTTCGACCTTGATGGCACGTTGGCGGACACCAGCGGCGATTTGATCGCGGCGGCGAATGCGTGTTTTCGCGCGTTGGGCGCGGGCGATGTGCTGGACGCGGGCCGCGATGCAGGCACGGCGCTGCGCGGCGGCAAGGCGATGCTGCGGCTGGGGCTGGGGCGGATCGGCACGGCCGATGAGGCCGAGATCGACCGCTGGTATCCGCAGCTGTTAGAGGCCTACGCCGGCGAGATCGACCGCCACACGGTGCTCTATCCCGGTGCGATGGAGGCCGTCGAGGCGTTGAAAACCGAAGGGTTCGGCGTCGGGATTTGCACCAACAAACCCGAAGGACTGGCCGATCAGCTGTTGCAGGGCTTGGGCGTGCGCGATGCCTTCGCGGCGCTGGTCGGGGCGGATACCTTGCCGGTGCGCAAGCCAGATCCCGAGCCATTGTTCGAAGCGGCCCGGCGGGCGGGCGGCGATCCGGCGCGTTGCCTGTTGGTGGGCGACAGCGACACCGACCGCAACACCGCGCGCGCAGCCGGGGTGCCAAGCATCCTTGTGACCTTCGGCCCCTCGGGCGAGGATATGGCCGCGCTCAACCCGGAAGCCTTGCTTGAGCGATACGAAGACCTGCCGGGCGTGGTGGCGCGTCTGCTGGCCTGAGGCTTGCGCTCTGTGTCTTCATCTGACCAAAAATATCCCGGGGAGCGCGAGGGGCTGGCCCCTCGCTCCCGTCCCAACCACAGGCGCACCCCTCCAAACCGGCCTCAGGTCGGCGCCATGAGCAATTGCCCAAGGTCGGCGTAGGGCCGCGTTTCAAGCGTTGCAATCGTGGTTTCAATCGCCTCGGCGCGGGCGGGGCCGAGGATGGGCGTGGCATAGGCGCGGTATTTGGCCTCGAGATCGGCGGCGCGGGGCGGATTTTGCGGGCCCCAACGCGGTTCTATCCAGTCGGTCTTGAGCCGTGCGCCATTGCGCAGACCAAGGCTGACGCGGGCGAAGCGCTGCTGCGGGAAATAAGCATTGGCGTGGGCATGTTCGCGCATGACCGTGGCCTGTGACAGGCGTAGGGTCTCGCTCTCTTGCAGGGCCTCATCGCGCAGATGTTCGGGGCGGATATCGCCATGGACCAGCGCCAGAGCACAGGGGAAAGAGGTAGAATATTGCGCCTCTTCGGTGGTTTTGGGGCTGGCAGTGGCGAGGCGCACAGCCTCGTGAAAGGTTTCGATCTCGATGCTGGCGACATCGCTGGCGGCGACGCCATGGGCAGAGCGCAGGGCAAGCAGCGCCTCAACCGGGCCTTGGACCCAGCGGCAGACCGGCCAGGGTTTGTAGTATTGCTCGCTCACGTACCAACGCGCGCCAAGGTCGCCCCAGTGGTCCTGCGCCTGTTCGGTGATCAGCGACGGCGCGCCGGTAAAGCCCGATTGTGCAAGCAGCGCGGCGGACACGCCCGCCATCGCGCCCCAGCCAGAGCCGTCTTTGACCATAGTAGGATGGTCGATGCAGCGCATCATCTGGCTGCGGGGCCCGTGGTATTCGGCGATGCCAAGGGCGTGGCGGGTTTGCTGGCTGTCGAGCTTGAGCAGCCGCGCACCAGCGGCGGCGGCGGTGACCGCCCCCCATGAGCCGGAGGTATGATAATCGGG